>NZHH01000019.1:0-7817 GCA_002691245.1 Rickettsiales bacterium | reverse complement strand
AATATGCATCATTAAATGAAATAAAAGATATTGACGGGTTGTCGGAAGCAAAAGATTCACTAGGAGTTTGATTGGTTTGTGGTACCGAAGGCCGGGGGTTCAAATCCCCTCAGCCACCCCATAACTACTTAGGTGTGTATTAAACACTTACTTATCTTCTTATTTTTTGATAGGGTAAATAAAGGTGTAAATTTAAAAATATTCAAGAGAATTAGTTAGTTTAACTGAATTGGTAAGTTTTGTTATGCTTTCTTCATCTTCTTCATTACGGTATGGCTCAATTTGAAACTCTTTGGAATACTCATTTACATAAAATATCGTTTTTGAATTATCAGAATCATTATTGTTGGTGCTACTTCCCGCATTATCAAGTAGTTCTGGTAGGACTGACAAACCAATACCAGGGAGTGGACCTAAAAAAAAGCTACCTATGCCGCCAAGTATATGTCCCATAGTATGAGGACTTAAAATTTCATCTGCTGAAATTTTCAAAGGTGGAGCAAGCAGAAGTATAACTATTAAAATTAACTTTTTCATATTTAAATGTTGATTTATTATTGGATTAAAATCAATATTTATTTTTTTTTATATTTTCTATTCGTTCTAGATTATCTTTAATCAAACTTTTTTCCAAGTAAATGAAATTATTCTCAACTTCAATTTTATTAATTTTTTCTGGAAGTAAATCTGATAATTCTATAATAATTTTATCTAGACCTTCTTCTTCCATTATATCTTTAAATTTATTCCCTAATTCGTTTTCTTCTATAAACCTACTGTAAAAACTGTTTTCTAATATTCTATTATCTTTTTTTACTCTATCTCTTCCATTTTCAATTTCTTCTAACATTTCATTTTTTTTTTCTTCATTTCTTAATGAAAGCTTGATTTCTTTATCCTTTTTTGCTTTTGGTAACGTTGCAATAGTATTTTTTCTTTTTGTTTTTTCTTCATTTTTAAGAGCAATATTTTTTGTTTTTCCAACAAAAGCCCAATTATTCATAACTTTTGCTAAATATTGTTTTTTTCTCCACTTAGTATTCGAATGATATCTTGATATAGCTTCATCCCATGTTTTATGTTTAGCTTTAAGACTTACAAGAAATTTTCCTGCCCAGTTAACATTGGTCTTTGGCTCAATCATATTTGTAATATTTTTAAATTTTTGACCGTGATAATAATAATTTATTTGCATACACCCTAAATCGAAATTTTTAATTTTTCTTTCTAGATTATTTTTTGCAAAAGAAATTAACTGTTGTTTGTTTTTTAAAAAATAACCTTTTCCTTTTACATTAATTGACCATGGCCATGGAAAAAAATTATTGCCTACTTTTCTTCCTGATTCAGTTAGCGCTATTGAAAGTAATAAATTTTCAGGAATTCTAAAGTCAATTTCCGTTTGTTTAATAATTTCACTACAAATATCATCTTTTGCAAATGAGTAACTTGTTAGAAAACTCAGAAATATAAATGTAAATAAAAAATATTTAAGTTTGGTAAATAAATTAATCATGGTCTGGGTGAATATATCATGCTTAAATAAAGTAGGAAATTTTTTAGTACCTTAAATGAAAAATACACTTCTTACGTTTTTTTTTATAACATTTGTTTGTTCACCTTTTGTTTACGCTAAGGACTTATATTTTGCCGGTTTTTCTTTTTTGGGAAATGCCGATCAAGATTTTAGGTATCCAGTAGCGGTAAATTTATTTGATACAAATAATACTGTATTTAAGAACCCTTTAGATACAGCTTTAAAAAAACTAAATAGAAATGACATAAATTTAATTTATGACTTAGGAAAAATTTCCAGTGGTGAAGCTTTAGCTATATCTTTTGCTTTAACTGATGAAGTTATAGAGAGATTTTCTACAAAAGATGGGGTAACAAATGCATATAAGATTTTTGCCCAGATATTAGTATTTGATTTTAATGAAAAAAAGGTAATAACAAATTTTCCGGTTTTAGTTCAAAATGAAACTATAACATCGGGTATTCCGTCATCAGATTATGATTTTGAAATTTTCCAACAAATGTATCTTGATACAAACTTTGCCGGTTCAATTTTTAATCAATGGGTAAAAAAACTTCAAGACGTAAAAATTTTAAACAGTAGTACTTTACATTTGCAATTGAGAAACGTTGAGCTTGACACAGCAGTTTTGAGTCAAATACCCGATTCATTGAAAAATAAAAATCTCCTTAAAGTTAGATCAGCTCAAAAGTTAGAGTATCACATCTCCAGTAAACAAAATGTTCCAATTCTTCCGTTTACAATTGGGCAAATTGGTAATTTTAAAAAAGGTTTAATAGCAAGATTTTCCGATGGAATTGAATATGACTTAACCTTACCTGATGCTGATTTTGTTATAGATGTGCTAATTAGAGAATTTAAAAATGCTAATGTAGATAAAGAGAAATTTGTTGTAAAAATATTTGGTGCATTTATTACCCTGAAAGTTTTAGAACCGTTATCGGGAAAAACTTATCTTGATTCAAAATTTAATTTTAAAAATGAACTAGTCATTCCTAAGTCAGAAAATTTTAAAATACTCAATATTTGGGATGTTTATCAAAGAACTCAGGACTCTTTATTTTCAAAACTTTCAAAACAAATTTCTTTAAAGGATGATAAGCTTAAAGAAATTACTAAAACCAAAAATATCAAAAAACAACTTACTGACTTTGAGGAGGTTATTAAAAAATGCAAATAAAGAAAATACTAATAGCTTTCATTTTAAGTTCATTTTTTGTTTCAAGTTTTGCATATGCAGAAGTTACAACAAAAGGTATTGGAACTGTTCAAATGAAATCTGATGACCCAACGAATGTTGAAACAGAAGAAGCTAAAAATAATGCTATTAAGTCAGCTTGGAAATCATTCGTTAGTAAATTTAATCCATCAAAAATGAAACAGTATAATCTTGTGAAAGAAGATATAGAACAAAATATTGATGAATACATTATTTCAAGTGAAGTTGTTGAAAATATTATTGATCAAGGAACTAAGACTCTAAAAACAGTTATTAAAATAAAAATTAATGATACCGCTATTAATAACAAATTAAGTACATTGTCAGCTGCTGGACAGACTGCTTCTGGTGAAAATAGTGGTATTGTAGGTATTTTTATAACTCGTGAGCTTGAATCACGAAGATCCTTTAAGGAAAAAAAAGTTGATATTGCTGCTACAAAAGAAGCAAAATCAGTTTCTGAATCAATGCAAGGTGGAACTGATTCAATAGAGGCTGAGAGTTTCGCAAAAAAAGAAACAGGTGGGTCGACGACACAAAAAAGTGATAAATTAGTTTATAAAAAATCATCTAATACAATATCTCCAGAGGTAATTGCTGATAATATGAATAATGTTTTAGGTGATTTTATGTTTGAGGTTACGGAGTATGATGAATTTTCTCTTGATTATGATGCACCTGAACGGTTAGTGCTAGAAAATGAATTTATTAAAGATAATAGGTTATCTAGACCAACAAAAAAATCTGTCAGTGATATGATGAAATTGATCAGAATTGAGGAACCTGAATTTAAATATCTTTTAACAACAATTCTTGATACCGATCAAGCATTTGTAGATTCAACTTCAGGTAATCAGAAAGTTGTAGTTAATATTACAGCTAGAGTACAAAGCTTTGAAAAAAAACGTCCAAAAACTGTTGCATCTTTTACTACTCAAGCTTTCGGTATGGGTCCTAATGAAAAATCCGCTGCTCTTAATGCTTTAAAAAATGCTGCAAATGTGACAGCAAAGACCATTGTAGATAAATTGAATGCTAAAGGGTTAAACTAGGAGAGAAAAATGAAAAAAATTAAATACATTCTTTTAATTATAATTTTAACTTTCGCACATAAAGGAAATACATTTGGAGGTATTGATGTGCCAAAATTGCCGGGTGTTCCTGGTCTTCCTGGTGGCGTTGGAGGCGGTGGATTAAACGTTGATGCATTAACGGGAAAGCAGTCCCAATTAGTGAAATCAATGTCAGCAGCTTTGTTAAATCTGACGGAAGCTCAATCTAAATTTCTTGAAGCTCTTGGAGAAAAAGAGGCAGCAATTGCTGCATTGATGTATGTTGATGCTTTAAAAAAGGGTGAAGGTATCGGTAAAGATGACTTAGAAAAGGCTTTGAATCAAACTAAAAAATCTCAACAGATAATTGAAAAAAAAATATTAGAACAAAAAGTATTAGATGCTGAAAGTAAGGTTATTTTTGCAAAAGGACTTCCACCATATGGAAAAGGTGTGTCGGGATTAGTCAGCACTGGATTTCAGGCACAACAAACTGTCAGCTCGATTGGAAGCAATCCCAATCCTTTAATAATTTCAAAAATTGGTAGCTTATTCTTTATCGCTAAAAGTACTCCAGGAGCAATATCTCTTTTTTCAAGTTCCACTGGCACAATGATGGATTTTGCTAATACAAATGAAATTGATACAAAACCACTAGAAGAGGCAAAAGATGCAATGGGCGACTAGAATTTTTTTTGTATCTCTTCTTATACCTGTTTTCTTATTTGCAAAGGTTGAGATCGTAAATGTTGAAGTTGAGGGAATTGGCTCTTCAAAAAAAGCAGCTATTGATTCAGCTCTTGTCGAGGCTGTGTCTCAAGTGAATGGAGCAGAGATTGCTTCTAAGACTAAGAGACAATTAACAGAAGTTGTTAATGATGAAGATGTAAAAAGTAGTGAGGCTTTTAATCAAGAAGTCTCAACAATAACTAATGGTTTGATTAAAAATTGGAAAATTTTATCTGAATCCCTTGAAGGAAATAATCATGTAGTTAAGCTTTCTGTAAACATTTCAAAATTTAAAAAATCAGTACAAACAGACAGATTAAGGCTAGCTGTTGTTCCTTTTCGTGCTGCGGATTCTGTAAAAGTAAACAAAACTGTTTCAAAATTTGAAGGAGCAATTACAGCCCAGCTTGAAAACTATTTAACTCAAACGAGACGTTTTGCTCTTATAGATAGATCTTTTTTAGCTGAGCAAACTAAAGAACTGAATTTAATAGCAGGAGGTTCAACAACTAGTATGTCAGTTGACGAAATTGTAAAATTAGGAAACAGATTAGGAACAGACTATCTCATTGTTGGCAGAATTGAAAAAGCAAATTCAGTTGTTTCAGAAAAAAAAAGTAAAGTATCCGATACAGTAAAAAAGTACTTAACTTCAACGGCTAGATTAACTATTAGACTTATTGATGTTGCCACCACTCAGATTAAGTTTGCAGATACTTATGAAAAAACTACAGGAACTTCAATAGAAAAACTCGCTGATAAATTAGCGATAGAAATTGGTCAAATTGTTTTAAGTTCAGTATACCCAATTAGAATTGTTAATGCCTCCTCCTCTCAAGTAGTGCTTGGTCAGGGTGGGAAAACTGTAAAGTCTGGTGATTTTTTCAAGGTGTATCAGTTAGGCAAAAAATTGATTGATCCATATACTAAGGAAAGTCTAGGTAGGGAGGAAATAGAAGTTGCTGTAATTCAAATTAATAATGTAAAATCAAAAACCTCAGATGCAAAAATATTAGAGAGTATCTTAGATTTATCGGAGGCTGTAAATAATCAAGATGACTTTATTGTAAGGCCATTTAAAGTTCCGCAAAAAAAGGCTGAAAAACAAAAAGTAAAAAAACCAAAGACTGTTAAAAAATTAAAAGAGGAAGTAGAGGAAGAATGGTAAATTTCTTAATTATTATTTTATTTATATTTTCAACACAACTTGTTTTTTCTCAAGAGAATGATCCATACGCAGAAATAGCTGATATAATTGCTTCAAAAAAAACACCACTTGACGAATGTAATGATTATGTAAATCAAAAAGGTTGGGAGCAGTTCGTTCCGATTAATGTTGGTAATAAAAAAATTTTAGTTATATGTGGTTCTAGTACGATAAATGAACCACCATCTAGTAAAAACTTTTTAAGTTCTAGAGGTATAGCATTTGATTTAGCAATACTAGACGCACAGAAGTCATACAGTGAGTTCAGATCTAATAAAATTTCTGAAAAAATAAGCTACAAATTAAGGGAAGGTTTTGGAATAGAGAACAAAGACCCAATTAAAAAGGATGATGAGTTAACAAAAGAAATAGAAGAAAACTTTTTTGATAAATTATTTCAGTTGGCAAATCTTGAAATTGATAAAAAAATGAAAGAGAGTGAATTAGACGTCTCTGAAAATCAAGATAAAATTCTAGAGGAAATAAAAGACATTTCTCAGTCTGAAGTTTTAACAAAAACAATTAATACATCAACAAGCATATCAATAAATGGGCTGCAATCGTTTAAAGTTTGGGAGGATTGTAAAGAAGGGGCGAAACAGTGTAAACTAGCTATTCTAGCCGTTAGAACAGCAGAACAAGGCTTTTTGGCTAAATCCTTACTTAAACCTACATCTTCTTTTTTAAGAGGTGAGCCAAGTAAGGCTCTTCCTGAAAAATTTACACCTAAACAGATCTTGGCCAACGTAGGAACAAGAATTAAAAGAGATGAGAACGGAGATTATCATATACTTGCAACTTCTATTTCTCTTCCAAAAACAGAAACGGGACAATCTGAGAAAATTGCTTATGAAAAAGCTAAAACTGACGCATTCGGAATGATAAGAAGATTTGCAGGAGCTAAAATACAATCAAAAACTGAGAAAACAGTTGAACAAATCTTTAATGAATACAAAAATGGTGAAAATGAAAATGAAATTATTGATAAATTTAATCAAGAAACTGAATCCCTGAGCAAATCTGCAAAAATAAAGGGTATAAAAATACATGATTCAGGTTCAGTAATCCACCCGGCAAATAAAGAATTAGTGGCTAAGTACGTTGTAGCAAAATGGTCCATTGGCTCACAAGGTCAAGCATCAAATAATAATATGGAAATAAAAAAAAAGGGAACAACAAGTATTAAAAAAGCTGAACCAATTCAGCAAGGAACTGAAATTCAGAGTGAAGAAGCTGATTTTTAAATTTTTTTTATTTTTTGTTTTTTTTACCTCAAACTTATACGCTAATGAAATTTTTGACTATTATGAGAAAATTAAAAATCAGATAAAAACCAATGAGATTATAATAAGTGGTGACTATTTTTATTCGGGATCATTTAGTAAATACAGCTCAATTGAATCAATCGACATTCAAAAAAATAAAACAGAAGCAATTAATAATCTTTTAGACTTTTTATCAGATTCTATAGATTGGCCAAAAAATATCTCTGACTTTGAGAAACAAAAAAAATGGTTGTTATATAAAAGTAAAAGAAAAGTAATTTTGGAGGGAATAACAATTGTTGATAACGGAAAAATTGGTTCAAATTATTTTGTCATAATAGGCATCCAAAAAAAAAAATTGTTAAAAAATAAAGTGACATTTAATAAATTGAAAGAGATAATAAATAAATGAAAAATCTCGTGCAAAAGTTTTTTAGACTTTTTTTTGTTGTTTCAATTTTTTTTCTTCATAGTTGTGCAACAAATGATATTGATAATTCAGGCAGTAATCTTAAGTACGATAAAGTTTGTGATGTTGAAACAAGAATCTTAAAATCATACGGAGATACTGTTAGAATTGAATATGAACCAACAATGATGGTATCGGCAGATAATATGGCTTCAGAATATTGTTTAAGCACGAGGAATAAAATCTCAACAAAAAATGAGGTTAGCTGTGATGGATGTTGTAGAGCTACATACTTATGTAAAACAGAGCAATATTGAATTACTAACTTAAATCTGCAAGAATAAGGTATGGTTAAGAAATTTTTCATACCTCTTCTATTAGTTTTTTCATTATCTTCTT
>NZHH01000018.1:0-7988 GCA_002691245.1 Rickettsiales bacterium | reverse complement strand
TATTGGATTGGAATAGAAACGACCTAATCGTTCTGGTGTAGTAACGACCTTATCCGTTCTAACCTCCAATCAAATATTTTCTAGGATGTTTATTAACAAACAGAAAGGAAAATTATGTCTAATAAAAAGAAACTCTTATTCTTAGAAAAGATTGCAGATAAAAATACTTCAAGAGATCAAATAATGTTTAATCTTATAAATGCCTTAAAAAAAAATGGATGGAAGTGTGATGAAGAGACTGATAACTTCCAACAAAAATATACTAAAGAAATTAAGGAGAACAGTAATGACTAATGCTTCAAATAACCACATATTAGATATAAAATTTGTAGACAGCAAAGAAAAACTAATATCTTTAGTACGGGAATATGTAAATAGTATAGATACTAAAAATGTAGATGGTTTTGATAGTACCTCAAAAAAGTTTAAGCAATCAATACATTTTGAGTCTATAGAAGAATACATAAAAGATAAATTAGACCCTAAAAGTTTAGAATATTTAGAAAATGCTCATGGAACTAGTCGATATCTTGGTGCTTTATTTTTTGAACTAGATATTTTATTTAAAGACTCACTAATAAGTTTTGAGTATATGTCTATTGGTCCTTGCTCATTCTTTCAAAGTATTGGAACCTTAGATTTAAATGATAAATATATTTATTATTACAGAAACTTTGATGAATATGGTAGCAAGATTTTTCTAAAACAAGACAGAAAAGTATATGATAAATTAGTTAAATCAACTGTATTTCAATATTTCAAGGATATGTCAAAGTTTAATCTGGATGTTTCTATGGAGTCATTACCTAGTAATATAACGATAAATGACTCAAGATTAGATGATGAAGAATTTTTGAAAGATTGTTTTAAAGCATTTTTAGACAACCCAAAAGAATATAGTGAAGAAAAATGGTTTTATGAAGAGGAGGATTTAAACTCAAGATTTGAATTTGAAAATAATCATTATAAAAGAAGCATGAATACTCTTAAAAAGGTACCAGAAATGATAAAAGAGTATGAAGAAAATGACGGTAAAGAAAAAATATATGATAAAAACTCTGATAATGATAAGGAAAGAATTTTAAAGTTAATCTATTATCATAAAGTCAATACATACATATAAATGTGTCTATAAATTGGGCAGGAATTATTCAGAAGAAATTCTATTTGCGGTAAACTTAGTTATTTGTTCTATGCCAGTAATCTCATCTGTTCTATTTCCTGTCCTTATATATAATTTTTCTTTATCTAAAAGTGCAGGAGTTTGATTACTTTCAGGCAAATATTCCTCACATTTTACTAAACATACTTTTTTATCTTTAATTTTATGTATTGAAATGGTTATAAACTTTGAAGAAAACTCCACACCAATTCTGTTATTTATTGCTTGAGTGATATTTAGCAAATATTTATCATCATTTTCATAATTATCATTTTCTATACTTATAATTTTATTTTCATTATCTTCTTCTTTGACACCTATTATTAAGTTGCCTCCTTCAGAATTTAAAAACCCTACTATGGTTTTTAAGCATTGAGATTGAATAAAATTTATTACTTCTTTTTCTGAAGTAAATGACTTATTGCCTTGTTTATAAACTTTTTTACCATCTATCACTAAAGGTTCGGGCATTTCAGGATAAGGTACATTGAAAGATGATTTGTATTCATGCCTTTTTCCTTCATTTTTTTTAATTAGGTTTTCGATACTGTCTATACCTTCTATTATTTTATATTGATCAAAATATTGCTTAAAAATATATTTTTTAACTTTTTCATTTTCATTATACTTTCTATAAAATTGAATACTACTATTAGCAGATGCGACCATTTCCTTATTTAACTCTTTTATAAAATAATCTAATTTATTTTCATCAGAATTATCACCATGCATTATCTTCTTTATATCTGAATTACTGAAAGTTTTTTTAACAATAACGTTAAAGTTTACCTTGTCTTCTTCAGTTATTTCTGTCCCGTAAATTTCATTAATACTTTTTATTATTTTAGATAGTAAGTCTTTTTCTGGTTCTTGAGGATTTCCGACAATAGGAAGAGGCGGAGTTAAAACTCCTTCTTTTTCCTCCAATGTAATTGCCCCTTCATGCATTTTCTGAATTCTCAAAGAATCTAAATCTATTAGATCATCAATATCTACTTTTTCATATTCTGGTTTAGGGATTTTTTTAATGAAATACTTTAGGAAAAAATAATATTTTTCTAATTTAGTATCTTTAAATTTCAATATTTGTGATAAATATCCATATAACCTAGAATAAAATTTACACTGTTGCCTGATTTCCTCTCTTTCCTCTTTATTTTTTTCAGTCCATTTTTTTACTACTTTATCTAGTATAGCATGTAATTGACTTTCATCTCTTTTTTTGTCAAATAATATAATATTAAAATCTTCTATATCCTGTTTATCATAGAAGAATGTCATATCTAACTTCGATATAATATCATATAGGACATTTTGATCTGTTTCTCCTTCATGAATTGTGCCTTCATAATAAAGGTGAAACGCATCCTTAATGTCATTTACCTCATTAATAAAATCTAATATAAATGTTTTAGTTTTTCCTTTTGCAGTTCTATTTAATCTTGATAACGTTTGCACACATTGTACACCACCTAGTTTTTTATTAATGTACATTGACTGAATTAAGGGTTCATCAAAACCAGTTTGAAATTTATTAGCAACAATTAATAAACGGTATTTTGGGTTTTTAAGTGCTTGAGGAATGTTTCCAGTACAACCTACATCTTGGTTTAAAGTATCTTCCTTATATTTCTTATCATCACCTTTCACAGTTACTTCTCCAGAAAATCCAGTTAATGCTCTATAATTTATTCCTCTTTCTTTTAATTGTTTGTTTGTCTCTTTAAAATATTTAACACAATCTTTTCTAGAGTGTACTACTAACATTCCTCTGCTTTTACCTAATATTTCTTTAGATCCTACTTCTATAAAGTGATTAAGAATAATACTGACTTTAGTAGATATAGTTGTTGGATTTTCCTCAACAAATTTTACCATTTTCTTTTTTCCCTGAGATACAGGAATTTCTATTTCAGAGTCTTTTATATTTTTTATTTTAAAATACCTTTTATATGTCGTATAATTTTGTAAAACATCTAGAGTAAATCCCTCATGTATAGATTGTTTCATGCTATATAAGTCAAATGGAAAAAAACGAACTTCTCCATCTATTATTTCTTTTCTTGCTCCAAAAACCTCAAATGTTTTTCTCTTAGGAGTTCCAGAAAAACCAAAAAAAGAAATATTTTTCTGCTTTCCCCTGCTTTCCATACTTTCGCTTATGTACTTTTGGGGGTCAAAATCCTCTTCATTTTTATTTTCTTTAGATAGAGATTTTTTTAGTTCTTTTGAATACTCTCCTGATTGACTTGAATGTACTTCATCAATAATGACCGCAAAATTTTTATCTTTTAAAGATGCAATAGTATCAGAGATAAAAGGAAACTTTTGAATAGTGGTAACTATAATATCTTTTCCTTTTTCTAGAAGGTTTTTTAATTCTTTAGAACTATCAGCACCATTCACTACACCATCAACCCTTTGTAATGAACGTATTGTACTTTTTAGTTGATCGTCAAGTACAGTTAAATCTGTTACTACAATTATGCTATCAAACATTCTTTTAGTATTATTTTCATTCTTATATAAAGAGGTTAGTAGGTGCGCCAACCAACCTATAGAATAAGACTTTCCTGATCCTGTCGTATGTTGTACCAAGTAATTAGTACCTACATCATCATCCACAATACTTTTTTTAAATTTACGATTAAGTGCTAATTGGTGGTATCTGGGAAAAATTAGTATTTCATTTGTTTTTGTTTCAACAGAATTAGTTTTATCATTAAAAAATAATTCTGTTTCATTTGATAAATGTACAAAATTTTCTAAAATATCCAAAACTGAGTCTTTTTCTAATACCTCCCTCCACATGTATTCTGACTTGAATCCATCTGTTACAGGATTTTCTATGCCTTTATTATAAGGCAAGAAAAAAGTCTTTTCCCCTGCAATTCTAGTCGTCATACTTGCTTTATCATTGTCTATACAAAAATGTGCAAGACACCTTTTAAATTGTAATAGTGGTTCAGTTTTATCGCGTTTACGATATTGAACTTGAGAATGAATAATATTTTGACCTGTTAATTGATTTTTTAACTCTATAGTCATTAATGGTATCCCATTAATAAATAATCCCATGTCTATAGATTGCTCTGGATTTCTCTCAGAGAAATGTATTTGTCGCATGACGCTAAATGAGTTCATCTTATAGAGTTCCATATGTTCCTCATTCATTTGACTCTTTGGTTTGAAATAACATAGATTTATTGTTGTTCCAGAGTCTATCACTTCTCCCCTAAGAACTTCTAATAAACCTCTAGAAGAAATTTGTTGTGTAATTCTATTTAAAACTTTATTTTCTACATTACTACCATGTATACCGCATAGTTCATTCCATTGTTTTGGTTGAGACTTTTGTATGAAGGTTATAATTTCTTCAGTAATAAGACATTTTGATGGATTATAAACTGAATGATGAACAGACTTATATCCGTTTGATGTAAAATGATCCTCAATATATTCTTCAAATTTTTTTTCACTAGGATTGAATTCACTCATAACATATCCTCAGTTAATCGAACTTTACCAGTTACGACTGATGAGATGAGGGATTGCCGGTATTCTTTAAGTATATTTATTTTTTTATTATAATTATCGATCAAACTTTGATTATTTTTATCAAACCTTTCTAGTTTTTTAGTAATTTTAACTTGTTCAGAAATAGGCGGGACAAATACTTTTAATTCTCTAAGTTGTTTTTCATAAATATGAACAACAATTTCTCCTCTAGACATAGAAGATTTTTGTTTTTGGCAAAAATCAGAATTAAATAAAAATGAAAAAAACCCTGGATAATTATCTTCTCTAGATTTCATGCAAAAAATAACAAGATCTCCTCCGACGCTAATATCACAATCACCTGAATATAAAAGTGTCTTTCCAATATCATCGACAGTTTCTCCAGATGACGTAAATAAAAACATACCATTTGAAATTTTTGTCGCTTTTAATGCTTTGTCTGATGATATACGAAAAATTGGTGATTTAACAACCCTACCATAGGTTGTGTATAGATGACTGTATAGAATTACTGGTTCTCCATATTCAGTGAGATCGCTTTTTGTTACATTTTTTCCTTTTGAAAACCATCCAAGCACAGCAAGTCTTCTGATCATCCAGTGATTTGGAATTTCACCAATCCACTCTACACCACTGTCTTTCATCTCAACATTTGGGTCAAGACCTTTGGTGACACACTGATTGATCAATGATGTCCGTTGTTCATTGAGAAGTTCAATCTTCTTTTGAATTTTCTCAACTAAACGGTCAATCTGTTTGGTTTTCTTATCAAGATAACGAGAAATCAGTTTTTGTTCTTCTAAGGGAGGAATAGGCAATATGATTTCAAGTAAATCTGAAGATGAAAGCGTCGACCTGACACCACTGCCTATTGCATTAAAAATTTCTTTTTTATAAAGATCATAGTAAAACCAATAAGCAAACTTTGAATTTATCTTTTCTTTTAAAGGTATTTGTCTTATGTATGCAGAACTCATAATTCCTTCTTCGTGGACTATGCCAACTCGACTTGTTTTAATATTTTCGAGGTCTATCATTTTAAAAACCAAATCATCTTTTTGAAAGATTTGATAAGTTTCATAATCTTTAGGTCTTAATCCTCCTGAACCAGTAAAATCTTTATTTAAAACGCCATAATATGTAAGTGATAAAAGGTTGGTACATTTTAAATTTTTATTAATCTCTTTTTGGGAATTAAAAACATACTTTCCTTTTATTAGTTTCCATTGCATTGGAATATCACCAATCCAATCTATCTGTGAATCTTTCTTATTCACCAGTCATGTCCACAGATAACTGCTTAATCTCATCATCAAGTGATTTCAGGTCTTGAGAGATTTCTTCCAAACTTCTTAATGGAGTGAATTTATAAAAATATTTAGTAAAATTGATCTCATACCCTATTTTATCTTTAGACCGATCTATCCATGAATCAGGGAGGTGAGGTCTTACTTCACGGTCATAATATTCGTCAACATTCTCAGACAATAAAACTCTCTCACTATCTCGTTTTGAAGTATCTGGTTTGCGATTACCTTTTTTATCGGTCTTAATATCACCGTCTTCTATCAAGGGTTGTTCAACAACAATCTTGGTATATCCAAAGAAACTATTTTGGTAGATCTTACAAAACTTATTTTCTTCATTTTTCTGATAAATATCAAACAACTCTTGGATCTGTTTTTAGTTAATATACCTACCCTTGTCACCAAGATTCTTTCTCATAGAAGTTGAGAAAGAGGTTCCATCAATCAGTTGGACTTTTCCTTTGCGTTCAGATGACTTCTTGTTAGTTACAATCCAAATATAAGTCGTTATCCCTGTATTGAAGAACATACGATCAGGAAGTGATACAATACATTCCAACCAATCATTCTCTATTATCCATTTACGGATTTCAGACTCACCACTTCCTGCATCTCCTGTAAAAAGTGGTGACCCATTGAAAACTATTCCTATCCTTGAACCCTTAGGTTCCATTTTATGAATTAGGTGTTGTAAAAATAATAAAGATCCATCAGAAGTTCTTGGAACTCCTACTGAGAACCTTCCGTTAGGATCTTTTTTTTCTTGGTCAACAAAATCTTTATCCGTACTCCAACTCACACCAAATGGTGGATTAGTAATCATATAATCAAACTTTTTACCCTGTAGTTTGTCATTAGAAATTGAGTTAAATGGTCCATATATATTTTCAGGAGATTCATCTAACATTAAAAAGTCGGACTTACAAATCGCGTATGTTACATCATTTAATTCTTGTCCATATAGATCCAATTTTAAATTAGGATTTATATTCTTATGAACCCATTCCTTACCAATGGTAAGCATTCCTCCAGTTCCACAACAAGGATCATACACTTTTCTTACCTTATCTTGACCTTGCAAATCTTTATTATCTGGTCCAAAAACGAGAGAAACCAATAATTGAACTATATCCCTTGGTGTAAAATGATCTCCACTTAGTATATTAGACATTTCTGAAAACTTACGAAGGAGTTCTTCATATGCTGAACCCATTGCATGGTTATCAATTTTCGAGGGATGTAAATCAAACTCTGTAAACTTATCAATAAGTTTATACAAACGATTTTGTTTATGTAACTTTTCTACTAAAGGGAGTATATTAAAATTAGTCAGAATATTTTGTACATTTTTTGAATATCCTCGCATATAATCTTTAAAGTTTATTAATACATTTGTGGGATCTCCTTTAATCCTTGATAAGTCAAATTTTGAAAAATTAAAAAAAGGCAATTTAATAGCATTCATAATTACGGGGTCTATATCCTCTAATTCCTTTTTATACTGGTTATGGAGATTTAATACTTGGTCTTTTCTAGATTCTAAAACACAATCCAGTCTTCTCATTACAACGAAAGGAAGTATTACCCTTCTATAATCACTTGGTTCAAAAATTCCTCGCAAGATATCATCAGCAGATGTCCAAATTAAAGATGAAATATTATCCGGCATTTTATTATAATAAATTAATTTTTAATGATTAGATACTTTAAATTGAAAAAAAAAATCGTTGTCCTTATATTTCACTTCTACTTAAAAAGGACAAACAGGGACAAACAAGAAATCTTTATTTTCAGTGTAGTGTTAATTCCTTGTGTTTTAATGTGACTGTGGGTTTGTGGTGGCGGTGGCAAGATTTGAACTTGCGACCTTGGGATTATGATTCCCCTGCACAAGTCGAATCACCCCAGAAATCTAGGGTTTTTTGAGTTAGTGTAAATGTGAGTGTAAATCTTTTTGTGTAAAGAACATTTGGTTTAAATCATTTTTGTGTAAATATTAT
>NZHH01000017.1:0-22757 GCA_002691245.1 Rickettsiales bacterium | reverse complement strand
TTTCTTTTTATTTTTTTGTTTTCAAGTTCTTTTAAATTTTTTGTAACTTCATTGGAGTAATTTCCTTTTTCAATCATTTCATATATCCATTTTTGCTTTAATGTAGAAATTGGAATTTCCTCTGAGAAGCTATAATTATTCAATAAAAATTTTTCTAAATAGAATAATGCTAGTATTATTTTATTCTTAGGACAGTAAAACCTTAATTGGAGTTGTCTGGTGTAAAATAGGTTTTCTTCAATTTTTTGTTTGTTGAACATTAAATAAATTTGAAAAAAATAATATATTAATTAAGTTTTATTAGTATAAACAAAATATCAACAACAAATTATTAATGTTAAATATTAAAGGATAAAGTAATGATTTATAAAATACTAAGACTATTAGATAAAATCAAGCCCATTGAAAGCGTCTCAGCACATTGTGACATTCCATGTAAAATTTATGATCCTATAACCTCTCAACTAGCTGTATTAACCATGATTCGTTTAGTTGACTTGATTGAAGAAATAGAAAAAAAAGATTCATTATCAATAACGGATCATGCACAAATTTCAAGATTAATTGCTCAAAAGGAAGAACATGGTCATAAAGTAAAAGACGAGATAAGAATTATCTGGGGTGATTACATAAAAGAACCGCAATTAGAAAAGTATCCAGAACTTCATAATTTAGTTCATTCAATAATGCTTCAATCTTCAAAAGTTAAACAAAATATTGATAAAAATGCTGCTTTAGAATTATTAGAAAAAGTAAATAGATTTGCAGAAATATTTTGGGATTCTAAGGGTATAGACACTTTTAAGGCAAAAAGTCCGTATCCTCCTGAAAAAGAGTTGATATATCCTGACTTAAAAAAATAATGCTTTTTAAATTTTCATTTTTTAAAGTTGATGGAAAAAGTATGTCTATTTCGATACCTGAAAATTCATTTGTAATTTCAAGGCCAGTGAAAAAATTTGAAGAAAACGCTTTGTTTATTTTTACACACAAATTCTACGGTAAATTAATAAAGAAATTAGTAAAGGTTGATTCAGAAACTAACTTTTGGTTTAAAGGAGACTCTCAAGAAAGTGTTTCAATGGAAAAAATTGGACCAATTAATAAAAATAAAATAATAGGAAGAGTTATTCTTTGTATTTCGGAAAAAGGTATAAAAATATTTTTATGATTCATTTTTGTTTTGTTTAAAGCCAAAAAGAATTATTAGAGGAGAAGCTATAAAAATGGAAGAATATGTTCCAATCAAAACTCCCCAAATCATTGCTGATACAAAACCTTTAACCACTTCACCACCAAATACAAACAAGGCAACTAATGCCAATAAGGTGGTTATAGATGTCATTAGAGTTCTAGATAATGTCTGATTAATAGATAAATTTAAAAGCTCATGTAACTTTTTATCAGATTTAATTAGATTTTCTCTTATTCTATCAAAAACAACAACTGTATCATTTATTGAGTATCCAGCAATGGTAAGAATTGCAGCTATTGACGCAAGGTTAAATTCAATTTGACTTAAGGAGAAAAACCCTATTGTTGAAATTACGTCGTGAAACAGTGCAATCAAAGCTCCTAAACCAAATTGCCAACCCGAAAACCTGAACCAAATATAAACAAACATTGCTAAAAGTGAGAAAAGCACAGCTTTAAATGCAACTATTTTTAATTCATTTCCAACCTTAGGGCCAACAAATTCAACTCTTCTATAATCGGTATCAGTTGCTAAGTTATCTTTTAATTTGGATATAATTGTTTCCTGAGTTAAATTTTCATCATCAGTTTTTTCTAATCTTATCAAAATCGTTCTCGGTTCTCCAAACTCTTGTATTTCTGAATTTCCTATACCCAAATTATCAATTTTAGATCTTAATAAGCCTAAGTCAGGTGCATCTGAAAATTTTGCCTCTACCATTATTCCTCCCTTAAAGTCGATTCCGAGGTTTAGATTTTTATATAAAAATAGAGAAATAGAAAAACCAACTAAGATAATTGATAACAAAAAAGCAGGGTATTTATATTTGAAAAAATTTATATTAAAATTCATGGCTCAATTAAATGTACAACTTATTAGGTTTTAATTTAAGAACCCAAGCGCTTACAATCAGTTTTGTAAGAACTAAAGCAGCAAACATTGAGGTTAGTATGCCGATGCTTAGGGTTACAGCAAAACCCTTAATTGGACCAGATCCATAATTGTATAGCAACAAAGCTGCAATGAGTGTTGTAAAGTTAGCATCTAGAATTGTTTTAATTGCAAATTTATACCCAAGATCAATTGAATTTATAATTGATCTACCTGACCTTATTTCTTCTTTTATTCTTTCAAAAACTAAGACATTGGCATCAACTGCCATTCCGACAGTTAAAACAATTCCTGCTATACCAGGCATGGTCAAAGTTGCCTCTATTGCACTGAGCATTGAGATTAAAAGAACAATGTTAAAAATAATAGCAAAATCTGCTACCAAGCCGAAGGCTTTATATCTTAAAATCATAAATACGATTACTAAGACAAAACCAATTAAAAGCGCCTTCTTCCCAGCTTCAATGGAATCGATGCCTAGACTAGGTCCGACGGTCCTTTCTTCAAGAACCCTAATTGGTGCAGGAAGCGAACCAGCTCTCAGAAGCACAGCTAAATCATTTGCAGTTTCAGGTGAGAAATTTCCACTAATATTTCCCTGCCCTCCAGTGATTGGTTCTCTAATTTGAGGAGCACTAATTACTTTATTATCAAGCAGGATTGCTAGTCTTTGGTATGTATTATCAGTTGTAATTTTAGCAAATTTTTTAGCACCTTTTTTATCAAATTCGAATGCAACAACATATCTTCCAGATTGAGCATCAACAGTAGCAGCGGCATTCTTCAATCTTTCTCCCGTAAGAAGCACCCTCTTCTTTACAACAAACTGTTTCTCATAAGCAGTGGGATCAGCGTTAAGGGCTTTAAAAGTTCCAGGAGGCATTTTTCCTCTTTGTTCGGCAAGTTCAACTGTAGTTGGATCAAGCATATGAAAATTTAACTTTGCGGTTCTTCCAATCAAAGCTTTAACTCTTTCGGGGTCTTTTATACCCGGGAGTTGTACGACAATTCTTTCTTCTCCTTGTTTCTGAATCGAAGGTTCTTTTGTTCCAGATTCATCAACTCTCTTTCTAACAACCTCAATAGATTGCTCTAAAGTTCTAGAATTGGTATCTAAAATGTATTGTTCTGAGAACATAAGGTTTAATCTTGTATCATCAATCTCAATGGTTATTCCTTTATCAATATTTTCTGAAATTTTTTCTTTAGCAAGTGTAACTTGTTCTTCATCTGTAATTTTTACGACTGCTCCGGTAATTTTTGAACCAAGATTAGAATACTTAATTTTTGATTTTCTTAGTGAAACTCTAATATCGTCAACAAGATTTTCTGATTTTTCTTTGAGAACTGACTTGGTATCAACCTCGAGTAATAAGTGAGAACCACCTTGCAAATCAAGACCTAAGTTAACTTGTTTTTTAGAAATGAAACTGGGTAAGGCTGTTACTTCGCTTTTTCCATACAAATTTGGAATTACATAATATATTGCAACGACTATAACTGTAAGAACAAAAAATAAATTCCATTTGCTTATGTTTAACATAACAATTTAGCTTTTTTTTATAACGTCTGCTACTGTTGAACGGATAATAACTACATTAACTCCTTTGGCAATTTCAACAGTGATTTTTTCGTTATCAGTTTTAAGGACTTTTCCGATAATACCCCCGCTTGATAGGATCTCATCACCTCTTTTAATTGCGTCTAAAAGTATCTTATGTTCTTTTTGTTTCTTTTGCTGTGGTCTAATCAATAAGAAATAAAAAATAAGGAATATCAGAATCAAAGGAATAAAAGAAGCTAACATTGATGGTTGTTGTGTTGCAGCTTGGGCATAGGCAGGACTAATCATATAACCTCATAAAAAGTTGTTTACATTTAAATACAATGAAATCAATATATAAAAACGCTATAATTACAAGTATAAAATAAGAATTTGAATAAAACTATCAAGAAATGAATACAATTTTTAAGACAAATGATGACCTAAAAAAAAATGATTTTTTTATTTTTCTACCAAAAACATATAAGATAGCCCCCATTAATATTTCAGATATATGCAAATTTGAAGACCTTAAAGAGATCACCTCTCAAAAACAAGTACTACTTAAAAACACCTTAAATTTTTCAGGTAACGTTTTACTTTGGGGAGCTAAAGGAATGGGTAAGTCCACATTAGTTAAAAGTGTTATTAAATATATTAATATAAGATATAAAAAAAACTATAAATTGATAGAAATCTTGAATAATAATATTGGCGATCTTACTGAAATAGTCTATGAACTAAGCAAGTTGAATACAAAGTTTATAATATTCATTGATGATATATCTTTTAAAAACAATGAAGACAATTTTATGTATTTTAAAAGTTTAATTGAAGGCAGTCTATTAAGTCACATATCAAATGTTAAATATTATGTAACCTCGAATCTTCGTCATCTATCACACCTAGGAGCAGACTCAAAATTTAATGATATAGAGGAAAAAGAAGCCTCCCAGAATTTAGTTTCATTATCTGATAGATTTGAAAGTTGGATTGGGTTTTACGATTCAAATCAAGAACAGTACTTAAATATGGTAAAACATTATTCAAAAAAAGCTTCAATAGAATACTCTAAAGAATTAGAAAAATTGGCAATTCAATGGTCATTAGAAAAAGGAAACTTCTCAGGAAGATCCTCCTATCAATTTATTAAAAAATTTAAAAAAAAAACCAAGTCATAAAAGTCTCATCGGATCAACTGATTCCTTGCCCTTTCTTATTTCAAAATGAAGTTGAGGCTTTCTAACATTTCCAGTGTTACCAACAGAACCAATCTTTTCTCCTTTTTTTACACTTTTTCCTTTATAAATAAACACTTCATTCAAATGTGCGTATGCTGTTATCCAGTTTTTAGAATGTTTGATTAATATCAAGTTGCCATATCCTGGAATTTCGTTGCCACTATAAATGACTTTACCATCTGCAGAAGAAATTACTTTCGTTCCTTTCTTTGAAAATATATTTATACCGTCATTATAAAAACCCTCTTGATTTTTTCCGTACTTAGAAACAATTTCACCTTTTACAGGCCACAGGAATATCGTTTTATTTTTTCTTTTTTTGAATCCATCTCTGATTTTTTTTTTGTTTTCTTTTTTTATTTTATTTAAAGGTTTTTGTTTTTGATTTATTTTATTCTTATAGGTTTTTTTTGGTATTCTTATATTTTGACCAATTTTTAAGTTATTAACATCAGAAATATTATTAATTTTAGATAATTCAAATATGTTTGTTTCATATCTTCTGGAAATAGAATAGAGAGTATCTCCTTTTTTTATTTTATAGATTTTATTTTTTGGAATTAAAATTATTTGTCTTGGAAAGATTTTGTAAGGTTCTACAATGTTATTTGTTCTTATAAGATCTTGTATCGAAATTTTAAATTTTCTCGAAATCGAGTATAAATTATCTCCAGATTTGACAAAATATTCTTTAATATTTAGGTTGACAATTGTATCTCTATTACTGTTCCTAATATCAATTATTTTATAGTCGTCATAAAAATATGATTCACAACTTGTTAAAATTAAAAATATTATTAATAATCTCATTTACTCTCTTTACCCTCTAAAAGTGGAACAAATCTAACTTTGACTAAATCATCAATAATTAACTCTCCTTCCCTTTTTGTTATTTTTTTTAGTATTTGATCAGTGTGTTGCTCTCCAACAGGAACAATCATTTTACCGTTCACAGCGAGTTGATCTATTAGATTATTGGGAATTTCTGGCGCACAAGCAGTTACAATTATTCTTTCAAAAGGAGCTTGGTCTATCCAACCGTGACCACCATCACCATGCTTACAAAAAATATTTGTAACTTTAAGATTTCTAAAAAGGTTATTGGCTTTATTTGACAAAGACCTATACCTTTCAATTGAATAAACAAATCTGGAAAGCTTAGAAAGAATATAGGTTTGATAACCACTTCCAGTTCCAATTTCTAGGATTCTCATTGATTGTTGAATCTCTAAAGATTGAGTCATCAACCCTACAATTAGGGGTTGTGAAATAGTTTGACCACAACCTATTGGTAATGCAATATTATCATTTGATTTTGACCTAACACCTTCATCAACAAAGAGATTTCTATCAACCTCTTCCATTACTCTGAGAACTTTGGGACATTCAACACCATTTTTTTGAAGTTCTAAAATTAAATCAATTTTTTTTTTTATTTCAGATTTCTTTGCCATAGTTGGGAATTTTTTCTAATACATTTAAATATGGTCTTAAAACCAAAGGTATCTTAATTGAACCTTCAGAGTCTTGAAAGTTTTCAATAATTGCGATTAATAACCTTCCTATTGCTAAAGCCGAACCATTCAGAGTATGAGGAAAGTAAGTCTCATTTTTATCTTGATCTTTAACTTTCATTTTCATTCTTCTTGATTGAAAATCTTTGCAATTAGAACAACTAGAAACTTCTCTGTACTTATCTTGCCCCGGCATCCACAACTCAACATCCAAGGTATATGAGGATGAAAAACCAACATCAGCAGAACAAAGTTCAATTATCCTATATGGCAAATCTAATTTATTTAAAATACTTTCAACACACTCAATCATATTTTTTAACTCTTTCTCAGAATTTGTTGGCTCTGATATGGTCACTAGCTCAACTTTACCAAATTGATGTTCTCTCATAAGGCCCTTCGTATCCTGACCAGAGGCACCTGCTTCTGCTCTGAAGCAATTTGTAAAGGTAGTATATTTGATTGGAAGATTTTTCTTATTAATCATTGTTTCTCTGTGAAGATTTGTTAAGGGCACTTCAGAGGTTGGAATCAAATATAGGTCATTAAAATTTGTTTTAAATAAATCATCATGAAATTTTGGCAATTGTCCTGTCCCTTCTAATGCATCAGCTTTAACTAATTCAGGAACACAACACTCACTGTAGTTAAATTCTCTAGTATTGTGATCTAACAAAAAATTAACCAAACCTCTATGTAGAATTGCTAATTCTTTTTTTAATATTGAAAATCTACTTCCAGAAATCTTTACAGCCTTGGGATAATCAATTAAATCTAATGCTTCTGCTATTTCAAGGTGATTTTTAATCTTAAAATTAAGTTCTTTGTTTTTTTTAACTTCTTTAAGAACTACATTATCTTCTTCGGTATTACCAAGTGGTGTTCTGTTGTCTAAAATATTTGGTAAATTCATTAATATAACATGTAGCTCAGTAAATTTCTCTTCAGACAAAGCATTCAGATTTTCAATTTCTTTTTTTATACCTTTAACCTCAATCTGAATATTCTGATTTTTTTCATTATCCTTTGAAAAAGACTTGGATAACAAGTTTTTTTTTTCCTGTAATTTTTGCTTTTGATTTAAATAACTCAAATATTTATCATGAATTTTCAAAATACTACCACTGCAAGCTTTAATACCTCTTTTTTCTAGAGATTCATCAAACTGTTCTGAATTATTTCTTATAAATTTGATATCGTGCACTAATTTACTTTTTTAAAAAAAAATTAATAAATATTATTGAAAATTCATAAAAGATTATCAGAGGAATAGCAATCCCTAACTGTGAAATAATATCTGGTGGAGTAAAAATTGCTGAAAAAATTAATATTCCAATAAAAAAATATTTTCTATTATTTTTTAATGTTTTGATACTCAAAATTTTAAATTTAGTCAAAATTATTAATACAACAGGAAATTCAAACGACAAACCAGCAGACAATAACAACATCATAGTAAGTCTCATATATTCTGAATATCTTGATTCTAACTCAACATTAAGGCCATTACTGAAGAAGTTCTCAAATGATAAAAAAAAATTCCAAATCAAAGGTAGGAGAATATAATAAGCAAACATTACCCCAATAATGAACAAAACTGGAATGGCTACTAAAATTGGGAATAAAGTTTTTTTTTCTTTTTTATACATGGCTGGCGATATAAACAAAATTAGTTGTATTAATAAAAAAGGTAAGGCAAAAATAAACGATGCGAATAATGATATTTTTAGATTGGATAAAAAAACTTCTGGTAAGGCGGTAAAGATCATTCTTTTATCTTCGTCATCTTTTAATAAATCGAAGAGGGGTTGTGATAGAAATTCACCAATGATAGAGGCTTTATAAAGAAAGAAAAAAAAACAGATAATCAAAAAAATAAAACTATAAAGTAATCTACTTCTTAATTCTCTTAAGTGACTTAGATATTTCATTGTTTTTATTTCTTTTTGGTTTTTCTAAAGATATATCTTTTTCAATTTCATTTAATTCGTATTTGATATTATAAAAATACCTGCTAATTTTTCGATAAACTAAACCTAAGTTTTTTGAAATCTTAGGAATATCCTCAGGTCGGATAAATAAGATCAAGAAAAAAAAGATAACTAAAAATTCAATCAACCCAATGTTTAACATTCAATTTACTTATCATTTTTGTCATCTTTAAGCCCCTGCCTAAAAGATTTGATTCCTTTTGCTATTTCTCCGGCAACTTTAGGGAGCTTTCCGGCTCCAAAAAAAATTAAAACTATAACTAGTATTAATATTATTTCCCAATGACCTAGTCCAAACATAAAAACTCCATATTTAATTTTTATTTTACAGGATTATAGATTCTAATTCATCAACTTTTGGCAAATCTTTAATTGATGACAATCCAAAATGTCTTAAAAATTCTAAATCAGTTACCCAAGTAACTGGTCTCCCAGGTGTTTCTCGCCTTCCTGAAGGTTTAATCCATTTTAATTCTAACAATGTGTCTAAAGTTCCTCTAAAAACTGGTTTTCCCCTTATTTTTTCAATTTCTGCTCTTGTAACAGGTTGATGATAGGATATTATCGCTAAAGTTTCCATTGCAGCTGCTGAGAGATTTCTAGTTTTTTTAGTCTCAATACTCAAATAATCTTGAAGTTTCAAAGATGTCCTAAAAAAAAATTTTTTTTCTAATTCAATTAACTCAATACCTTTTTTGTTATATTCACTCATCAAATCGTTAATTATATTATCAATATCAAAATTACCGTAAGTTGAGAGCATTTTCTTAATACTTTCTTTTGATAAAGGTTCCTCTGCAGAGAAAATTAATGCCTCCACAAAGCATTTTGCATCATGTTCATTCATTATTTTACTTTTACCATTAGTTTCCTAAAATGATCTTCTTGGTTTAATAATATCTTGCCTTCATTTACTTTATTTAAAGAAGCTTGCAAAAGTGAAATAATTGCTGATTTTCTCTTTCTTGTATTAGATATTCCAGTTGGAAGAAATTTAAATAAATCAAACCAGTTTTTTTCTTTAATTTCTAAAATTTTATTTAACCATTCTATACCATTTTCTATACTAAATAAATCATTCTCTTCAGCAAGTAATTTAATTGAATTTTTTTTTTTAAAAATTTCAGAATACTTTAATATTAAGTCTTGTAATGAAATTTTAGGAACAATTTTACTACTAATCACAAACTCATTTCTTATTTTAATATTAAAAAAATTATTACCTTCATTTGGAAGCAAAGATATTTCATGAGATAACTTTTTTATAGCATTATAATGAACTAGTCTTTGGGTAAGGTCTTCTTGAATCTCTTCTACCTCTTCTTTCTCTTCTGGAATAAGTAATTTAGATTTTAAGTATGCAAGTAACGAAGCCATTACTAGGTAATCTGCAGATAGTTTTAAATTTTCGATATTTTCATCTACAAACTTTAAATATTGATTTGCAAGCTCAAGGATTGAAATCTTTTTTATATCAACCTTTTGTTTCCTAGATAATTCAAGTAATATATCCAAAGGACCTTCATATCCGCTTATATTTAAGTTAAGGTGCATTTAATTTTTAATAAGTTTATATTTTATCAGATCTGTTTTAAATTTGGTAAAATTTTTTTTCTTTTGGAATAGTTTTGTTGTTTTTGTTACAAATATTTCGAAGTATTTATTATCAATTTTTCTAATATACGGATAAATCTCTTTAATCTCTTTAAGATCTCCCTTACAGTATAAAATTATATTACAACCAGCTTCATATGATTTTTTAACTCTATCTATTCTGCTTCCAGATAATGCTTTCATTGAAATGTCGTCTGATAATACCAATCCATCAAAATTAAATTTGTTTCTCATCATGGAAATTATTTTTTTTGAATAAGTAGCAACTTGATTGTCTATTTTTGGGTAAATAATATGAGCCAACATGACCATTAAAGAATCATCTAAAATTTTAAATGGGACCATATCTGTTTCATACAATTCATCAAAGCTAATATTAATTTTTGATTTTTTCAGATGAGTATCTTCAAGTGATCTTCCATGACCTGGGAAATGCTTTGGAACTGGAATTATACCAGAATCAAATAATCCTTTGCAGAATGTACGCGATAGTTCAAAAACTATTGAAGGATCATGACTAAATGACCTGCTTCCAATTATATTATTTGCATCCTTAAAATAAAGATCACAAACTGGAGAGAAATCAACATCAATACCAACTGACTTTTGTTGACAACCCATTAAATAAGAAGATTTATAAGCTAAATCCAAAGCAAGTTTGATGTCTTTTTTATACATGTCACCAAAAACTTTTTGTGGAGGAAACTTAATAAACTCGTGATTGTTCAATCTTTGAACTTTACCACCTTCTTGATCTATAAAAATTAATAAATTTTTGTTTTGAGTAATTTGCTTTAGAGAATTTATCAAATAAATAAGTTGTTTCTTATTTTCAAAGTTTCTTCTAAATAATACAAAACCAAATGGCTTGACATCTTTAAAAAACTCTATTTCATCTTTACTGAGTTCATAACTTGAAATAGATAATATTACACTATCCGGGTTGCTGATCATTGTCTTTGATTACAATACAGTTGATTTTATTTTCTTTTAGTTTATTGCATTTATTGTTTGCAGTTTCAAAAGAATAGTTTGTTTTTGTAAGAACTCTAAAGAAAGTTTGTTTATTTGGAATATCAACTTTTTTTACAATAAGAATTATCTCACTCGAGGTTTTAGCAATTCTTTTTTGTAAAGATTCAGAAACATTAAGACTTTTTTGTTTATTTTTAAATGATGCTAATTGAATTTTGAATTCTTTATCTTTTTTTTCAACTAAAATCTTATTTCCCCCTACTATTTCTTCAACATTTTTGACCTCTTTTTGATTTTTGGTATCAGACAATCTGTCAACAGAGGCTGGGTTTTTTTTTTTTTCTAAAATTTCATAAACAGAATTCTTATTCCTTGCAAATTCATTGTCTACCTTTTCCATAATAGTACTTTCTAATTCAAATACTGGTAAATCTTTTTCAGGTACAACTGCATTAACGGAGACTAATATACAAAAGACAAATAAAACATAAGAGGATATCAAAATAATTAATTTTATTTTACTTTTATACATTTACATACTTTCAGGACAATTAATTTTGAGGATATCCATACTTTTTTTTATTATTTGACTAATAGCATAAATCAGAAATAATCTGGACCTAGATAGAGCTTCATTTTCATCCATTATAATTTTTTTTGAAGTATCAACTTTTCCTAACCCCCAATATGCATGAAAATCTTTGGCAATTTCATATAGATAGTTAGTAATTCTATGGGGCTCATAATATTTTGCTGAAGACATTATAACATTAAAAAAATTACAAAGCTTTTTTATAAGTGCTTTTTCCTCATCCAAAATTAAATGAGATAAATCAAAATCACTTTTATCTATTTCGTTAAAATTACAATCAAACGTTTTATTAAATATTTTCACAAGGGACATGGATCTAGCATATGCATATTGAACATAAAATACTGGGTTGTCTTTTGATTTAGATAAGACTAAATCAAAGTCAAAATCAATTTTCTTATCCGCATTTCTAGAAATCATCATAAATCTAATAACATCTGAACCAACTTCTTTAACAACATCTCTTAATGTAATATAGTTACCTTCTCTTTTAGACATTTTCTTTTTTTTTTCCCCTTCAATTAAATTTACAAGAGAGGTTAGTTTAATTTCAAAGTTATATTTTTTGTTTGGATTTAATGCTTCTAAGGCAAGTTTTAATCTTTTAACATATCCTGAGTGATCAACACCCCAAATATTAATCAATGTATCAAAATTTCTATCAATTTTATTTTGGTGATAAATAATATCAGACATAAAATAAGTTGATTCACCGTTGGGTTTAAGTAGCGCTCTGTCAGTTTCATCACCAAGATTTTTTGATTTGAATAGAAGTTGTTTTTTTTTTTTCCAGTTATCATCATCAATAGACTTTGGTTTATCTTGATAGCCGTAGTAAGAGAGCTTTTGTTTTTCTAATTTATTTTTTAGAATACTAACTTTTTTTTCATTAGATATTTTCTTTTCTGAAACAAAATAATTATGTCCAACACTTATTTCTCTTAAATCATTCTTAATATCACTCATTACAACATCAACGACTTCACTTTCATTTTTTAATTGTTTCTTTTCCCCTTTTTGTAATAGGTTAGACATTTTTTTTGAAACTTTTTTTAAATACTCACCAGGATAAATATTTTTTAAATCATTGATTGGTTCATTATTATAATTTAAGTGGTGATTTATAGTATTACACAAAACTTTTATTTGCTCTCCGGCATCATTAATATAATATTCTCTCACAACATCATGGCCCACTTCCTCCAAAACAGAGGATATAGTATCACCTAAAACTGCTCCTCTAGCATGACCAATGTGCATAAGTCCAGTTGGGTTAGCTGAAACAAACTCTAAGCATATCTTTTTTTTTTTTATTTTGTAATTATACCTTTCCATTTTTTTTAATAAGACTTTCAATTGGTCATGCCAAAAATTTATTTTAAAAAATATATTAATAAATCCAGGTCCAACTTGTTCAATTTTTTCAATAGCTTCTATTTTTCTAAGTTCATTTATTACTTTTTCAGCTAAATTATTTGGAGTTGTACCAAGTTTCTTTGAAAACACCATTGCAACATTTGTAGAAACATCTCCAAATTTTTTATTATTTGGTATTTCAATTGTTAATTCGGATTTATCAATTATGTCTGATGAGAATTTATCAGAAAAGTTTAATCTCAGTGAATCTATTAGCTTATCTTTTAGGAAGTCGTGGTAAAGCATTAAAAACTATATAAATCGAAATATTTTTTATGTATGTTTATCGCATATTTATCTGTCATTCCAGAAATATAGTCTAGAACGTTGACTAATTTATCATTTTTTTTTTCGAAGTTTCTCCAATGCATTGGAAGTAAATATGGCTCCTCTGAGAAAAGATCAAACAAATCGGATATGATTTTTTTTGCCTTAAAATTCATTGTTTTAACTATTGGATGATTATACATTTTTTTTCTAAGAAATTGTTTTAATTTTTTTTCTTTTTCCATCATACCTTCACTTAATTCAACTAATTTTTCTTTTGCCTCTAAAATATCATTAGAACTTTTAATTTTTAATTTGAATAAATTATTTTTTGTATTTTTTATTAAATCATCTACCATTAAATTTATCAATTTTCTAATCAATTCATATTTGAATCTTTCCTTATTCTTGATTTTTTTTGAATTTATCATGTTTATGATCTCTTTTATAATTTCTAACTCCGCCAGTTCTTCAATATCAAATAAACCAGCATGAAACCCATCATCAATATCATTATTATTATATGCAATATCATCGCATTTTGCTGCAATTTGTGATTCAAACGAACCTTGATTTGTTTTTTTTCCCTTAAAAAAATCAAGAAAATTTGAAATATAATCTGGCAAATCTTGATAAATGGGTCCATTGTGTTTTAAGATTCCATCTAAAGTCTCAAAAGTTAAATTCAAACCATCAAAATCCATATATTTTTTCTCTAGTATAGTAAGTATTTTTAATGCTTGAAAGTTGTGATTAAAACCTCCGTGATCTGACATTTTGTCATTAAGCACCTCTTCACCTGCATGTCCAAATGGAGTGTGACCTAAATCATGACTAAGAGAGATAGATTCTGCAAGGTCATCATTCAAACCAAAGACTTTCGATATAGACCTTGCAAGTTGTGAAACCTCAAGGCTATGCGAGAGTCTCGTTCTATAATAATCTTGTTCGTGATAAACAAAAACTTGAGTTTTATATTTTAATCTTCTAAAAGCAGAACTATGAATAATTCTATCTCTATCTCTCATAAAACAAGTTCTATTAAGGTCTTCTTGCTCTTTTACTACTCTTCCCTTACTAGTTTTATAATTAGTTGAAAAATTTGAATATTGCACCATAATCTATTTAATATTATTATTAACATAAAAAATTATAATTATATATGTTTGATGTATCTAATAACGCAATAAATAGAATTAGAGAAATATCTTTAAAAGAAAAACAGAAATATTTTAGGATTTCTGTTGATGGTGGAGGGTGCCAAGGATTCTCGTATAAATTTGATTTTGATCAGAATATAAAAACTAATGATAAATTATTTAAGTTCAATGATATCGAAGTTATAATCGATGATACATCTCTTGGTTTCTTAAAAGGCTCACAACTAGACTTTGTTAATGATATGATTGGTTCTTACTTTAAAATTACCAATCCCAACGCTTCATCAACATGTGGATGTGGAACATCTTTTTCAGTTTAGTCTAAATGACCGTTATTGCATCATGGAATATCAATTCCATTAGAATAAGACTAGAGCTAATAGAGAAGCTTCTTAAAAAAATTGAACCAGACATTGTCCTTTTTCAAGAGATAAAATGTACAAATGGAGATTTTCCAAATTTCTTTGAAAATTTTGGATATAAAGCTATCGTCAATGGTCAAAAAGGTAAATACGGTACTGCTGTTATTTTCAAAGAAAAAATTCATGTAGATGAGTTAGAAATACAGGATGATTTCCTAAATAAAGAATCAAGAACAAATTTAATTTATATTAAAAAATTAGATTTGAATATTTTAAATGTATATACACCAAACGGAAACCCAATCAGTAACAAAGAAAAATTTGATTTTAAAATATACTGGCTTCAAAAAATTAAAAAGTTATCAAAGAAATTTATTGATAATAATAAAAATTTATTGATTGCCGGCGATTTCAATGTGATAGAAGAGGTACAAGATGTTAGAAATTTTCCAGATTGGGAAAATGATGCTTTGGGACATTTTATTACACGTGAAAAGTTTAGGGAAATTTTATCCACTGGTTTAACAAATATTGTCAGACTATTTAATGCTCCAGGTAGTAAGTATTCATTTTGGGATTATCAAAGGGCCTGTTGGGAAAGAAATGATGGTTTACTTATAGATCATTTTCTCATGTCACCTAGGTATGTTAGCAATGTGAAAAAAATAAGATTCGAATCAGATTTTAGAGGGTTTCCTAAACCCTCAGATCACATACCTATATGGATTGACTTAAATATCTGAATAAATTTTTTTTTCTTTTTTAGCACCCGGGTGAGTAACTGCACCAAAACGAGCCGAACCAACAGTTTGAGAAAATTTCCAAAGTGCTCCTGAACCAAAATCACTTTCTTTGATTTTAATTTTTTTCTTTCTGTTTGCTAAAATTTTATTTTCTACATTTAGTTGTATTAAACCATTTTCTGCGTCAATCGAAATCTCATCTCCATCCTCAACTAGGGCTATAGGCCCGTGGTCACTAGCCTCAGGACTTATGTGTCCCACACACAACCCCCTGGTAGCACCTGAAAATCTTCCATCCGTAATTAAAGCTACTTTTTCTCCCATTCCTTGACCATAAATTGCAGCTGTTGTAGCCAACATTTCTCTCATTCCAGGACCTCCTTTTGGTCCTTCATATCTTATAACAATAACTTCACCAGGCTTATATTCTTTATTAGAAACTGCCTTAAATGCATCCTCTTCACAGTCAAAACATCTTGCAACGCCTTTAAAGTATTTAGAACTTAAACCTGCAACTTTTACAATTGCTCCATCGGGAGCAAGATTTCCTTTTAAACCGACAACACCACCAGTCTTAGAAATTGGTTTTTTTGTAGAGTAAATTATTTTTTGAGCATCAAAATCTACTTTAACTAATTTGAGATTTTCAGCTATTGTTTTTCCATTTACTGTCAAGCAACTTCCATCTAAAAAACCTCCGTCCAACAGGGCTTTCATAATAATTGGAACACCTCCAATATCATGTAAATCTTTTGCTAGAAATTTACCTCCAGGTTTAAGATCAGCTATATATGGAGTCTCTTTAAAAATATTTGCAACGTCCAAAATATCGAAATCAATTCCAATTTCATTGGCTAACGCAGGAAGATGAAGTGCAGCATTTGTTGATCCTCCAGAACAAGCAACTATTCTTGCGGCATTTTCTAGAGATTGTTTGTTTACTATATCTCTCGGTTTTAATTGAGAATTAATTAAATCCATTACAACTTTTCCGGATTGATATGCATATGCATCTCTTGATTCGAATGGAGCTGGTGTTGAAGATGAACCTGGTAATGCTAATCCGATAGCTTCTGCAACACAAGCCATCGTATTTGCTGTAAATTGACCTCCACAAGATCCTGCAGAAGGGCAAGCAACTTTCTCCAGATCACAAAGTTCTTTCTCAGTAATTTGATTGGAATCATACTTACCTACAGCTTCAAATACATCTTGAACCGTAACCTCTTTATCTTTATGTTTTCCAGGCAGTATTGAACCACCGTACAGAAATACAGATGGCACATTCAATCTCAACATTGCCATCATTATTCCAGGTAGAGATTTATCACAACCGGCTATACCAACCAGTCCATCGTAACAATGCCCTCTCATGGAAACTTCAATAGAATCTGCAATTACTTCCCTGGATACTAATGAAGATTTCATACCTTCGTGTCCCATAGCTATTCCATCTGTTACAGTTATAGTTGTAAACTCTCTTGGGGTTCCGGAACTATCTTTAACACCCTTCTTGGTTGATTGTGCTTGTCTTGACAAGGAAATATTACAAGGAGCTGATTCATTCCAACAAGTTGCAACACCAACAAATGGTTGATAAATTTCTTTTTCTGTTAAACCCATAGCATAATAGTACGAACGATGAGGTGAGCTTTTTGGCCCCAAAGAAACATGCCTGCTTGGTAAAAATTTTTTTTCTATCTTTTTCATATTAATTATTCTTTAATATTAACTGCTCAAATACTTTACCAAATTCTCTTCTATTCTCAAAGTACGAGAAGTGTCCAGAATTTTTAATTTTAAATCTTACAGATCCGAAGTATAGTTCCGGTTTATTAAATTTGCTTTTTTCACCAATTAAATAAACTTTTTTTTTGAAAAAAGATCTAAAAAAATAAAATAATTCATCAGTCATACTAAATTTAACACATTCAAATGATAAATCATAAAATGCATAAGAAGAAGTTTTCTTTAAAGATTTAGACCAAAGATTAAGATATTTTTTATCAGATTGCTCACATTTTTTTATTAAGGAAGAAAATTTATTTGATGCAAAGTCATTTCTACTGTATGAAATTGTTTTTTTTGTAAGGGTTTCAGTATCAGCTTCAGTAAGATTTCCTTCATAATTAAAAAACTTACTTACTTTTACTTTATTTTTCAGAAATTCTTTCATCAATAAAATTGGTATAATTCCTCCCACTGAATGTGCAAAGAAAGTAATATTTTGTATATTATTTTTTATAATAAATAAATATATTTTTCTCACATAGCTCGAGAGGGTTTCATATTTGTAATTCAAATAATTATGACCAGGCAAGTCGAATATAAGAATTTGTTGTTTATTTAAAAATTTTTTTTTAAGTAAAAAATCTAAATCACTTGAGCAACAACCTAAACCATAAAAAAATAAAACAAATTTTTTCGAACAAATTTTTTTCTTATTTGAAATCATTTCTATATTTTGGAATTTTAGTTTAAACATCAGTTAAAAGTTTTAATTTATTTTTAGCCTCATGAAATTTAGATTTTTGAATTTCAACAATTTTTTTTGGAGCTTTATCAATGAAGTTTTTATTCTTTAATTTAGCTTCGAAGAATTTAATTTCATTTTTCAAAAATTCTATTTCTTTTTCTTTAGCTTTTTGTGATGAAACACTTTCGGTAATACCTGTATCAAGAATAAATTTAATATTTTTAACAATAATTATTTTTTTTTTTTGAATTGTCTTTTTTTAAGTAGTTAACTGAATTGAAATTAAATATTGAATTTAATAAAAATAAATTTTGTTCTATCCAATTAATTTTTTTTTCGGAAATGATGAAAAGTTTTAAACTTTTAGAACTGTTTTGACTCAACTCAAATCTTATTTTTTTTACCAACTCAATGAAATAATTAAAATCTGAAACATTTTTTTTTTTAAAATAATTAAATTTTTCTGAATCTATTAACTGACTGTAGTATGAATTTTTAATGTAACCTAGCTCTTTACCTATTTTTTCGGTTATGAATGGAATAACTGGGTTTATTAAATTCAAAGATTGTGAGAAAACAAAACTAAAAACACCCTCAATTTCTTTTTTTTTACTTTTATCATTTAAATAATTTTTTGAGAGCTCAATATACAAATCACAAAAATCGTTCCATATAAACTGATACAACTCTGATATGACCAAGTTAAATTTAAATAATTCAATATTTTTTAATACCTTTTTTTTTGTTTCAAAAAATTTGTACAAAATCCAATTATTAATTGATAAATCACAGGAATCTAATTTATAATTTTTATTATATTTGAAATTATTAAATTGACTGAATCTAGCAACATTCCATATTTTGGTAATAAAATTCCTACTATTCTCAACCAGTTTATTAGAAAGTTTTATGTCTCTTCCTTGAGTTGAGAGATTTGCAAGAGTGAACCTAAGAGCGTCCGACCCGTAAAGGTTGATGAGTTCAAGTGGATCAATAACGTTTCCTTTAGATTTTGACATTTTTTTCCCATTTTCGTCTTTAACAAGTGGATGGATATATATATTTTTAAAAGGCACTTCTTTTGTAAATTCCAAGCCCATCATAATCATTCTTGCCACCCAAAAGAAAATTATGTCAAATCCGGTTACCAATACATCTGTGGGATAATATTTTTTTAATAATTTAGTATTTTTTGGCCAACCAAGTGTTGTAAAAGGCCATAATGCTGAAGAAAACCAAGTGTCTAGTACATCTTGTTCTTGATAAGTGATTTTTGCATTTCTATTTTTCGTTTTTAATATTTCATTTGCTTCTTTTTTTGTTTTGGCAGCAATAATAATTTCACAGTCAGTATACCATATGGGAATTCTATGTCCCCACCAAATTTGTCTTGAAATACACCACGGCTCTATATTATCAATCCAGTGCGTAAATGTGTTTATCCATGAGTTTGGATGAAATCTTATTTTTTTTGTTTGTAATTCTTTTTTCACCTTTATACATATTTTTTTTGTATCTAAAAACCATTGATCAGTTAAAAAAGGTTCTATTATTTGTCCACTTCTATCTCCATAAGGTATTACCATTTTATTTTTTAGAATTTTTTCAATTTTATTTATTTTATTAAGCTCTAGTACCACTTTTTTTCTAGCTTTGAACCTATTTAATCCCTTATATGATAAAGGTATATTTTCACAAAGATTAGCGCTCTCATCGAAAATATTGATCAAACCTAACTTATGTTTCTTACCAATTTCAAAATCATTGAAATCATGGGCAGGAGTGATTTTTACAGCTCCAGAACCTTTTTTTGGGTCAGCATAGGTATCTGCTATTATAGGTATCTTTCGGTTAATTATTGGAACTCTTGCAAATTTACCAATAAATTTTTTTAGTTTTTTATTCTTTGGGTGTATTGCAATTGCAGAGTCACCAAAAATTGTTTCTGGTCTTGTTGTTCCTACTGTTATTTGATTGTGAGAATTATCCAAATCATACTTAATATACCACATATTTCCATTGCTCTCAATTTGATTGACCTCAAGATCTGATACTGCTGTCTTTAGCTCTGGGTCCCAATTAACTAGTCTTTTATTTTTATAAATTAATCCTTTATTAAAGAGCTTAATAAAAACCTCATTTACAGAATTGCTCAGGCCATCATCCATAGTGAATCTAGAAATACTCCAATCTACTGAAGTACCAAGTCTTACCATTTGGTTTACAATTTGGTCACCAGATTTCTTTTTCCAACTCCATATTTCTTTTATGAAATTATCTCTACCTAAATCATTTTTATTTTTATTTTTTTCTAGAAGCATCCTCTCAACAACAATCTCAGTTGCAATGCCAGCGTGATCTGTTCCAGGTTGCCAAAGAACATTTTTATTCAGTTTTTTTTGAAATCTAATTAATACATCCTGAAGAGTAAAAGTTAAAGCGTGCCCAATATGCAGACTTCCTGTAACATTTGGCGGTGGCATCATTATACAAAAAGCTTCTTTATTATTTTCTTCTTTAAAACGATACGTTTTATTTTTGACCCATGTTCTTAGGCATTGTTTTTCTATCTCGGAAAAATTAAATCTTTTATCAAGCATTATTTATTCAACTATATCTAACCACTTATACTTTTTTTCGTTAAAGTTTTTTTGATTATCAAAGTGGTTAACAGATAACCCCAAACTTTTTGAATTTAGTTCCCCGGTATAAAACAAAATTTCATAATATGAATTAAATAAGTCTCTATAAGCTCGCACTAGATCTAATTCGGATTCAAGCAGTTCTTGTTCACCATCAAGTAAATCAAGCATAGTTCTCTCACCTAATTGCATTTCCTGTCTAAGACCATCTAAATAAATTTTGTTCGATTCAATTTGTTTTTGGTAAGCTGATATTTTTGCATATGAGAAATCATATGATGATTTACTAGATATCAACTTAAAAACAATCTCATCTTGCATTCTTTTAAGTAAATTTTTTAACGCAAATAGTTCCTCTTTTGATTCTCTTATCTTTGAAGATGCTGCTCCAGATTGATAAAGTGGTATATCTACAATTGCAAATGCGGATAGAACTTCTCTTTTACTATCTGTTCTAAAATAACCTTGATTTATGTAAGCATCTGCTTCTAGTTTTACACTTGGAAGCTTTTTCCTCTTGAGGGTTTTTATTTTATTTTCTGATGATTTTATTTTATGAATAAGATCATTAATTTTAGGATTTTGTTTTAGACCTAATTTTTTCATTTCATCAATAGTTGAGTTAAGTTCTAATATATTTAAATCAATTTTAGGCTTTACTGGTTTAATTCCAAAAACGAATACATAATTTGCAGTTAGTGATTCTAAATTTTTTTCCGATTCAATCAAATCTGATTCTGCCAGAGAAAGTCTTGCTTCTGCAATTGAAACATCAGTTAAGGTGACTTCTCCAATGTCGAATTGTTCTTTTGTTAAATTTAATCTTCCTTTAAGAACTTCTACGTTTTTTTCCTTAAGTTCATAATTTAAAATTTCTGTTGCGTAATCTGCATAGATTTTGATTGCTTTAATAAAAATTTCTTGTTCTTTATCTTTGAGTATAGATCTTTGAGCAAAAATTGTATTTTTTGCCACTTTTAAATTGCTTAAACTACTGCCTCCATCGAAAATATCTTGTATAATGGTAACTCCTTTATTAGTTTCAGTTCTGATGCCATCGGATGTGATATTAAAACCATGAGAATTTGTATGAACTTTTCCTTTTTGGTAATATCCCTTAATTTCTGGCCTAAACTCTGAAAGAGCTTGAGGCATTAATTCATCTTTTGCCCTGAGAATATTTCTCTCATACTTTAATTCGGGATTAAAACTATATAAGAATTCAAGAGAATTCTTTAAATCTTCATTTAAAAGAGATTTGCTAAATACTATATTTGATAAGCATAAAAAAAGAGAAAAAAATGATAAAAACTTAATCTTCATTTTCAAAACCATTTTCGTGGTTTATGAAATCTTCCAATTCTGATAGATTCGTATTAAACAGTTTTGTATATGAAATTATAGAACCTATTTTTTGACCTCTAACAAATTCACCAACATAATCATCATCTTTTAAAACTGTATAGATTTCACCATCTTCTTTAAGTTGCTTAACTAATATTTTTGGTAAAGACTTTATTGATCCTTCAATGAAAATTTTATCATAGGGAGAGTTTTTTGTATTACCCATAACAAGGTTTGATCTAAAAAAAACTGAACAGTTTAGACACCCTATTTGAGATAAAGTTTCGTTAGCCCTATCAACTAGTTTTTTATTATTTTCAACTCCAAAAACATAACTAACTAGTTTTGATAATACAGCCATCGAATAACCAGTTAAACATCCAATAACAAGAATAGAATCGCTTTTTGAAAAACTACAATGATCAAACATTTTAGCAAGGATAAATGTCCTCACCATAAATCTTTTTGGAGCCAACTCAATATCAGAGTCACTATAGACAACTTCTTTATTTGCTTCTGGAACAAATAATTCTTTTTTGATGATATCAAAAGAATTTATTAAATCAAAATCCTTCACACCATTTGGTAAAATTTGGTTGTTTACCATATTATTCCTAGCTGTATCAAAAAAATTGTTATTCATTATTAAGGGTGTTAATAGTTATTGCTTTAATATATAAGTATTAATAATTATTACAATATTTAAGTATTAATGGGGTGCGGTGGCGGAGAGGCTACGCACCGGCCTGCAAAGCCGAGTACACCGGTTCGAATCCGGTCCGCACCTCCAA
>NZHH01000016.1:0-8025 GCA_002691245.1 Rickettsiales bacterium | reverse complement strand
TATAACATAAGGACAAAAATTTGGACAAGCTACAAGGGTTTATTTATCAAGATTTATAAATGTGACCAAAAAAAAAGGCGCTTTTAGAAAAAGCGCCTTAAATATATGGGGAGGAAGATATTATAATATTATACTAAATCCCTCATAAAAGAAATTTATTTTCATTATAACAAATATTCATGTAATGAATATCTTAGGTAATCTTTTCTACATGTTTGATCATTCATTTTTTGGTTCAGGTAGATCTATTTTTTTTTCAATTAATTGTTTGTTTTCCTCATTTAGATAATTCAATTCCTCTAAACTTAAATCACTAGATATTAAATTTATATAATACTCACTTTCTTTTATTCCTCTAATTTTAGATTGTAGAAATAATTTATAAGCAGTTTGAATATCCTTAGTTGTTCCCTCACCTGAAAAATACATATTAGCAAGATTAAAAATTGCTTGGGGGTGACCTTTGTCAGCAGATTTTGAATATAGTTCAAAAGCTTTGACTGCATCTTTATTCAAATTTTCACCAACTTGGTACATCCACCCAAGATTATACATCGCAAATTCATTATTCATTTCAGATGCAATGTTATAGTAATAAAGAGCTTTGGTTTTGTCTGTTTTTACACCATATCCATTGTCATAAATTACAGCAAGATTAAATATTGCTTTATCTTGATAGGTACTATTTGAATCACTTGCAACTTTTTGAAAAAGTTGTATTGACTTACTAATTTGCTTTTTATTGAAATAATCAAGAGCTATATAGTAATTTTCAGATAAAACTGGTTTAAAAATTAAAACAAAACCAATCACAATTAAAAATTTATTTTTCATTTTTTTCTCCATATAAAAATTAAACCATATACTGCAAAAAAAATGGTCGGGGAGACAGGATTTGAACCTGCGACCCTCTGTTCCCAAAACAGATGCGCTACCAGGCTGCGCTACTCCCCGAACTACTTGCTTATATTACAAGATTATGATAATTAAAAGTAAAAAAAAGTTATAACTAAAAAATTCTTTAATAAAATAAGTTTTTGTTTACACTGTTTATGAGGAAAGCAGTTTTCGATGTTTGTAAATTTTTTTGTGGCTTTTATACTTGTTATAGTATTCAATAGCACTTCGTTTTCTGATGAATTGAGTGATGTTCTTTACGATGCATACAATTATTACCCTGATATTGCAAAAAGTAAAAAAGAACTTCAAATTTCTGAGAAAGATTTAAAAATATCAAAAACAGACTTTCTTCCGTCAGTCGATTTTTCTGCTTCAAGAGGAAAAGATATCAGTAAAACTTTTCCAGATACATCTAATAGAAATATTACCTCCATAGATCCCTCAAGTTTTGATATAGACGTTACACAGCCACTTAGTTTCTCTAAGGTTTTAAATCTAAAACAATCAAAAAATAAATATAGAATTGCAAGACTTAGTCTTGAGTCAACAACTCAAGATGTTTTGTTGAAAGCAAGTAAAGCATACTATACCGTTTTAAAAGATTTTTTTCTATTAGATGTGTCAAAAAAAAATGAAGAAAATCTTAAAAAAAAACTTGAAGCAACTGAAAAGAGATTTGAGTTTAGAGATGTAACAAAAACTGATGTATTTCAGGCAAAAGCAAGATTGGCTGAAGCAATATCAAAAAGAATAGAAGCTGAAAATAACCTTGAAATTTCAATCTCCGATTTTAAAAAAATAGTTGGAAGAGATCCTAAAATTAATTGGTTTGAGTCTAATGACAAAAATGTTATCAAATCAAATCCAAAAGATTGGTCTAAATTTGGTATTATTCCAAATACTCCAAAAACACTTAAAGAGGCGTTAAGGATTAGTTTGGAAAGTAACCCAGAATATGTAACGTTAAAGTTACAACATTTAAATTCTAAAATTGATATTTCAAAAAATAACCTGTCATTTGCTCCAGAGCTTTCCTTGACCGGGTCAGTTGGGAAATCACTTGAATCATCAAGAGCAATTGAGAGAAAAGATAACTACTCTGTAACTGCAGAAGTTACTGTCCCCCTATTCAATAAAGGTCATAATTTTTTAAATTTATCTAAGTCTAGAGATACTGCAATAACAAATCTCAAAGCAATTGAGTCAAAAAGATTAGAACTTACACATCAAATAAAATCATCATGGAAAAAAATTTCTAGTACAAAAGCGAGCATTAAATCCCTTGAGATATCAGTAGACTCTAATCTTATGGCTGTAGAAGGCGTCTCAAGAGAGGCTGGGGTGGGAACAAGGACTACGCTTAATATCTTAGATGCTGAAAAAGAACTAACTCAATCTGAATCGAATTTAGTAAACGCACAATACCAACTTATTATAAATTCTTTTGACCTACTAAGAAATTGTGGGATATTGAATTTTAATTATTTAGGATTTTAATTTTTTTATTGATTTTTTTTATTGGTTAATGTAGGATTAACTTTGTATTGACTTTTAAGTATTCGCACTAAAAACCTATTTTTTCAAAGGAAATTATTATGCCACCAGAAATGGAAGATATGGCTGATGCTGCTGGTGATGCAGCATTAGAAGCCTACCAGACAGCATTAGACGGAGGCGCTGATCCATCTGAAGCAGCTGCAGCAGCAATTGATGCTGCGTCAACTGTTATGACAGATATGGGCGCACCGGCAGATATGGTAGACACAATGGCGTCAGCAGCTCAAGATGGATTTGATTCAGCTTTGGCTGATGGTGCAAGCCCCGGAGATGCATTCGAAGCCGCTGGAGACAGCGTTGATGTAGCTTTCGGAGGCGAAGGTGATATGGGGGAAGGTCCAGACGATATGGCCATGGGGCCTGAAGGTGATATGGGACCAGGACCAGATGAAATGGGACCACCACCGGAGGGTGATATGGGACCACCACCTGGTGAAGGCGGTCCTCCACCAGATGATATGGCAGGACCAGGACCTGATGGACCAATGGGACCACCACCAGAAGGTGATATGGGACCGGGACCTGATGGACCAATGGGACCACCACCAGAGGGTGACATGGGACCAGGACCTGATGGACCAATGGGACCACCGCCAGAAGGTGATATGGCAGGATCTGATGGACCAATGGGACCACCACCAGAAGGTGATATGGGACCAGGACCTGATGGACCAATGGGACCACCGCCAGAAGGTGATATGGCAGGACCACCACCGGGTGATCCAATGGGTGAACCAGGACCAATGGATGGCGGACCAGGTGCTGACCCTCTATTTGGTGAAGCTGGGCCAGCAGGGGGACCGCCTCCTGGTGATATGCCTCCGGGCGATCCGATGGGTGAACCAGGACCAATGGAAGGCGGACCAGGTGATATGCCTCCTCCAATGGATGGGATGGATGAAATGCATTCTCATATGGACGATGCTACCGCACACGGTCCAGCTGATGCTGATATGCCTCCACCACCTGAAGGTGATATGCCTATGGAGGGTGATATGGCTCCTCCTCCACCTGATGACAATCCAGGAGATGATGTAGTTTAATTTAACTTTTTATCTACGTTAAAAACCCTCATTATTAAATTTAATGAGGGTTTTTTTTTTGATAAAAATTAAAAATCATATACAATAATTTCATGCAAGCCATGAGAGGATCCCAAAAGTCATTAATACTAGTTGCAAGGCAACTTGGTGTTCACATTGGTCCAAATGATATTCCTGAGCAGTTTAAAAATGATGAAAGAGAACTTTCTCCAAAAGAAATGTGTGAACTTGCAAATTCATTTAGTCTCAAAGCTAAATCAACAAAAATAAATGACAATGAATTAATAAAGTTGTTATCTAAAAAACAACAAATTTTAAGATTAAAAAATGGTCGCTATGTAATCGCATTAAGAGTAATTGATTCAAAAGAGGAAGATAAGTCAATTTTATTTCTTGATACTGGTGTAACTACTCCAAAACCTCAACAAATTACGATAAAAGAATTACAAAAGGGTTGGGACGGGCAGGTTATTCTTTTAAAGGCAAAATTAAAAGCTTTCGAAGAGCAAAGTGAGTTAAAGTTAAGCTGGTTAATAGGTGAGTCTTTAAGAAATAAATCAGTGATGGTCCAAGTTATAATTGTAGCACTTATTTTAAATATATTTGCAGTTGTTCCTGCTGTATTCATGATGCTAGTTCTTGATAAGGTTGTAAATTATGAAGCATACGCTACACTTTATGTAATAACATCTGGGGTGGTAGTTGCTTACCTATTTAATGGTATTCTTGGATTTTTGAGGGCATACCTACTTGACTTTTTGTCTCAAAAGGTTGAAGCAAAACTTTCAGTCAGAGTGTTTGAAAAATTAATTTCTTTGCCAATGCAAAGGTTCCACAGAGAATCTACAAATTTTTTACGTTTTACATCTCAAATATCAGTTATAAAAAGTACACTTACTCAAAAAATTTTTTCAACAGCATTAGATTCTATAAGTCTATTAGTTTTTATTCCTATATTATTTTTTTACAGTCCAGTTTTATTTATGGTTGTTTTTTCATTCAGTATTTTAGGTGCTCTTGCTTCAATTATTTATTCCAAAAGACAACGCGACTCTATGGGCAAACTTAGTAAAGCTGAGGCTAAAAGACAAGAATTTATATCTATTTCGGTAAATGGCATTGAGAATGTAAAAGGACTTGCTTTAGAGCCATCTCTAAAAGAACAGTGGAGAGAGCTAGAGGCAAACTTTATAATAGCTTCTGAAGATATGCAAAAAAAAAGTGCTATGCTAAATAATATTTCAAGTACGATTAATCAGTTAATGACAGCAATGGTTATATTTGTTGGTGTGCACTTAGTTTTTTCTGGCAGTCTTTCAGCAGGTATTTTAGTCGGATTTAATATGTTAGCATCAAGAGTTTCCAGACCTATAATTGACCTAGTTACACTTAAAACTGAGGTAGGAAAATTATTGCAATCACTTCAGCTGGTTTCAGGTATTGTTGATGCTAACACGGAAACTACTAGTAAGGGTCAGAAACCTCAACTTATGGGACAAATTAGTTTTAGGAATGTTGAGTTTGGTTATGATGATAATACTAAAATTTTAAAAAATGTTGATTTAGAAATTAATCCAAGACAAATAATTGGTCTTACCGGAAAAAGTGGATGTGGAAAGAGTACTATAGCAAAGTTAATACAAGGCCTATATAGACCTCAGTCTGGCATAGTTGCCCTTGACAACGTAGATTTACGTTTACTTGACCTAAGTCATATAAGGTCTCAAGTTTCATTAGTTGGTTCTGAGAGCTATTTTTTTCCTGGTACAATAAGAGAATCAATTTCTAGGGCAGCTCCTAACTCATCTATGGATAAAATTACATGGGCAGCAAAAAAAGTTTATGCACATGAAGAAATAGAGTCATTTCCAGATGGATATGAAACATTTCTCGAAGAAAATGCCACAAATCTATCAACTGGATTAAGACAAAAAATTGCAATCGCAAGAGCATTAATTAGAAATCCAAGGGTAATTATATTAGATGATGCAATTACTGGGTTTGATGTTGAAAGTGAAATCAAACTTTATGATGCTCTTTCAGATATAGCACTTGGAAGGACAGTTATTATAGTTTCTAATCGCTTATGGCATTTAAGAATTTGTAATAAAATTTTTGTTCTTGATAAGGGTGTTATTACTCAGGAAGGAACATTTGAAGAATTAAAAAATATTAGAGGTTTTTTTGGAGAGACTTTTAATAAACAAATTTCAGTACTAGGTTTCAATAGACCAACTAAGAAAGTAGTTTAAATGACAGATAAAAAAAAAATAAAACCGTCATTAAGAAATTTAGCATCTGGGGATGTGCTTTTTAGAGAGGGAGAAGTTGGAGATTTTGCTTATCAAGTTATAAAAGGAAAAATAGAAGTAACTAAGTTCAATGGAGATGAATATGTAACATTAGCTTTGCTAGAAAAAGGTGCATTGTTTGGAGAGATGGCATTGATTGACAAGCAACCACGAAGCGCAATGGCGAGAGCAGTTGATGAAGCAACTGTAAGAGAAATAGATAAAGATGCATTACTTGGTTATCTTAAAAATTCACCACAAACTGCTTTCAATATGATGCAACAACTTGCTAGCTATGCCAGAAATGCAAATGAAAAATTATCTGTCGACGCATTTAGTAGTGAAGAAACTAATACATCAGATGATATAGAAGAAGAATCAGAAGAAAATAAAGATAAAAGAAAAAAGAAACTTATTTTGAATGAATTACTTGACGAATTTGATGACGACATGGATCGTCTAAAGTCTAAAGCACTCCCCAAGTCTGTAAAGTATTCTGTTTATTCGTTTGGTTTTTTAGTTTTATTTCTGATTATTTGGGGGTCAATCTCAGAAATTGACACAACTATTTCAGCAACAGGTAAAATTACTACTGTTGTACCAAATGTTGAAGTACAATCGAATTATAATTCTGTAGTAAAAAAAATTTTTGTTAAAAAAGGGCAAGAAGTTAAAAAAGATGAAGCATTAGTTGCCTTCGATTCTACACTTCAAAGAGCTGATATGAAAAAGTTAAATTATCAATTATCTGTTACGAATTCAAAGATTGATCGACTTAAAAAACAGTCTGAGTTGAGGAGTAGTTCATCTGTAAGTAATCCTTCTGACGATCGTCAAAAAAAAATATTCAAAGATAAAAAGGGTCAGTACCTAGCTAAAATGGCATCGCTAAATCAACAGCTTTCTTCAACGGAAGACGACCTTACCTTTATTAAAGAACAACTTGATATTCAAAAAAAATTAGAGGATTCAAAGAAAGAACTATTTGATCTAGATTTGGTGGCAGAGGCTCAAGTTCTGGGGGAAAAAAATAAAAGATTATCTTTAGAAAAAGAATTTACAAAAACAAGTAATAAGTTAAGTGAATTGAAGTCAAATAGAAAAGAATATACTAGCCAATTTTTTGGGGGAATAAATGATGAATTACTGGCTTTAGAAGATCAGAGAATTTCACTTCTTGAAGATTTAAAAAAACTAGAGAGACAGCAAACTGATGAGACAGTAAGAGCTCCATCAGATGGGATGATACTTGACTTACATTCTCTTTACCCAGGGGCTGTAATTTCTCAAGGTAAAAGTGTGGTAACACTTGTTCCAACAGGGGTTGAACTTCTTACTGTCTTTGACGTTGATCCATCAGATATTAGTAAATTAATACCAGATACTTCCGTTAAAATTCAACTCAATGCTTTACCAGCACAAAAACATGGTGAATTAAAAGGAAAACTAATTTACGTTTCTGCTGATACAGTTGATAAAGATGTAGATGGTAATTCGGGCAATTTTTATCGAGCTAGAGCAAAAATTACTGAACAAGAACTTAAAGATATTCCTCCAGGTTTTAATCTTATGCCAGGAATGAAAGTATCTGGAAAATTTAGAGTTGGAAAAAGGAAACTTATCACATATTTTATTTATCCTTTAATAAGAACCCTTGGGAATAGCTTTGCAGAACCATGAGAATTAAAATTTCATTCAGAGCCATAATTACTCTTTTATCGTTAGTAATAGCTGTTTTACTTGGCCTCACTAGAATTTCTGATCCAGAAATAATAGAAATAATGCGATTGAAATACTTCGATGTTCTTCAAAACAAAAATCCTCGAGAAACAAAAGGAAATACATATTCAGTAATTGTTGATATTGACGAAAAATCATTAAGGGAAATTGGACAATGGCCTTGGCCAAGAACTGTTTTAGCTGATTTATTTAAAAAATCAAAGGAGTCTGGTATGTTAGTTCTTGGACTAGACGTACTATTCGCTGAAAAGGATAGAACATCACCAGATCTAGTATCAAAAGATTTAGAATTAAGAAACCCTAACTTAGCAAAGGAATTAAGTAGACTGCCATCTAATGAATCTATTGCAGCCGATGAAATGACTAAGTTTCCTATAGTTATTGGTCATTCTGGATTAGATGTAACGGGTGATGCAAATAGAGACGATATCAAGAGTACTTCCGTAAAAGTACTTTTAGGTGATAAAGGTATCAAAAATTGGTTAACATCATAT
>NZHH01000015.1:0-9582 GCA_002691245.1 Rickettsiales bacterium | reverse complement strand
CGTGCTGTCCATCGAATATTGCACGCGTCATCAATCACGTGGGAGGCTACATGTATGCGGTTGAGGACGACACTGTTTACGCTTTGCTCTATTCTGGCAATGAAGTCACACTTTCAGTCGCCGATACCGAGCTTACTCTGAGGCAGCAAACTGCGTATCCATATGAAGGTGCCATTCACATCGAAACAGACCTGCTGTATCCAGCACAGTTTGCCATCAAGCTCCGCATTCCGACCTGGGCCTTAGGCGAACAATTTGTCCCAGGTAAGCTTTACAGCTATACCGAGAAAACGCTTCCCCAATGGACCTTGAAGGTCAATGGAGAAGTGGTTCGAGCTGAAGTGATAAAGGGCTTTGTTGAAATTAACCGCACTTGGGCTGCTGGCGATGTGATCGAGTTGGACTTGCCAATGGACCTACGCTTTAGCACTTGCGATGAAAAGGTCGTCGACAACCGTGACCGTGTGTCTCTGACGCGTGGGCCTCTTGTTATGTGCGCTGAGGAAGCAGATAATGAGGGAGCAGTACAGCGCTTTTACATTCCCGAATTGCCTTCAAGTGAACGCTGCACGGTAGCGCGTATGGAGGATGGCATCTTAGAGGGAAGCCCTATTGTAAGTGTGCCAGCAGCCGAGATAGTCGATGGCGAGTCACGCAGTACTGAGCTCAAATTCATCCCATATCTATCATGGAATAACCGTGGCAACGCGACGATGATTGTCTGGCTTCCTGATGCGATTGAAGGCGCGCAAGCACAACTCTCTCGTGTCCATTTTGATCCTGCTAAGTATGGCACGGTCACTGCCTCTAGTTGCGCAGCGAATGGAGTTGTTAATGCGGTCAAGGACGGGCGCCGCCCAGCTTCGTCCGCGGATACCACCCTCGACGCATGGATCAGCTCTGGTGATTCTGATAAAGAGTGGATACAAATGGTGTTTGACCAAGTGCAGACGATTGAGCGCCTTGGTCTTTTCTGGGTGAGCTGTGATCAAGTCGTAGTACCCGCGGATTGGAGAATGGAGTATTTGCTCGATGGTAATTGGCATCCCTTCGAGAAATACATCACCGATGTTTACGGAGTCTCGAAAGATCGTTTCAACACGATCCACCCAGCTGCCGAACTTAAATGCGAGGGCTTACGTATCAATATAGATGCGCAAGCGGGTAAATCTGTCGGCTTGTTTGACCTTGAGCTGAATCTTCGCTAAGCAAGGCATTTTATATTGAATACGAATAATTATGTGCCCGTGGAGAGTAATACTCTTACTAACTTTATTTGCCGCGACTACACTGGCTGCCAAAGCGCCTAACTTTGTCGTCATTTATATTGACGACCTTGGTTGGGCACAGACTTCGGTCGAGATGATTGAAGGTGATCCCGAAACGCGTAGCGACTACTTCCAGACCCCCAGCCTTGAGCGCTTGGCCGCGGGAGGGCGTGTGCTTTCCGCATGCTATTCGCCGGCCCCATTGTGTGCGCCGTCGCGTAACAGCTTATTGCACGGCATGACGCCGTCCCGTATGCGCCTGACCACACTTTCTGCGGTTGAAGTGAAGAAGGAATATCGTGGGCAAATCACGATCCCCAAGGCGCTCAAGCTAGCGAACCCTGAATATAGGACCGCACACTTTGGTAAGTGGCATAACGAATGTATCAAGCCAGCCGCTGCGGGCTATGACGTCCTAGATGGAGAGAACAACGGGAATGGACCCGGCGATTTTCAGGATGATGGTAAAACACCACTGCCTTACGATGACCCCAAGCGTATTTTTTCACTGTCGAAACTGACTAATGAATTCATGCGCGAACAAGTCAATGCGGGCAAACCATTCTACGTGCAGCTCTCACACTACGCCATGCACATTTGGCACGATTCGCTACAAGCGACACGCGACAAATACAAGCTACTGCCACGTCCCAAGAAAGGTGAAGATAAGGACTATGTCCCCGAAGAAGAGATTCCTGTCGGCATGTATACCAACGGGTGGTTGATTAACTACGCTGCGATGATCGAAGATACAGATACTGCTTTCGGACATATCTTGGATACGCTGGATGATCTTGGTATCGCAGATAATACTTATGTGATCTTCACTTCGGACAACGGGGGCGGTTTTCGTGGCAATAATCCGCTGCGTGGAGGCAAAGGCAACCTACTCGAAGGTGGTCTGCGTATGCCGTCCGTCGTGCGTGGTCCTGGTATTGATTCGGGGACTTACGCATCTGTGCCCATGGTGCAGTGGGACTTTTTGCAGACCTTTTACGATCTCGCCGGTGGCACCGAACCACTGCCCGCCGATCTGGATGGTGGTAGTTTGAAGGACGTATGGTTCAACGGCGACGACGGCAAGGTCGTCCGCAATACAGAGGAATTAGTTTTTCACTTCCCATGGCATACTGGGTCTCCTGAGTCGGTCATTCGTGTGGGTGATTATAAACTGCGCAAGAATCTCGATACACTTGAGTTTGAGCTCTTCAACGTGACCGATGATCTGAGTGAGAAAAAGAATTTGGCAAACCAAATGCCAGAGATGGTGGCGAGTCTGGATCAGCGTCGCGCGGATTATTTAAACAAGGTGAATGCGGAAACCGTGACCACGACACGCCGCAATTACCTAGGGCAGTTGCAAGGCGGTTGGATTGAGAATGGTGAAAAGCGTCTCGCGAAGCTCAAAGCCGAACTCGCAGCCGACCCGAATAATAAGCAAAAAGCCTATCAGCTGGATGTCTCACAAAACCACGTAAACTTCCAAGCCTCACAAGAGGAGAAGTGCCTTCGCATGATCAAACTACATGAAGATCGTGGTACCGCGAATAGTAATTAATTGCCCCTTTATTTTACTCAGGAAAATTTTATTATGAAGCCCGCTTTACCTATACTCCTCTTGAGCGTTTTCGGTTCTTTGCTGTCGGCGGCGAAGTCGCCGAATTTCATTATTATCTACACCGATGACCTCGGCTACGCGGACACCTCCGTGCAGATGATGGATGAGGAGCCAAACTCCAAGCATCGCTTCATTAACACACCTGGAATCGAGCGTTTAGCTGCGCTCGGCGCACGTTTTAATGCGGGCTATTCGCCGACGCCAACTTGCACAGGCTCACGCCTGAGTATTCAGTTTGGTAAATCTTCAGCGCAGATGCAGTATCGAAATGTGTTTGATGTGCTCTCGCCGATCCAACGCCCGGACGGTTACGACGATGAGGTTACGATGGGCGAAATGTTGAAGGCTGCAGGACAAGATTATGTCACCGCGATGTTTGGCAAAGGCTGCGGTACAATTGGTCGTTACGATGAATCCGGCTACGATGTGACCGATGAGAATACCCCCGCGGGTAACGGCAACGGGCATGGTATTTACTGGAACCCCAATACCAAAGAACCCTTTCCTGAAGACGACCCTAAGCGGCTTCACTCGTTACGGAGGGATTCCGTTGCATTCATTAACGAGCATGCTGGCAAACAGCCGTTCTTTTTGATGGTGTCTCACTACGCTGCCCACATTCCTTTTATGGCGACGGACGAGGCCGTTGTGCGTAACCGCAAGCGCTGGATCGAGCAGGGCGGAGATGTAAAGCAACTCGCGAATGCAAAGTCTAAAGAGAACAAGGACATCCTATATGCCGCTATGATCGAGGAGATGGATATGACGGTAGGCGGGATCATTGATGCGCTCAAAGCCAAAGGGGAGCTCGACAATACCTATATCATTTTCACCTCTGATAACGGCGGAGGCTACGCGGAGCGACGTGAAGTGAACGGCATTAATGAGCGTTTCAATGGGCCCCTGCAGGGCGGCAAACGCTCGATGTGGGAAGGTGGCCTGCGTGTGCCAACGATTATCGCAGGACCTAGTATCGAAGGCGGTTCGGAGTGTGATGTGCCGATTGTGCAATGGGACTTCTTGCCGACCTTTCATGATTTGAGTGGCAGTAATGAACCTTTACCAGAAGGCATTGATGGCGGCAGCTTACGCGATGTCTTTGCCAATGGGAACAAAGGGATCGTCGAACGCGGCGCACCTGGCATCGTCCATCATTATACTTGCCATTATCATCCGCCAATTAGTTCGATTATTATTGGCGACTTCCGCCTGATGAAGCAGCTAGTCTCGGGAGAGATGAAGCTCTTTAATATCAAAGAGGATTATCAGCAGGAGTACGATCTATCCGTTTCTATGCCGGAGAAAGTGGCGAGTATGGAAGCGATGCGCCAGCAATATGTCGACGAAGTTGACGGTGGCGAAATTGAGGTCGTGTATGACGCTTTGTATAATTTGATGGACGAGTTTGGTCGCCGCGTACGGGTGGAGTATGAGCGCAAACTGGCAGAGCTGGTAGACGAGAATCCTGCGGGCATGGCAGCGCGCAAAGCGGCCTTACTCGCAGAGATGAATGATAAACTTAAGCGCAACGCGGTTAGCAAAGAAAAGAGCCGCCTCTATTCCGAATCGGATGTCTGGAAGGAATATCCTTATGCGCAAGATGCAAAGAGAAATATTGAAGCGATTTGGGTCGATGTGATTGAGTAATAAATTAATTTTATAGGGGTATGCAATTAGGAGTCAGATCAATAGCTGGGATAGTTATTATACTTTTTGTCTGTTTCGTTGGGGTTCAATGGGTCGCGCCATTCGAGGATGATTACTGGTCAGTCATTTCCGATTTTGTCGGCAGTTTCCATCCGCTACTCTTACACCTACCTATAGGTTTGTGGTTTGCTGTCTGTGGTTTGCTGCTTGCTTCGGTTTTCGTGCGTGATTCGGTGCCACGATCTATTGTCTACGGCTTGACCCTGGCGACCTTCGTGAGCGCGATACTGACATTTAGCGCAGGCTTTATTTTGTATTTAGGCGGCGGCTATGGGCGAGCAACGATTGCGCTTCATATGTACAGCTCGCTCGCATTCTTAGTCTCACTAGCGATCTTTCTTTTTTGTTATGGTACTACGAACCGCCCAAGCTTCGAGTGGCTGAGTGCCGGAGTCACCACAGCAGTGTTATTGATTACTGGCCATGCGGGCGGGGTGATTACGCATGGCGATCCTTTAGACCGAGCGCCATGGCGTATATTTGCTGAACGAGCCAATCAAGAACTTAAGTCTGTGGATGGGGTCGCGTCAGGCCGCATCTTTGATTCTTTAGTCCTACCCATTTTGGAGGATAAGTGCATGGCATGTCATGGTGTCGAACGAGCGAAGGGGAAGTTAAAAATGAACACTTATGCGGCCCTTCTTAAGGGAGGCTCTAAGGGCGCCTGCTTGTTGCCCGGCGATTCAGCTGGATCTTTGATGATACAACGAATCAATCTGCCACTTGATGACACTAAGCGGATGCCGCCTGCCGACAAAGAACAGTTAAGCTTGGATGAAGCCGCTTTCCTCGACTGGTGGGTCTCAGCTGCTTTGCCAGAGGAGCAATCAATCGAATCAATAAGTTTCCCCACCAAGCAAGAAGCTTATGTGCAGTCGATTATGGGTGATAGCCCAGTGGCAATTCAGGCGCGAGTAGCAAAGGCACGCAGCAAGGACTTATTACTAAAATACGCGGACTTCCAAACCCGTTATCCTGGCTTACTTGTTCAATCCGTCGTAGGCGAAGCGCTTTTTGAACTCAATGCGGTATCCTTACTGGGTTATGATGAAGCCAGCGTGCGCTCGGCACTTGAACCACTTGTTGATAGCTTAATACGTATCGATTGGAATCGTCGGCAGTTAGATACTGCATGGGCGAAGCTTTTTTCCACAGCAGCTATAGTCGAGGTGCTTAATCTTAGTGACAGCAGCTTTTCCGACGAGGACCTTTTGCTTTTGTTGTCAAAGATGTCTGAATTAAAGAAGGTCAATCTGACGGGCACTGAATTTTCCGATGAGCAAGTTGACAGCATTCGCGCCCATTCAAAAATCGAGACTATCGTTCTAACGGGCACCCAATTGAGCGAGGTCGGCTATCAAAAATTAATCAATCATTTACCAGGTGCAGATATAATTAGTGATTATTCAATGTGAGTTGTATGTCTAAAATATTAGAGATATTAATCAAAGTTTTATGCACCGCAATTTTTGCGAGTGCCTCGGTGCAGGCTGAATTGATAGCAGAGAAGGACGCGGGACTTCCCTCGGAAAACTACTGGGCATATCAGGCGCCGATACGACCCCCATTACCTGCGCTTGAGCACGACTTCATACGCAATCCGATTGATGCGTTTATTCTCGAAGGCTTGATGGCCGAGAACTTAAAGCCAAATCCCAGAGCACCAGCCCGACATTTGATCAGGCGTGCGTATTATGACTTGACTGGATTACCGCCTACATTCGAAGCGGTTGAGGTTTTTAACGCCGAAATTGATCAAAGGTTCGCATGGAATAATTTAGTCAATCAGCTTCTAGCCTCGGAGCGTTATGGTGAGAAGCTCGCAAGCCTATGGCTGGATACGGTGCGTTACGCTGAGACCAATGGTTTTGAACGAGACAACAAAAAGCCATACATATGGCGCTACCGAGATTATGTAATTAAGGCCTTCAATGACAATAAACCCTATGATCGCTTTGTCGCGGAACAGCTCGCGGGCGATGAACTCCCAGATAGTGATGTTGCGGCCAAAGTGGCTACTGGGTTCATGACCCTGATGCAACGCGATGATGAACCAGCAGATCGCGACCAAGCACACAGCGACATGATCAGCGATATCGTGGACGTCTCGAGTGAAGCCTTTTTGGGAACAACCATGGGCTGCGCGAAGTGCCACGATCACAAAGTAGATCCGATACCGCAGGCAGACTACTATTCATTGATGTCATTTTTTGATTCAATAAATACGTCGCATCTACAACAACCAAACCGCGCGTGGTATGACGAAGCAGATGCTAGAGCCCGGGAAGAGAGCGCCAAGGCCTTGGCAGAAGCTTGGGCGACTGTAGATGTCAGTCAGCTTGATGAATTCGTCAAAATATCTAAATCGCCGAAGCCGATGGTAAAGTTTGGGCATGAGAAAGGCAAAGCCCGCGAAACGTATTGGCAGCTTTTGCAAGAGGTTCCGAGTGACCCAGAATGGACCTTTCCTAGTTATGTACCTGCCGAGTATGAATTATCTCGCTCGCCTTTTTCGACTCCAGATGCAGGGGTGACTGTACTTTCCCGCGAAGCTCGTCAGGACGAGGACTATACCCCTGTTTTACACGTGGAGGGGCCAGTGGCTATGCGTCATGAATTCCGCCTCACCGAATTACCCGAGCAGCTAATTTTTTATGCACAAGGTCGCCTGCTCTCTGAAATAGAGATTTTTTTTAACGGGGTGAGCACCTACAGTGGCGCAGCTGAATTCCGCGGGCCCTATGTGATCATACCTTTCAGTCGCGAGCAAATTAGGCATTTAACGACTGGAAAAAATGTCATTTCAATAGTAGTCACTCCAAAGGATCCCAAGCATGGGTACTGGTTTGATCCTGGGTTTTATTACAACGCGGTAGCCTCATTGACCGTCGAGGACCTTGTCACCCTAAATCCTGACTTAATCGGCGATGTCTATGGTGATGCCTTTCAAGATCGCATAGTCCCCCTAGTGGCCACGAAGAAAGAGCGTTTCTCCAAGCCCGGGAACCGCTACTTTTCTGTAGATGAGCACTTAAATGCAAAGCCGGGCCGAATCCATCTGCGCGGGAGTGTTCATGGCGAGGGGCCCGAAGTGCCGATGGTGCTACCAGCGGTCTTTACCGAAGGCGCTAAGATCGAGGGACCTAGTCTTGAAGCACAAAAAGCTCAGTTCAAAAAAACTAAGACTACTGGGCGCCGTCTCATTTTAGCGCAATGGCTGGCGAATGAAAAAAACCCTCTCACCGCTAGAGTCATGGTGAACCGCCTATGGCAGCATTGTTTTGGGCTCGGCCTAGTAGCAAGTGCGAACGATTTTGGTTTGCTCGGCGAAGCAGTGAGTAATCAGGCTCTGCTCGATTGGTTGGCAGTAGAGTTCATGGAGTCGGGATGGGATATCAAACATATGCTGCGCCTGATGATGACCAGTTCGACCTATCAGATGTCTGTGCAAGCGCAGGCGGAGGCTCTTTCCATTGATTCGCAGAATCGATTACACTGGCGGCATAATCCGCGGCGACTGACAGCAGAGGAGATATGGGATACTTTACTACTTGTGCAGGGAAAACTAAATTATGACTTTGGTGGCGAGCCAGTGCGCCCAAAGATGCCTGAGGCGGTTCTAGCTGGGTCTTCGCGTCCTGATATAGCATGGCCCGAAACAGTAGGAGAGGTCGCGAATCGGCGTGCGGTCTACATTGCGGTCAAACGTTCGATACAGCTACCCCTTCTCGCTGCCTATGATGCTCCCCAAAGAGACGCTACTTGCCCGACGCGTTTCGCAACTACAGTTCCTACTCAAGCGCTTACTATGTTAAATAGCGAGCGTGTTAACAACGCTGCAAAAGAATTTGCCGCACAGTTGGTAAACTCACATGGAGATTTAAATTCACAGATTATTGCAGCTTTCAAGCAAGCACTTGGGCGTGCGCCGAGTGTTAAAGAAAAAGTAGCGCTGCTTGAACTTTCAGATGACTTAGACAAGATTTATTTTGTCTCACGATCAAATTTGCTCGAACGTATTTGCTTAGTTCTATTAAACCTAAACGAAACGATTTACCTCGATTAATAACGATGAAACAGCCTCAAAGAGATTTTTGCGGGAACACCTCGCGTCGTGAATTCATTCAGACAGTGAGTGGTGGCTTTGCGAAACTTGCCCTTACTGGAATGCTTGCTAAAGAAGGCATCTTAGGTAACTCACTCGAAGCTGCGACAGCAAGCCTCAACCCCTTGCTACCTAGACCGAAGCATTTCCCTGTCAAGGCGCGCAGTGTTATTTTCCTCTTCATGTATGGGGGTCCAAGTCACATCGATACTTTTGATTACAAACCATCTATGTATGGCATGGATGGTAAGACGGTTCAGGTAAAAACTTTTGGTCGTGGAGGTAAGAAAAACGAAGGACGTATTGTTGAGCCGCGCTGGAAGTTCAAGCCCTACGGTGAGTGTGGTAAGTATGTTTCCGATCTGTTCCCGTATGTCGGAAGCTGCGTCGATGATATTGCATTTCTGCACTCGATGCAGGCAGATTCTCCGATCCACGGCTCTGCCATGCTGATGATGAACTCTGGCTCCCTAGTGAGTGGTAAGCCAACGCTAGGCAGTTGGATCAACTATGGGCTCGGCACGGTCAATCAGAATCTGCCCGGATACGTGGTGATGCTCGACAAAACTGGAGGACCCATTTCAGGTGCGAAGAACTGGACCTCTGGATACATGCCAGCCAGTTACCAAGGGACAGTCTTTCGTTCCAAAGGGGAGCCCATTCTTGATTTAAGGCATGTGGATCAGATGAGCGATGGGGAGCAAGCGCGTATCATTCAATCTTTAAACCACCTCAATGAAGGGCACATGGAAAGCCGGGTGGATAACTCGAACCTTGCTGCACGCATTGCCAGTTACGAGTTAGCATATAAAATGCAGTCAACCGCGCCGGAAGCGATTGATACTGACCGTGAGAGCGAAGACACCAAAGCGCTTTACGGAATG
>NZHH01000014.1:0-8298 GCA_002691245.1 Rickettsiales bacterium | reverse complement strand
GATGAAGCGGTTTATGATTTAGATTTAGATGGTGACGGTAATATTGGGGATACGGTAAGTGCGGTATATATGAATGTACCGGATGCGGATGCCGCGGTTGAGAATCCAAAGGATAACTTTGGTCTATATAAAACAGCGACGGGTTCGTACATAGCGGATACGGCTGACTTAGCGGTAGGTGCTTATGCGGATGAGCCAACGTTATTAGTCAAACAAACGATCGTTCGTGGTCAGACACTCACCAGTCTTCATAACTTTAAATATACCCCGACTGGTGCGGTGACTTACGCTGAGGGTAACGGTAGCGTGTATTATCAAGATGTGCGAGGAAATTGGTTTAGAGATAACTTTACTAAAGATGGTGTGTTCCAGGAAACTAATTCCTTGACGTTGAGTGAAGTACGCAATGAAGAGGGTGTACATGATTTAGATTTAGATGGTGACGGTGTTGTTGGGGATACGATTGTACAGCAATTTTCTTCTATCTTTGATAATACTTACGATGTTGAATACAAATTAATCGATGATAGTAATAAATTCACAATAGACGCTTCAACTGGAGAGTTATCATTAAAAAGTGAATTAAATTATTCTGAAACCCAACAATTCAACTTGATAGTAGAGGCACATACTACAACCGATGAATTCTATAATAAAAGTTTTACGATTGACGTCTTAGCTGATCAGACTCCGGAAAGTTCTACACCAATTGTTGAGGAAGAAATTGAGGATAATTCTCCAATTCAAACAAGTGATTATCCTGAAAATGAACCTATTGAAGAACCAACGTTAGAGCCTGAAGATAATATTGTTCAACCTTATGAGCCATCATCATTGATATGGGGTGCATATCATAACGACAAATTTTATAAGGTTGTAAGAGATAATCAAACTTTTTCTGAAGCTCAACTTATTGCGAATCAATCAAGCTTCCTCGGTATAAGTGGTAATTTAGTAAACATAGAGTCTTCGGAAGAGCAAAACTTTTTACAGAATAAAATTTTCAGTACATCTGATTCAACAGATTACTGGATTACTGGAATGGAAAAGTTTGAAAACTCTATTAATCCTGAGGACTTTATAGAGTATAATGGTACAAAAAAATCAGTAGTTCTAGGTAATGGTAACTACATTACATTCGATAAAGATTCTTCTAATAATTTAATAGCGTATCATAAAGATTTAAAAACTGGAGTAGCAATAAAATCAGAAGTTATTGCCAATAGCTCTGAAGTTAAAACAATTTCAGACCCTGGTAATATTCATGGACAAAACCTATGGTTTAGACCTGGTAATGTAAATGTAATTGAATTAGATGGTGCAGATCAATTTGCATTGGTTTGGAATTCATATGCATCAAACGGTTTAGGTAAATATCTTCTTAACATAGCTTCATTTTCAAAAGATGATGGGGCATTAATTCACAAATTTGATTTTATCGAGGATTTTGCAAATTCCTGGTGGGGGAAACAGGGAACAGAAGACAGTATTATAGACGCAAAAGTTGTTGGCAATAATTTAAAATTAGATGTAAATATAAATAGTGATGTTCATAAGTTCCATCTCAATGAAGTTGCTATTGATGCGAATTATCCTACATTATCTTTCGATAGAGGAGTAGATGAAAATTTATCCAACTTAAAATATCATAATGGTCATTTTTATCAATTAGGTAGTGCCCCGATGAATTATGCAGACGCTAAAGCGTTTGCAGAGTCTCAAGAATTATACGGACAAAAAGGGTATTTAGTTGATATAAATGATTTAGCTGAGCAGGATTTTCTTTATGCTAATTTCTTTGATAATGATAGTAACCTAAATGGTCTAGCAAATTATACCCCAACTGAATTTTGGGCAACTGGAATGAAGAAAAATGAGGTTGGAGTATGGGATCAAGGTTTCACGAACTGGGCAAGTAAAGACTTTAGGAATGATGATACAAGAGATGCAGTTTTTGTTACAAACTATCCGAATGGAAATGAGCGATTAAAAGGAGAATGGATTGCCGCACATTCCACCGGAACAACTAATTTTAATTTTATTATTGAGTATGATACTCCAAAATTAGCGTACACACATGATGGAGTCAACAATCAAACCAATACAGATTGGATATTCAGTTATAATCCTTCAACTCATCCAATAAATGTTTATTGGAGTGATACAACATCCTCTTATAGTGATTTATATGTAAATGGCGACTTAATTAATACACAAACAATTGATGACCCATGGATTAAAATAGAGGATTCCCTTGGACAATCAATTTATGGATCACCATTAGTCGGTACAACCGTTGATCAGCTAATTTTTGATGATGGCAGAAATATAGGAATTTATAAAGATTCTGAAGGAAGATTAGTAATTGATAAAAATGGATTAAATCCTGGATCCAAACTGAGTTCTTACACAAGTAGCAGAATTGAAAAATATAAAGTTTTAAAAGATGAAAATGGTAATTCATTTAATGCTAATTCAGATGTTCTCAAATCAATTTTTAAAGATACAAATTTTGCTGATAGTAATCTCAATAATATGGACCCTAATCAAATACCAACTGGTAATGTCCATCTTTATTTTAATGACTCAGCACCTAGTGACTCTTCAAGTGGAATTCATGAATATGTTTTTGCCATTCAAACTGGTAACTTCGTTAGTAAAAAAATACTTACTCAATCGGAATTTGCTAATCTTGAAAACTCTGAAGGTTTAGATATAAATAATGATTCTGAAATTGGCTCACCTAATTCACTTAGCCCTCAAGTCAATTCAGATTTTGTAAGTTCACAAAAAAATAAATTTGCTAAAATTGAAGATTACGCAACTAAGATAAATAAACAAGACTCAAATGACAATATTATTCAATCTCAGCTCTCTAAAGATGGAGCATATTTATTTAATGTTAAACATAATGGTGTAGTCGGTGAATCGGCAAATTTGTATTTCAGAAAGAGCTTAGCTGATAGTACCGAAATAGTTATTAACCAAACTGAGAACGGTGAATATTTTCCAATAGAATCATTTAATTCAGCGGCTCATAGTAATGATGGAAGATTTGTTCTTTTTGTTAGTCAGAGTAATAAATTAATTGAAGATTATGATGGCTACTCTAACTATACTAATCTTTATATTAAGGATCTTGATACTGGTGAAATTAAGCAAATTGCAGAAGAATTGTATGGTACTTATCAAATTTCTGGAGATGGTAAGTCAGTAATTTATATGAGTGGAAGTGCTCAAGATCTAATAACACATAAGAATCTTGAAACTGGTGAGACTCAAACATTCGATGGATGGATTGATCAAGGTAGTAAAACAAATAACATCTCTTTTGACGGGAACATTGTTCTTTTCACAGACAATCAAAATAAGATTTTTACAAAAAATATTGATACCGGTGCATTAACAAGAGTTGATCAATCAAAGAATGGTAATAATGGTAATGATCAATCTCAAGGTAGTAGTGCTACATTATCACCTGATGGCAATATTGTAGCGTTTGTAAGCAATTCAACAAATTTACTTGATAATAATGACGTTTCAGGTGGGGGATTGTATACAAAAAATCTAACAACTGGTGACGTAGAGCTTATATCTAGAAAGTTATATGAAGTATCTTATGAAGGATTTGTACACGCGAGTGAAAGTAAATTAGTTGAGATTGACAATTCTCAAATCATATCCAGCAATCAAATTTATGAGCATATTTTCAGTGCGGATAATAATTCTTTAATTTTCGTATCACCAGAATTTACGTTAAATGACGATTTTAAAGATATAAATCTGTCTGACAGTAATGGTAACAACACTAAACCAATTGGGCTTGAAAAAGCTAAAATTTATAAAAAAGACCTAACTACAGGTGAGCTTAAAGTAATCCTACCTGAGGGAATACTTCCAGATAATACGTCTTATCAAATCGCTACGAACTTTGATGGTTCAGTTGTCACTTTTAAAAGCGAAGCCAATAATATTAGTCCAGATGGTAATGGTGGATACTATATGATGGCCACATCCAGTGATGGTGACGCAACTATCGATAATCTTAAAACTGAATGGGGTCATTTCTCAGGAGGTAAATTTGAAACACTTCAACATTCTAACTGGTCAAGTTCAAACTTCTTAGACGACTCAGAAAGAGATGTTATTCTTGTTGATAACACAAATGAGATAGGTAAATGGACAACTGGTTTTAGTAATAGTGCTGATCAATACTATTCAATAATCCAATATGATTCCTCTTCAGCATTAAATCAAAATTATAAGATCCTATCTGATGGAACTGTAATGTGGTTTTATCAAAATGCAGATAATATCGGAAATATTGATATCTGGTCACAGCGTATAGACTTAAAAACAGGTGAAGCGAGCACACCACAATTAGTAAACAATACCATTACTGGTACTCAGACTAAACCAACGGTTTACGAATTTAATGATGGAAAGTTTGTTGTTGGATGGTTAACGGATTTTGGTGTGGCTTATCAATATTTTGATGCGAATGGAAATGAAGCAGGAGATGAAGGTTCCTTCCAAAGTACAACAGCTGAATTTCCAGAAAGCTTGAGTATTTCTCCTCTAGATGCTGATTTAGTCTATTATGATTATTCTGGGTATTCAATTAATAGCACTTCAGGTCAAAGCCACCTTCCAAATAATTTTGAAGTACCTGAACAACCAGATGCAAATGATTTCCAAATTACATTAAATAACAATGAAACGTTCTATAAGTATGATGAAGCTTCTAAGACGTTTACAAATTCAATTAGTGCTAAGTTATCTGGTGTTGATGAGTTTAGTGGAGATGATTACACAGAATATTGGATTTATCAGTTCAATCTTCCAACATTATCTGAAGTCAATTTATCGATATCAAATAACGATGATCTCATAGGCAATTTCGAACTATATAATGTTGGTGGAGGTGGTGTTCATGGTTATTCCCATGGAACTGCTTTTGATGGAATTTTACAGAAAGGCGAATATGTTTTAAGAATATCTCCGTTCCAAAGCGATTGGAATATGGAAACATTAAACTATGGATTAACAACAAATTTTGATTTAGATGTAGACTTTACTCCTGTAACAATTGGTCCTGATCAGGGTGGAAATCCTTATATTGTTCAAGATGGAAAGTTTTTAATTGTTAATGGACGGTATGTACTTGATGATCCAAATAATGAAGGAGCATATGTAGATTTAGGCACATTTGGTGAAGCAGACTCGGCAGTAGTGAATGAGTTTGTTATGGATGATCAAGTAACGCTATCAAAAACTGGTGAATTTGGTAATAACCATGATATTCGTGATGGTTATAGTTTTACCATTGAAGGTAATCAGGATTTGACTATTTCAATGGAAGGATTAAAAAGAGGTTACTGGGAAATACTTGATACAGATACACAAAACTTCGAACAATATCAGAACGGCCAACAAACTATTAACTTAGGCCCTGGAAAATATTATTTAGCTGTTGGTGGTGGAAATAATATTGGTAGTTTATACACCTTATCATTAACAACTGATTCGGCTCAACCAGTTATTAATAATATCTATTCCGACTCTGACAAACGCTATGTTGATGTCATTGATCCTCAAAGCATTCTTTTCAATACTGGTTCGATTGCTGGAAGAATTTTTATTAATACTTCTGAAGAAGTTGCTTTAACGGATAGGGGAATAGAATTATTAGATTCTCAAGGTAATATTGTAGAAGTTTTTAATTCCAACTCAACAAATTGGAGTCTCCAACCAGCTGGACTTCCTCCAGTAGGAATTATATTGGATCCTCAGTCCAAGATTACAGAAAACCAAACCTTAGAATTAAAAGTTTATGAAGATTCATTAGCTGACTCTGCTGGAAACAATCTTGTTTCTGCAACAAACTTGTCAATTCCAATTATCAATGCTGAAAGTGCAGTAATCAACCTTGATGAAAATACTTTGGCACCTGACTCAGATGGTCAACCAAGAGTTATTTTAGGGGATGATGGTGACAATTACATAAACGAAAATACAAGTGGTTCCGTACTAGTTGGTAATTCAGGCAATGATAATATTTCAGGAGGTGATTGGTTGTACGGTGGTTCAGGTAATGATTATTTAACTCCTAGAGACACTGGACAAACATATGTTTATGGCGGTGATGGCGGTGATGTTCTAACATTAAATTTAAATAGTAATTTCAATACCTTTGATTTAAGTTCTGGAAGTTTCAATCGTCAATCGAATGATAATGGCTCTAAAGAACAATTTATCCAATTTAGTGAAATAGAGCATCTACAAATTTCTGGTGGTGGTTCTGGGAAAGTCCGTGGAGATCAAAATAATAATTATATTAATACAAATTTTGAAACATACGGTGGAAGTGGAGATGATTATTTAACGGCACGAGATAATGTAAATATCTTTGGAGAAGATGGTAATGATATTCTAGAATTTAGAGGAGGACATAGTGGAGGACACTATGATGGTGGTACTGGTGTTGATACATTAAAAATTAGTAATACTATTTTAACTATTGAATTAGATAATTCAAACTCAGGAACAATTACATATCCATATGGTTCGGGAACTGCCACAAAAACTTTTTCTAATATTGAGCAATTTGATATCGGAAATAATGATGAATCAATCTTTTCAAACCTTTCTCTGAGTCTGGTTGATACAGTTAATAGTAATCAATTTATATATAAAAATAACCCAACTTACACGCAAATAGGATTATCCAATGGAAATACTATAAGGTTTTATTATGATTTAGAGTCGTCATCTAAAAATCTTGTTGCCGATATTATAGACCAACAAGGTAAAGAAATTACAAAAAAGACTTTAATTTCTCCAACAGATGTTAATGATGTTACGTATTCGCTATATATACCTGAAACTCTCATTTTTAACGATTACTCATCTGTCGTTGCATGGTTCTATAATGATAAAAGTTTTGGTTTAGTTCCTGCTTACCAAAGATTTGATAAGTTTGGAGAAAAAATTAGCGAACCTGTAAACCTAAGACCTTTATCAGAAAGATATGTAGATTCTGAATCGGATTTTGCAGAACTAAAACTTATTCCTAAAGGAGAAGGAAATGCTTTTGAATTAAAGTTGGTTTCTCAAATCTCCGCTGGAAATTTAAATATTTCGGAATCGTATGATATTGAATCTTCAGTTGAAGTAAAAGTTGTCACAGTAGAGAGAATAGATGGAGTTAATAAGTTTGTAATTGATGGGAACCGAGTTGAAAAACTTAAATTAGAACAAAACAAGGACTATTTATTTGATTGGTCACAAACTCCTCATCATCCATTTAAATTTTCTCTAAAATCCGATGGCACTCATAATGGAGGCGAAGAGTTAACCGAGGGCGTAACAGTAGATAGTCCAAATTTCCAAACACTTATAAGTGTAAAAAGTTCTCAAGAACTTTACTATTACTGTGCGAATCATCCAGGAATGGGAGATAGTGCTGAAGTAGAATTACCTCTAATTAAAGATCAATTCTACTTATCGGAAAGTACCATTATTGGTGAAAAATTTGGTATTACGGATCTAACCTCAACTTTTAACGATAAATTACAATTATACAAAACAGAGTCTGGAGCCTATGTCATAGACTCATCCGACTTGGATATAAATGATTACTCTGAATCGCCAATACTACTAACAAAGCAATCTATATCTAGAGGAGTAACTTCTTCAAGTCTTTATGATTTTAAATATACCCCAACTAATGCTGTTTACAACGATGAAATATTCGAAATTTATAACAAAAATAACAATGGTCAATGGTATAGAGATAACTTTAAAAAAGATGGTGTATATGATTCAACAGATACCCTTACACTTAGCGAGCTTCTTAATTCTGAAGCCGTTTATAATCTTGATTTTAATAAAGATAATAGTATTGGAGATACAATATCTTCTGTTTTGGTTGTTGACGAGGCTAACGATAACGGACTTTACAAGACGGCTTCCGGTTCTTTCGTTGCAGATATAAGTAGTCTTTCAATTGGTGATTCGACCTTTGAACCTTTAATTTTTATTAATCAATTATCCGGAGGAAGATCTAGTCTCTACAACTTTAAATCTAATCCAACAGGTTTTTTATCTTTTAAAGACGGCAGTGGTATAGGCGTTTACTATGCCACAACCTTCCGCGGTAAGACAACATGGAAGCGTGATAGCTTTGATAATGATGGTGTATTTAAGCAGACGGATTCGTTAACCATTAGTGAAGTGTTAAACGATGAAGCGGTTTATGATTTAGATTTAGATGGTGACGGTAATATTGGGGATACG
>NZHH01000013.1:0-10752 GCA_002691245.1 Rickettsiales bacterium | reverse complement strand
TGACTTCAGTTCCTTTACTCTCCTTGTATAACAAACGGGAGTAAATCATAGTAAAGGCCGCTACCCCTAGGTAAGCTTCAGTTTTTCCTCCTCCCGTTGGAAACCATATCAAATCTACTAAATCAGCTTTTTCTTTATCATAGTTAGCGCCTAGTGGTATACTTTGCACATTCATCAAAAGGAAAGCTAATTGAAATGGAAACCATGTTCTTTTAGGGTCATCCAAGATAGGTTCCTTATATTCATCTTTTAAATCAATGTTTCCTAATATACCTCTGCCTTGCTGTAGAAGCATTGCATAATTTGCCAGCCTAAATGCAAAAAATGCTTGTTCATTTTTCTTTAGGTATTCTACGCCTGACACCATCCGTTCGCATGCCAATTTGCAGTTTTTAATATGTTTACCAGCTATTTTATGAAACTGGTGCGCCAGGTTGGGCATTATATCTTTTTCTAATGTATTGATCCATTTTTCGTATTCATTAACAAATTTTTGAAGGTTAGCTGAAATTTTGTCTGTTATTTCTGCATCGTCCGTATCAAGCCTACTATTATAGAGAAAGCTGAAGTCAACATCGACTTTATCCTTCAATTCAGGTATTACGGGCTTAGTTTCATAAGTAGGTAGAAAATTTGTCATAACCTTGTTACACTTTTTGCCCTCGGAAACTATTTCCCAGTCTCCAGCACAGCCATGACCTCTAGAATATGCTTTCTTATTCCTATAGAGGAGGGTGTTCGATTGAGTATCTTCATCGCCGACATTAATATTGTCAGTTTCTATTGGCAGAAAACCATTTTTAGATATTACAGAAATTGAAGCTTGAAAAACTGTAAGTTCAAAAGGTGTAATATCGCCAGCTCTCTCCGAGGTATTAACTAACCAAGCGGTTAGCACCCAAAAACCTGATTTTTTTCTTTTTCTAATTTTAAGTTTTAAATCATTTAGTTCCTTATTATTTCTTGGTATGGAAAATTCCTCAATTGATGATAATTCTTCAATAGCTATGTCTCTTTTGTCATCCCAATCTGTTTCTATCCTTTTGTATTTTATTAGGGGTCTCACATTTTGTTGGTCTTCAATTGTAATGTCTTTCTTCTCAGAGTTCTCTAAATTTGCGTCTCCTGGTTTATCGATTGTATTAGAAGGCTGGACACTGAGATTAACTTCTTCGTATTCTGCAAAATAAATACTAAAATCTAATTTATCATTATCCTCACAGTGAAAAGATATTCCGATTGATGATGGTTGGAACTGATTTGCTAAGTTTATGTCGTCTGAAATCACGTCAGCTTCGATAGAGCTTTTTTTTCTATTTGAAATATGTTCTTTTTCTTGTCTAAGGTCATCATCAATTATTTCTTCACCAGCCCCTTCATCTCTCACTATCTCGTTTTGCTGGCCATTAAATTCACTCCCTTCATTTTTTTGTGGATAAATAATTCCCGTGCTGAACAGATCTGTTGGCTGATAATCAAGAAGTTTTTGCTTTACATCCAAAGAGTCTGATTTAATCGGCCCATGTATCTCGTATCTTACGCAGTTGTCAAAGTGCTCTCTAAATTCATCTGCGGAGTAAAATTCTTTATCTGGTTGGAGCATACTCTCCTCATCGGTTAGAAATAGCTTTATATGTTAGCCCGTCTTTATTTCCAATGAAAATGAATTCTGTTTTTGTCCGTGTAATAGTGACAAAAAGCATTGATCTGTGCCAATCTGTAAGATTATCGCTTTCAGCTTCAATTAAAATTATATAATGATTTTCAAGGCCTTTGAAACTTGCGGCAGTACTCCATCCAACATTTTTCGACTTATAGGCCCAAATTTGGCCTAATTTCATATCAAATAGATTATAGCCTGCCACAGAATTTATCTTTAAAAGCACGCTTCGCGTTCTTTTTTTCATTGTTAAAATAGTTATTTCATCTGGCATTACCCCTTTTTTGAGAAGAGCTCCAACAATTTCGTTAAGTTTGAACTTCAATGTTTGAGGGTCTTCATTATCTAAATGATATAGTTTTGGTGATGAAGAAAATACTCTTGCGTTCTCTGGTTTGTTAATTGAAGCAATTATCGCAGCTCTGCTAGACAAAATTCTCGGGTTTCTGTAGTTAGTGAACAAAGGTAAATGAAGAATCTTTTCTCGACCCTTCAAATCTTCCAAAAACTCATGATCTAGTTTTCTGTAAATTTCACTCTGCACATTACTGTCAGCTGAGATCACGAAATTTTTTTTAAGACTATCTCCCCTGATGAGTTCCATTAGATTATTAAAGTTATTTTCATTTAAAAAATCTTGTGCCTCGTCAATAAACAGCCAGTCATATTGGGTCAAATTATTATCAGTTATTAACTTTATAATAGCTTCCTCAAATAAATTTGATAATCCATCTGAAAAATACTCATCATTCTTTATTTCTGGAAGGGATATCTCGGCAGCTTTACAATAAGTCTCCATTAAGTTATGAAAATGTCGCACAGTCACTTTTGCAAAACCTGATAGGCGGAATTGAAGGTATTCAGCAAGTTGTTTATTAAAACATACTAAAAGAATATCCTCATCCCTTTTTAAGCGACTGATAGCTTCCATAACAATAACCGTTTTTCCAGAACCTGGACCACCGTCGATTACACACTGGTTTGTATCTTTCTTTATGAGACTGTCGATCAAAACTGTTTGTTTATCTTCTAGTCGAATAATTTCATCTTTGCTCGCTTCTAAGGCCATTAAACTGAAGTGCGCGATGTCCGGTCTTATGCACTGAACCGCCCATTTCAAATCATCTAAATTAGGTCGAATATTTTGCAAGGTAACGTTTTTTCCTTTTCTAAGCGTATCCTTAGTACGTTCCTCGTGAAACTGGTAAAGTTGTTTTATAAATCCCTCGAAATCGTATCTGAAACGTTGTGCCGAACATACCTCTTTAAGATCCCATTCAAGGCTATTATCATTGAATTCAAGCTCAGTAAAAATCACTCCTCGACCAATGATAAATTTGTTTCTTCTTCGTTTATCCCTACTTTCTAATGTTTTGCGTACAGCCTCGACTGCGCCCTCTGCCTGATCAAAAGGACTTTCTTGCTTAACCATATCACCACCATAATCCCAAAGATCATGTTTAGGGTTTTCAATATCTTGGCGATCTGCTTTTTTGGTATAGGTAACCGTGAAGGACCCTTTTACCTCTAAACACAAAATGCCCATATCAGTGATAAGGATAAAATCACATTCTCCCTTTTTTTTTGTTTCGTGGTTTGCCAAGCCAACGGAATGAATTGCAAAATATTTTTTTCCTGCGAACATATTTTTGAATGCTTCATGTACCTTTTGTTCGCCTTTATATGCTCCACGAAATTCGCTTGGTATATTAAAAATCATTGCTTAACATCTTCTGGCTGCCATAGTCTTTCGAACTCAATTTTCTGCTTTTCATTTACCATGCTCACTTCATGAACTATATAATCGAGCGTCACATCCTGAAAGGTAACTTCAATTTTTTGATCACTAAAAAAAACATTTCCTCTATTATTGAGAACTCTTACGAGTTCTTCTGAATGCTCTCTCCGAAGGCCGTAGCATTTATCAATGGATGACAAGGTATTTTCTAGATTGCCTTTAAAAGTATCCGAAGAAATTTTTGATAACTTCTTCAGCGTTTGCATTGGATTTTGAGGCGCAATTGTTATATCTCCGATTAACCAATTTCTGATCGTCGGAATTGTTCTCTTTATTTCATGTTCCTGCAGAAATTTTGAAAAATGCACCATATCATCATTAAATTCCTCATTTAACATTCTATTCAATTCTCTTTTCCAAGAAGTAGCTTGGTTTTTTATCTGATCATAATCAGGAGCAAATTTACGTGCCAATTGCTCAAACATATCTGACTTGCTATTTGCCGGTAGGCATATAAAGTCACCCTCGACTATGTCACCTGTGCTTCGTAACGAGAATTGTATCTCCTCACCTTCTTCTTGCATTAGCACCACACTGGAGCGAGGTGTTAAAAATAGAATTTTAGAGTTTTCATCTAATAAGAAAGGAATTGCATCTACCAGCTCAAGCTGATTTGATGATTTAGCTTTAGGAATAAAACTTGAGATAAACTCATTTTCATAATCACTATACACTTTGGCCGGCGCAGAAACTTTGTCTTCTTGTACAACTTGCATTTTATCAAATATTGACTTCAATGCAGAATTTTTAAATACTTTGGCCGTTTTATTTATTAGTGTGTTTTCAAAGGATTTTACTCTCGAGCCATTTGTTTGGAAATCTTTTTTTTCACTATCGAAAAGAAATAAATTTATCTTTTTAGCAGTATTTTTATGGCTCAGATATCTCAGAGTTTTAGGGTCCATTTGATAAGGTATAATAAGCTCTTTATTTTCAAAAAAAGTACCTTTAATCTCAGAAAACGTCCGAACCTCAGCATTAAAAATCGTCTTTCTTTCTAAAAACTTAGAAGCCTCAATTTTTCTGCTCATATTTTCCTCGAGAATAACAAAATTTGTCTCAAGATTATCTCTCAAAAAAGAAATTACCTTACGTTCCTCATGAAAATCAAAAATTGAAGCCTTCATTTCTGCAATCAGTTGAAGTAGGTTCTTAAAATGAACACTATCATCCTGTAAAATGTCGAGTTCTGATATCGTTTCGGTGATTAGAGAAAGCCCTTTCTCAGTATCTGCTGAAGAAAGGGGATACCACTTTTTAAAAAAATACGACTTGTAGCGATGAAGTTTCCACAATAATCCTTGAGGAACGTAATTTTCATCTTCTCGCCTGACTTTAAATAATTCCATTAAAATTTGATTAAATTTTTCGAAAAATGGAGAATTTATCTCGATGTAATGTTTTTCAATTGGTTTAGATACCATAAAAACTTTTTTCTCGAGAGAAGATATTGGATCATCATAATTAATCTTATGTTCAATATTGGGTAGATCTCTTATTTGTGAGGGAAAATATACTTCCGCGAAATCACGTCCAGATGCATTATTGTTCAAAGCTCTTTCTTCTATTGACGAGAGAAAAAACATCTGGATATTTTGATCCCCTAGTCCATCTGAAAGGTCAGATAAAAAGTTATTAGCCAAATGAGGATCATCACTAACAACAATACAGTTCTTATCTTTTTCTTCCAATTGTTCTCTCAGCTGATCAGCTGATGAGTAAACGTCAACTTTTGGTAACCTGCTAGTAACCGGATCATCTTTATGGTTATCTTCGCCCCTATATCTAAAATTAATGAACTCAGATAGATCTGCACCAAATGGTTTTAGATGTTTCCTACTTTCCTCAAACTTATTTTTTCTTGTCAGGTAATAAATGGATCTATCCAAAGCTGAAAAACTTAGATGCGATGGAATGAAAGTATGAGATGAAGTTTGCCATTGAGAAATCAGACGAGCTTGATTTGCTTTTTTATCAACTTTTTTTCGTGGCTTTTTGGTTGCCAAATCAACCGAAGAACGAGGTAAAAGAAGCTTTATATCTTTATGTGACCCTACCCCTTGAACCCAGACCTTATTTTCATTTTCTGGACATTCGCCTAAAAACTCAACCTCAATTGAGTTCCTTGGAAGATTAAAGTAAATTTTTTCTCCAGCGCTCGGCATTTCCTTCAACCCTGGAAGTTGTTTGGCTTTTACAGTCACGAAATTTAGTATAAGCAGCAATCCCCAAAGGCCTTGGTCAGGCAATAATGCTAAGACCCGCTTGTGATTATTTTCATACAGATACATTAACTCACCTAAAATAAAGTTCATTTGAGGTGTGTTTGCTGTAAGGGCTTTAAAATCGGTATCTTTCTCTTGTCTCTCAAAAAATAAAGAAAGAGGATTATCGTTAAGTTCAAGAAAATGGCTTAACAACTTTGTTGACTGATTTTTTTCTTCTAACTCCAGTTTAAAGTCATGCAATACCTGCAAGTCATCTGCTAAGCCAAATATACCTAGGTAATCCGGAACTATGTCATGCTCTTCAACTAGGTAAGCAAGAACTTTGTTTGCTTTTTTGAAGTGAAGTGAATTGTCTGTTCTGGAAAGATTTATTATTTTCTGAAGTAATTGCTTGTCGTTAAACCTACCTGCTATTCGAAATTTTGTGATTTCTCTACTATAGGTTTTGTAAAAGTCCTTAACTTGATTAAATGAGACTGAGTTGAGGGACTCAAGCTGTTGATTTATTTTTTCAAGTTCGTCTGGCCATACAAGATTTGACTGCATTTCTAAAAAATCATCATTTTCAAAACATTTTTTTAGAGTTTCAAAAATTAGATATCTTATGTCTATCGACACTTGATTTCTATTTCTATCGACTGCCCCTAAAAGCAAGTCATTGAAAGCGAGTAGAAAAATACCGCAGCTTTTCCTAGTATTTTGGTCTCCACGCCTAAAACCCGTTCCAATTTGAATTAGGTAATCCAATAACCCTGGGTCGAATAATCTTCTTTCAAACGCATTTACGAGATTTTCACTCACTTCAGTTAATAGCTGTAAAGAAGGAACAGCTAGTTCCAAATCTCTTGAACATTTTGCAACTAGGTCATCGATCCTCTGCATTTGATTTAATGTCATTTGCATTATTAAATTCCACGAAGTTTGATATATTATTTCATGGAAAATTAATTTGTTTCAATAGCTTATTTCCACTGATTACCTCAAGGCTCTTTGCTCAACCCCTTCCCAATAATAATTAAGTCCCGTTTGACGAAATGTTATTGTTAGCTGGATAATAGCTTTTTGATCCTAATTGGTTGGCATTCTCGTTTTAAACTTATTAAAAATTTGAGCAATAGGACTTATTTTTAGAAGTGCTATTTACTCATAAAATCTTTAATATTTATGATTTTCCCTCTCCCTTTAAGAGGTCTTACTTTTTTTTCCTTCCCACTCGCCTTCACAGGGGGCCTTGATCCTGTAATAGTTCCAGAGATTTCGTCTTTAGTCTCTATCCGGTCATATAGAACTCCTACCCTCTCCATAAGTTGACTATCTTCTTCCATAAATAGTGGGAGTGAAGCCATCATTTTTGCCAATTTAAATAATGCTAAATACTGTTCGTTATTCAATGGATTTCCTTCAAAAACCTCAAAGTTAATCGAAAGGTCTCCTGTCCAACCATATCCATTTAATATTTTTGGCTTTAGCCTGATGATTATTTCTTCATCATCAAAAGTAATAGTATTTTCATTCACCATCATTTATCCCCATTTCAATAATCTCTAATCTCTGGCTAGTCATCCCACAATATAACCATACCATCTTTCTGATATCATAAGCATTTTTTGCACCCAATCATATGTACATCTAACAGTTAAAAAAGTTTTTCATAAATGCTAATATGCAATAAAAAAAATTGATTAGAACTTACATTAGTGAAACAAATGAACGAGACACGCTCACCAAAAAAGAAAGAAATTCATAAGCAGGTGCTTGTCGAGACCTATAAAAAAAAGGGAGGGAAAAATTCATTTGAGATGCGTGTACGAGCTCTGGAAGTTTTTGACCAAAATTGGCACATAGTTTTCCCCAAACACCTTCCAAATAACCATCCATGGGGGACTAGGTTTCGGACCGATTTAACACTTGTAGAAAAGCAAGATAGTAAGCTTCCCCATTTAGTAGCGAAACCAACTTCAATAAAAATTGTAACAGGAGATGCAGCCAAGGTTTTGCCTGAGAGAGTTGGTGCAAATTTCCGAGGAAGGTCTTTGCAATCTTGGAAAAAAGCAAGAAAAGGAAAACTTCAAAAAGAGATAGATAAGGGTTTGCAGAATGAATCAGACACTCTTTATCGGGAGGAACTTGCCAAAGATAAAATATCTCGCTTTAAAATTTATACTGGAATTTTAATTGTAATATTTATTACGTTTTTTGGTGTGAGCATCGATATAAATCCCGCCTTTGCGGTTCTTGTAGCGTGTTTAGGCATCGGGATAACGATTCATGGAATAGCAAACCAAGGTTTTCCTATTAGGCCAGATCATCTAAAGAAAAATGAAGATAAAGACTAACAAGATAGTTCTCATAGCACTAAAATATGAAATCCGTTAGAATGTTTAATACGAAACTATTACACGCTAATAGCTTCACTCGCACGCACTTGAGAGAACATGCTTGTCTTTAGACACTTAATGTTATCGACAAAATAACCCTTTTTACGATTTGTTACATGCACCTGCAGGCTACGAGTTATTAAATTATTATTCTCATTCACCCAATTCATACATTCATTTCTGTCAGAGAATCTCTTACTTTTAAATTCAAGATATTCTTGGGGTTGTTCATTTACTGATTTCAGTTTTGCAACAATAAAGTACTGAATAGATATATTCTTTGATTTTTCTTTTCGCTCTTTTCCCAAGCTCTGAATATCTCTTTCTTTCATCTCAGTGAACCCATTAGGTTTCAGATCGGTAGTCACACAACCAATCAAATTTATCATTCCAGTTAAGATTAATAGGCTTAAAATAATTTTTCTTTTCATTTGGATAACCCTTATATCATTTAAAGATATAACGATTATCTCCAGCCAAATATTGCACTAGCTGTAAAATTTAAACTCTTTTTTATTTTTGCTCCTTGCCAATAAACTTGTTAGCCACAAAATTACCTTCCAGAATTTCGCCGTGCCTATCTATAAGTCTACCTTTTCCATGGTATTGTCCTGCTTGAAACTCCCCTTCATATTCTTCAAGAATTTCATCCTCAAATCTGTACATTATTCTACCTTTCCCGTCAGGAAACAAATTATGATAAGGGTAACCTTGGTCGTTGAAATTTTGCCTAATATCTCCGCCTTCATTAAATACTAACGTGGTGGCAGTATATTCTGGTGAAAGAACCTCCCCCTCATAAAAGACTTTTACTTTTTCGTCATCATAACCTTCGGGTAGGTAGCTATCCTCAAGATCTTGGTCTTCGACTACTTCTTTACTGTTATTTTTTTTAAAAAAATTAAACATAGTTTTTCCTTTATTATTTTGGTTAATTTTGGCTTTCTTTATTTTCCTATAGGTGTTGCTGCTTTAGAAAAACAAGAAAGAAGTGACCCTGGGTCTACCGAAGTATTGTAAAATTTTTCAATATCATAGCAATAGTCCGCATATGCTACATAATATAATATCCACTCATCAACTCCGAGGATGTATATCGATAGGGTAGCAAATAATAACTGTCTCCATTTCATGGATGCAAAGTCATTGGGGTAATTATTCCCATCTGAATAAATAAGAAGAAAAGCGTCGCACCTATTAAAAAATACACAATAGGTTTATCAAATAGTTTTTTCGTTTGTTTGTTTTGAATAATTTTAAGGCTGCTATCAGCAACTAGTTCTCTGTTTTGAGCAACCCTATTCTCCCTTAAATATTCATAATTGTGTTCATCAAATGGCATTTTATTCTCCTTTTTTTTGAAATAATTTATCCTCGTCCGTAATGACGGTCATAGTCTGACGAGATCTTGCTTAGTTCTGCTCGATCTCCACATCCCAAGATTATTACGCGCCCATTTCGTCTTTCTGCATGTCTCTTCAGAGCTGTATCTAGAAACACATAGTTGTCGTGCAAGAACTGGTAGCATTGACTTTGTGTTGAAAATTCTCTTTGTCTTAATTCAGTGAGCTCATTTTCATTCTCATTGCCCTGAGGGTTGAAGATAACGAGTTGCGCGAAAACAATCCATGTTGTGGTACTAACCATGAGAACCCCCTCTTCGTGTACGTTCAACGATCCATAATGTGAAAAATATTAAAATCAGAGCGGGTTGCAGCAGGATAAAAATTAAGATGTTTATAAGATTATAGCCAAGACCAGTTATATCTCCCCATACGTGTAAAATGTCAACACACCACCAAAAAACCAGATCTATAAAATTAGAAAAACCAAAGAATTTATCCTTCAAAAGCATATTAAGCTGCTCCTCGGCTGCACTTAGACTGTTAGGCAAAGTATCGACTACCGAGGGCTTTTTTATTGGGATTTTTACTTCCATTATTCTCTCTCCTTTTCTTGAATTATTTACGAAAGCGCATTTTCTTATGAAAGACAGTTACTATGGTTTCATCCTTAGCAATCACAACCACTCCGTCTACTAGTGCTGCCCTCGCGGGCGACAAAACATTTTCCTGAATGAGTTTTTTGACCTTACGTTTAGAAATAAATTGTGAGATGCAACTTTCGTTTGCGTGCTTATATTTGTCTGCGTATTCCAAAATAAAATTTATAACCCAAGGTCTTATTCCTCTTTGCTGTGATCGCTTTATCGCATGATGTGAAAAATTACTTTCAAGCGTAATGCTCATAATTTGCTCCCTGTTTATCGTTACCTAATTCACTGAACGAATGGGAGTGCAGTATTATTGTGTTTTAAAAAATTATTTTAAAAATTCCATTTTGATCTCACACATTGCATGAAAACTTATCTTTGTGAGTATGAGTTACTCTTTCTATCTCAATTTCTCCTCAAGGGAATACCTCTGACAACGATACTGCATCCGTATTCATATTGTTTCATCTAATCCTTTATATTTTTCAAAATTAGATTTAGCGTCACACGCCAACATGAGTAATTTTCCATTTGGATATTTATTGTTGATATGTTTATTGAGAGTTTCTAAAACGTAACTTTCTTCTTTCGTTAAATACTCAATACACTTTTCGTGTGTTTTAAACAAACCACCTTGATACTCTAAGTTAGTGGCCTCACCATTAAAGGCTACGGTTGCCCAAATAATAAAAAGA
>NZHH01000012.1:0-14880 GCA_002691245.1 Rickettsiales bacterium | reverse complement strand
CACGTTGATAGGCTGGATGTGGAAGCGCAGTAATGCGTGCAGCTGACCAGTACTAATAGCTCAATTGGCTTGATTTATGCACTGAAAAAAATTTTAAATGGATTTAGTTAATAAAAAAACTGCTGCTAAAGCAGTAATAACAATTACAAATTTATCAAAAGTTTTGCTATCAATTATTTTTTCAATATTATTTCCCAAAATAAATCCCACAGAAACAGATACAATTATTGCTATAAGTTCACTAGACTGTGGGATCTTATAAAACAAAATTTGAAACAATAAATACTGAAACAAAGCTAAAAATAAGTAGAAAAAAGTTATATTTATCCTACTTAACAATTTATTTTTATTATTTATATTTATCAAAAAAAGTGAAAGTAAAGATCCACCCGAGTTAGATAATCCATGAATAACACCAATAATGAACATAATGTAATTAATAATTCTTGAAGAAACCTTTTTAACTTTTTCATATTTAAATTTCAAAAAAATCGAGATTACAATTACAAACGAAACTAAGTAATTTAAATTTAAAAATTCTTCATATTTTTTAAGAAGAACTAATCCCAAAAAAATCGATGGTATACAGATGAAAAAAAATTTTTTTTTTTAAATTTTTTTCAACTTTAACAAAGTCATTTTTAAATTTAAAATTAAAATAGAAAGTATTGATTAAACTAATCATGATAGAAGTAGGTAGTAGTATTGTCAAAATATCAATTATGTTATAATTAGCCAAAAGCATCACAGGAGTTCCTATCACTAAAACACCTACTCCAACAATAGTTTGAATAGAAGTGAGAACTATTAAAATAAAAGATAGCAATAAAATTTCATTCATTTAAAAACTTTGTTTAGAGTTTAATTTTAAAGTATAAGAAATAAAATTAATATACTAATTTATAATTATTTCATGAATGACCAAGAAGAATACTTAATCTCATACGCAAACTTGTATTGTGATTTATACAATTATCAATCTAACTTTCTAAGCGAGACAAAATTGAATTCATTTTATCAGAATTTGTATAAAGGGGTTCCTTTATGTTTGCCACAAAATATTAAATATTTTGATTATAAAACAGCTAAATTTTTTAGAATTAATAAAAAAAAATTTTCTAAAAAAATATTTAATACGGAAAATTTGAATTATATTGGTAACAAAAAGTATTTTAGATATGGGGATATATTCGCTTATAATATTAAGTTAAAACATAAATATAAAAAAAAATTTGATTTTTATGTATCAAGTATAAATAGTACAAAAAAAAAAGTAAAAAATTTTCATAGACATAAATCTAGCGTATGTGCAATGCAAATTAGAAACGTCCCACATTTTGGTCATGAGGCTGTTTTTCATCATTTAATAAAAAAATTTGATTTGCTAATTTTAAATCCAATTTTTGGAATTAAAAAAAAAAAAGACTTTACAGACGACCTAATTAAAAATTCACTTAAATATATTGAGAGAAAAAATAAAAAAATTAAATTTTTACATATTTGGAGCAATTTTCATTATGCAGGACCTAGAGAAGCTATCCACCACATGATGCTAAGAGAGAATCTGGGTTTTAAATATTTTTATGTAGGTAGAGATCATGCTGGAGCAGAAAACATTTATAATCCACTTGCAGCTATTAAAGTGGTAAAAAAATTAGCTAAAAAATTTAAAATAAAACCTATAACTAGCTATGGAGGTTATTATTGCAATAAATGTAGAAAATATTTGATTAAAGGTGATTGTAATCATAAAAATTTAATAAACATTTCTGGTACAAAATTTAGATCAGCATTAAAACAGAAATCAATTTACCGTCATGCTGATAATAAATTACAAAAATTAATTGTTGATAAATTATGACAAAAATACTTGCCACTGTAGGACCTGTTTCCGAGGGTAAAAATTTAATTAAGTTTCTTGAGAAAACCGACATGGTTAGACTCAATATGTCACACAACACTTTAAGCTGGCATAAAAAAAATATTGATAAAATAAAAAAAAAAAATAAAAAAAAAATAATACTTGTAGATATCCCAGGCGTGAAACCCAGAACATTAAACAAAAGTATTATTAAAATAAAGAAAGGTCAATTACTACGATTTAGTTATTTAAATAAAGGAAAAGAAATAATACCTCTGTCAAATCCTTTACCCAAAATTACAAATAAACCTAGTTTTTTTTCTTTATCTGATGGTGCTTTTGAATTTAAATTTATTTCATTAAAAAAAAATATTTTATCTGGAAAATCTCTTCAAAGTTTTGATTTATTTTCAAAAAAGGGTTTAAATATACCAAATGCAATTTACAATAATTCACTTCAAGAAAAACTTTATCTAAAATATCTAAAAAAAATTAAGAAGTTAAAAATTGATTGTATTGGCTTAAGTTTTATTCAAGATTCAAAAATATTAAAAAAATTAAAAAAAAAATACCCAATGTTTTTATTTGTATCAAAGTTAGAGAATTCTTTAGGATATATAAATAGAAAAGACATTATTCAAAATAGTGACGCTATTATGATTGACAGAGGTGATCTTTCTGCAGAAGTGGGTATTGCAAATTTGTCAAATTTCTCAGAAAAAATTATTAATGATTGTAAAACTTTTGGGAAACCATCAATCATCGCAACAGAAAATCTAAATTCTCTAATTAAAGAAAAAACACCCACAAAAAGTGATGTTATAAATATTGATTATTATTTATCAAAAAAAATTGATTACATAATGCTAAGTGACGAGACCGCAACATCTAATAATTGGTATAATGCACTTGATTGGATAAATAGATACTTAGGAAAAAAATTTAAAAGTAATATAATTAAGGACCAACTATCAATTGAAAATTTAATAAATGATTTTAATAATCAGATTATTATTGTTTTTTCAAAAAAAGGTTATTTTTATGAAAAAGTTTTTAATAAAAACTTTCATAAACTATTTCTTTTTACAGAAAATAAAAACATGATAAAAAAATTAAGCCTTCGAACAGATGTACATGCTTCTTTAGTCAAATATCCAAAAAAATCTTTAGACAATTTTTTTTACCAAAATATTAAAAATAATTTAAAAAATATATTTATTAAAAATAAATATGCATATTTAATCAGCTTAATATTCCCAAGAAAGAACTCAAGAGCAAATTCAGTTTCTATTATTGAAAAAAAAGACTTTATATAAGAATGAAAAAAAAGATAAATGGAGTATGGTTTTTTGGATTATCAGGATCTGGTAAAACATTTGTTTCACAAAAATTACAAAAAAAAATAAATAATTCTGTAATTGTTGATGGCGATATAGTTAGAAAACTAATTAGTAAAGATTTAAATTACTCAAAAAAAGATAGAGAAATTCAAATAAATAGAATTTTTGGAATATCAAAAATTATAATTAATTCAGGAAAGTTTCCAATAGCGTCATCAGTTTATTTAAATAAAAAAATTAATATTTTATGTAAGAAGAACAATATTTTAGTGGTTAAAATAAATAGAATAAAATTTGATACAGTTAAAAAGAATCATAAAACTTATAGGAATAAGAGGAATGTAGTCGGAAAAGATATTTTTTATGAAAATTTTAAAACAGAAGTGTTAATAAATGATAATAAATCTTCCTTTTTTAAAAAACTTGATCTCAAAAATTTAAATTTGTTATGAAATTTAAACTTAATAATTTTTTCAAAAAAAAATTTCCATTTATTTATATAAATATTAAGTATATTTTTTATAAAGTATTGTTTTCAAAAAAAGGAGATTTTAGGGAAATACTTAGATTTCCTTATAATAATAATTTGAGCATTAATGGTTATTTTAAACCACTTTTTAACAAGAAAAAAAATGAGGGGTATTTTGTAAGGTTTTATAATACCTCTTTTGAAAAACCTTCAGTTTTAAATTTTCTAAGTTTTTTTAAAAATTTTAATTTGTTTTTTATCGAAATATATAAATCTAAAATAATATCCAAGAAACTTAAGATTAACATAAAAAGAAAAAATGATCTTTTTATTTTATCTCATTTTGAGAGTAGCAATCTTCAATTGGAAATCAAAAAAGAAAAAAAAAAACAATTATTTACTCTTTCACCTGAACGATTTTCAATTATAAGGTTAGATAAAGGAACAAACATAATATCTTCCAAAAAAAAATTCATTTGCTCTGACTGTTTTCAAAAAAAAATAATTCCAATCAAAAAAAAAAATTGTAATTATGATTTTTATAGATGGTTTCATTTTTGATAAAAGTAACACAAATAATTTAAAATTTTTTCCAAACATTAGTTCTATGGCAAATAGTGGGGTGGTATTTGGTAAAAATTATGCAACCGCTGAATGGACATTACCAAGTTTTGCTTCAATTATAACCGGTAAATATACTCATAATCATGGTATATTTCATCCTGATTATCATCACAATGTAAATGAGAAAAATACACTTCTACAAGAATATTTTCAAAAAAATAATTTTTTAACTTACCAAATTAATTCAGGAAAAAGATCAAATCCTTTATACGGTTATATAAATGGATTTGATAGAACAGTATTTAAGGAAAATCTTGACTGCAAGGAAACAGTCTTTGAAACCATTGATCATTTAGAAACATTTAATCAATACAATAACTTTATGTTTTTAGGATTAAATGATTTACATCATTATACTAAAATTAATCCACCATATTATACTCAGTCAAAATTAGAGCCATTCAAAATATTTAATGTAGAAAAAACAAAAAATAAATCAGTGAATGAGGCATTTAATAAAAATAAGATAGAAATTTTATATAAACAAATGAGTTATATAGATAAATATCTTGGAATATTATTTGATTATCTCAAGAAAGATAAGAATAAAGATTTTATATGCACTATTGTTACAGATCATGGTCACTCATATGCCTCAAAAAAAAATAATATTTTATCTTCAGATAAAACTAGGGTTCCCTGGCTATTATTTGGAACAGATATAAAAAAAAGATTTTCAACAGAATTGACTTCTAATGTTGATGTACTACCAACGTTATTAAAACTTTCAAAAATAAAATATGACTATAATAAATATGATGGAAGATTACCTAGTTTTTTAGCTGGAAATAACTTAAAAAAAAGAGATATTTATACTGAGAGTTTTTTCCCAAAACAAACTTTCAAGGTTATGATTAGAAACAAATTCCAAACTCATTATGTTGAAACTCTTAATAAGCTAGATTCTACTGGAAAAATAAATTTAAAAGATACTAATTATAAAAAGTCTCCCAATTTGCTTGTTAAAAACAAAGTCAATAATATTTTAAAAGCCTGGTCAAAAAATAATGGTTATAACTAAATTATTTACTTCAAATAATTTTCATTATCTTTAATTTCTCTAATTCTTTTTGCTGGTCTCCCAAAATAGATGGAATTACTTTTACAATTTTTTATTACTAAAGATGATGCACCTATGATGGTATTATTATAAATTTTAATGTTATTTTTTATTACGCTTCCTAATCCAATATAACTTTTTTCACCTACAGTTACATTTCCTCCAGTTATTGTACGCGGACCACAACCTGAAAAATTTTTAAAATTATTATCATGATCAATGGAGGATCCAGTATTTATCAAACAATGATCACCGATTCTAGTTCCTACATTTATAATTGACCCAGAGACTATAACACTGCCTTTTCCTATTTTAGTATTAGGTGAAATTATTGTATTATTTGAAACAATTTTTGCCCATTTAACTTTTATTTTAAGTTTATTTATTTCTATTAGGATTTTTTTTCTTATATCACCTTGTCCAACTGCGATAACATAAAATATATTTTTAATTTTTATATCTCCAAGTTTACTAATTTTACCTAAAAAATTAATTTTTTTAATTGCATGTTTATTTTTATGATCGTTACTCAAATATCCCAAAACACGGAATTGCTTGAGTCTTAAAATTTCATCATAAACTATTTTTGAATGAAATCCTGACCCAATTATTATTATTTTTTTCATAGAAATTTGAGTAAAAAGTTTATAATTTTGTATTATTATCAATACAATATATTAAAAACCTAAGTTTATTCCAGTATGATAAATTTTAAGAAAGTATATATAATTGCTGAAGCAGGTGTAAATCACAATGGTAATTATAATTTTGCTAAAAAACTAGTTAAGGCTGCTAAAAAAGCTGGAGCAGATGCTATTAAATTTCAATCATTTAAGGCAGATAATTTGGCCGTAAAGAATGCTCCCTTAGCGAGCTATCAAAAAAAAAATTTTAAAAAAAAAGTAACTCATTATGAGATGTTGAAAAAGTTAGAGATGAGTAACAATATTTTTAAAAAATTAAGTAAATTTTGTAAAAAAATAAATATTGACTTTATATCTACACCTTTTGATGTGCAATCAGCTAAATTTCTTAATTCAATGAATATACAATTTTTTAAGACAGCTTCCCCTGATTTGTCTGATTATTTCTTACATAAATATTTATCTAAAACAAAAAAAAAATAATTATTTCAACCGGAATGTCTTCTTTTAAAGAAATTAAAAAATGTCTAAAATTATATAACAAAAAGAATGTAATCTTAATGCATTGTGTATCTAGTTATCCAGCGGATGAGAAAAGTTTAAATCTTAATTGTTTGCCTTTATTTAAAAAATTAAGCTCAACTTTCGGCTTTTCTGATCATTCATTAGGTAACACAGCCTCGACAGTAGCAGTATCTTTAGGAGCAAAAGTAATAGAAAAACATTTTACTTTAGATAATAACATGAAAGGTCCAGATCATTTTTTTTCCCTAAACCCAAAAAAATTAAAAGAATTTATTGATAAAATACGTAGTACTGAAAAAATCTTAGGAATAGCGAAAAAAGAATGTCAATCTGATGAAAGAAAAATTAAAAATATTTCTGTTAAAAGTGTTGTAGCTTCTAAAGATTTAGATAAAGGAATGAAAATTACTTATGATAGTATTTGCTTGAAGAGACCAAATAAAGGAATTTCAGGATTTGATATAAAAAAAATTATTGGAAAAAAATTAAAGAAAAAAATTCTTAAAGATGAATTTATTAGATTTAACGATATATTGAATTAGTTTTTGTAAAAATACTATAAATTAAAACTCATTATGTTATAGCTATTTTATGAAAATATTTATTACTGGTGCGGACGGTTTTATAGGATCCCATCTTACTGAAAAACTACTAAACAAAGGCTATAAGGTTACAGCGTTATCTTACTACAATTCATTTGGATTTACTGGCTGGTTAAATGATGTAGGTAAAAATAAAAATTTGAGAATTATTCATGGTGATATTAGGGACTCTAATTTTTTAGAAAAAGCTATCAAAGGTCATCAGATTGTGTTTCATTTAGCTGCATTGATATCTATACCTCATTCCTATGAATCTTATTCCTCATTTATTCACACTAATGTAATTGGTACAACTAATGTGCTTGCAGCTGTAAAAAAAAACAAAATTCGAAAAACAATTGTGACCTCTACAAGCGAAGTTTATGGGAGCGCACAATACGTTCCAATTAATGAAAAACATCCACTTAATGCACAGTCACCTTATGCAGCAAGCAAAATTTCAGCGGACCAACTCTCTATGTCGTTTTATAAATCATTTAATATTCCACTTACTATAATAAGACCGTTTAATACTTTTGGACCAAGACAATCAACTAGAGCAATTATACCAACAATTATTACACAAATTCTTAAAGAAAAAGACATTAAATTAGGAAATACTTCTACAATAAGAGATTTTACATTTTATAAAGATACGGTAGAGGGTTTTATTAAGTGTATAAGTAAAAAAGGTATTATTGGACAAACCATTAATATTTCTAGTGGTTATGAAATTTCAATAAATAATGTAATAAAAGTCATAAAAAATTTAACTAAATACAAAAAAAAAATACGGAGGGAAAATAAAAGAATTAGACCAATCAAAAGCGAGGTTAATAGGCTTTGGGGATGTAATAAAAAGGCAAAAAAACTTTTAAATTGGAAACCTAATTACTCAGGTGCGGTTGGTTTTAAAAAAGGAATTTACGAGACAATTCAATGGTATAAAAAAGAAGAAAATTTAAAAAAATTTGATCCTAATCAATTTAATATTTAGTGAAAAAAAAAATTTTACAAAAAATATCTACTATTAAAAAAAAATTTGGAGATAAAAAAATTTATCTTCACGAGCCAAGTATACACATGGACGATATAAAAAGTGTAGTAAAAGCTTTAAGTGACAATGAAGTTTCTACTTATGGAAAATATACTGAAATCTTTGAAAAAAAAATTTCAAATGTTGTTAAAAATAAAAATATCATATCAACCATCAACGGAACTTCAGCTTTACATTTAGCATTAAAAATGATGAACGTTAATGAGAATACAGAAGTATTAGTGCCTTCACTAACCTATGTATCAACAGTCAATGCAATAATTTACAATCAAGCAGATCCTCATTTTATTGATATAAATCCTGAAAATTTATCTGCAGATATAATTAAACTTGATAACTATTTGGGAAAAATAACTTTAAAAAGAAATAATAAAATTTTTAATAAAAAAACAAAAAAAGAAATTAAATTTTTACTTTTAGTACATTTGAATGGTCTTTGTTGTAATATGGATTTATTGGTAAAAGTACTTAAAAAATATAATATTAAATTAATAGAAGACGCAGCTGAAGCATTTGGATCCTTTTATAAAAATAAGCATCTTGGTACATTTGGGGAAGTTGGTATATTTAGTTTCAACGGAAACAAGGTATTAACTACAGGAGGAGGTGGGGCTATAGTTTTTAAAAATAAGAAACTTTTTAAAAAAGGTCTTAACTATGCAACTAATTGTAAAACTTTACGTAAGGGAGAAATTGACTACGATGATGTTGGGTATAATTATAGAATGCCCAGTATAAATGCGTCTTTAGGTATATCACAAATTAATAAATTAAATAAATTTAAAGAAAAAAAAAAAAAATTATTTCTTTTTTATAAAAAAATTTTTTCAAAAGATGATCATATAAAACTTTTGATTCCTCATAAAAATTTAAATTCAAACTACTGGTTAAATACTATTATTATACAAAAAAATAAAATGATTAGTAAAAAAAATTTAGAATTTTTATTTAAAAAACAAAATATATTTGTGCGATCAATTTGGAAACCTATACATTTAGTAAAAAGATATAATAAATTTCAATCTATGAATTTAAGTCAAACTGAAAAAATTTATAAGCAAGCAATTACATTACCTAGTAGCCCTTTCTTATGGAGATAAAGCAAGTTGAAAAAAAATAAAAAAAAAATTTGTTTTTTAACCTCTACAAGGGCTGACTATGGATTGTTGAAAGACTTAATTAATAAATTTAAAAAATCAAAAAATATTAATACAAAAATTATAGCATGTGGCACTCATTTTTCATCAAAGTTTGGTTTTACGTATAGAGAATTATATGAAGATAATCTTAATATTGACATAAAAATTAAAATAAAGATTTCTGATGATAGCTCTTATGCATCCTCTATTTTTTTTTCAGAATTTGCCAAAAAATTTAGCAGAAGTTTAAAAAAAATAAACCCAGACTTATTAATTATTCTTGGTGATCGATTTGAAATTTTAGCAGCAGCATCTGTAGCAGTTATTAATAATGTTCCTATTTGTCATTTACACGGGGGAGAAAGTACAGAAGGTTTAATTGATGACTCAATAAGGCATGCAGTCACTAAACTTTCTTCACTTCATTTTGTTTCTCACAAAAAATATAAAAAAAGAATAATTCAAATGGGGGAAAATCCAAGTAACATTTATAATGTTGGAGCACTAGGCTTGAATTCAATTAAAGATCAAAGTTTTGCGAGTATCAAACAATTAGAAAAAAAATTAAATATCAAAACGAAAAGTAAAAATATAATTGTAACATACCATCCGGTTACTTTACAAAAAAATACTAATAAACATATTGATGAAATATTAAAAGCAATAAAACTATTTAAAGAATATTGTTTTATTATAACTGCACCAAATATGGACACAGAACACAATCAGATTATATATAAATTAAAAAATTTTGCAAAATTAAGAAAAAATATCTATTATTTTAAATCATTAGGAAAACAAAAGTATTTTGACACATTAAATTTATGTGATGGAGTAATGGGAAACTCATCAAGTGGAATTATTGAAGCGTCCTCTTTTAAAAAAGGAACAATAAATATTGGAGAAAGACAAAAAGGAAGAATTCAATCTAAATCAGTAATAAATTGTAAACCTATTAAAAAAGATATAGCAAAATCAATTAAAAAACTTATTTCAAAGAAATTTAAAAAAAGTATAGAGAAAATAAAAAATCCTTATTTTAAAATAAATACAGAAAATAAAATATTAGCAATAATTGAAAAAAAAAACTTAGAAAATCTAATCAAAAAACCTTTTGTTGATCATGAATAAATTAAAAATTGTATTAATCGGATGTGTAGAATTTTCTTTAAAATTGTCTACTGCAATAATGAAGAAAAAAAATATTGATATTGTTGGGATATGTACCAAAAAAAAATCTTCATTTAATTCTGATTTTTGTGACCTAAGCTTCTTTGCAAAAAAAAATAGAATTCCTTATCTATATTGTAAAAATATAAATGATATGAAAAATACCGAGTGGGTAAAAAAAAAATCTCCTGATTTTATCATTTGTATAGGTTGGCCAAATTTATTATCAGATAAATTTTTGAAATTACCACGCTTTCTCTCTATTGGTTATCATCCTTCAGATTTACCCAACAACAGAGGACGAAATCCATTGATTTGGTCAATAATTCTACAACTAAAAAATTCAGCATCTTGTTTTTTTATAATGAATAAAAATCCAGATGATGGTCAATTTATTTTAAAAAAATACTTTAAAATTAGTAATAATGAGACAGCGTTTACATTATATAAAAAAATAACAAAAATTGCCATTTCACAGCTCAATGAATTATTTAAAGTATTGAATGAGATAAAGAATAATAATTTCTTAATACAAAAAAATAAAAATAAAAATAAAGGAAATATTTTGAGAAAAAGATCTTATAGTGACGGTGTCATTGATTGGAGAATGGATGCAAATGCAATTTTTAATTTGGTAAATTCTCTTTCTTACCCATATCCTGGTGCTTCCTTTTATTATAAAAAAAGAGAATATAAGTTAATTAAAGCTAAAATTATCAAGTCAATTTTAAAAATAGAGCCTGGAAAGGTAATAAAAAAAATGAATCAAAAACCTATAATTAAATGTGGAAATAATGCATTAAAACTTTTAAAAACAACACCTGCAATAAAATGTAAATCTAATGATTATATATTATGAAAACATTAATTATAGCTCCACATCCTGATGATGAAACTTTAGGTGTAGGAGGTACAATTTTAAGAAGAATTAATACAAAAAATAAAGTGGCATGGCTTATTGTCACAAACATATCTTCAAATAATAAAAATTTAAAAATAGTAAACGAACGTAATAAGTTAATAAATAAAGTAAGTAAATCATACAAATTTAATAGAGTTTTTAAATTAGATTTAGCCAATAGTGAGCTTGATAATATAAATCTTAAATTTTTAATAGAAAAAATATCTAAAATTTTTAAAACATTTAAACCCAATGAAATATTTGTACCTCACCCAAGCGATGCACATACAGATCATAAAAAAGTGTTTCAAGCAATCTCTGCTACCACTAAAGTTTTTAGATATCCTTATATTAAAAGAATACTTTCATACGAGACACTCTCCGAAACAGAATATGGTTTAACAACTCACAAAAACAAGAAGGGTTTTATACCAAATTATTTTGTAAATATTGATAAATTTATAGATAAAAAAATTAAAATAGCAAAAATTTATAAAACAGAAATTAAAAAACATCCATTCCCAAGAAGTATAATTGGTATAAAGGCTTTAGCGAGCATAAGGGGCGCTCAGTCGAATAATAAGTTTGCAGAAGCGTTTGAATTATTAAGAGCCATTGAAGATTAAAATGGAAAAAAATGTTTGGAAAAGGGTAATTTTATCTCAATCAAAGAAAATTCAAGATGGAATAAAACTTTTAAATTCTACAGAATTACAATTTATCATGGTAGTAGATAATAAAAACAAATTCCTAGGCACAATTACAGATGGAGATATTCGAAGAGGTTTGATCAAAGGTTTGAATTTAAATGACAATTTGACAAAAATTGTTAATAAAAAATCTATTTATGTAGGCCCAAACAGAAGTTACGAGGATGCTGTAGTTCTTATGAAAACTCAAATGGTCCGGCATATGCCTGTAATAGATAATTTAAAAAAAATTGTAGGACTTCATCTTTTAGAGGAAGTAACTAATACAAGTTTATCAAATAAGTTTGTAATAATGGCAGGTGGCTTTGGAAAAAGACTTAGACCTTTAACAAATCGAACACCTAAACCAATGCTTAAAATAGGCAATAAACCAATATTAGAACACATAATCTTAAATGCAAAAAAAAATGGATTCCAAAATTTTATAATATGTATTCATTATTTACATAATAAAATTACTAAATATTTTAAAAAAGGGACAAAACATGAAGTTAAGATAGATTATCTTTATGAAAAAAAACCAAAAGGAACCGCAGCAGGACTAAGAGATTTGACTGTAAGAAATAAAAAACCAATTTTAGTAACGAATGGGGATGTTATTTCAAATGTAAATTATTCAAAAATACTTGAATACCATAATCATAATAAATCTGACGCAACAGTTGTCACAAGAAATATTTCGCAAAAAAATCCATATGGGGTTGTTAAGATAAAAAATGGTAAAGTTTATGGTTTTGAAGAAAAAAAAAATTTTGTAGTAAATATTAACACTGGTATTTACGTTTTAAGTCCAAAAGTACTTAAATTTTTAGATAAAAATAGAGAAGATATGCCTGACTTTTTAGAAAAGCTTAGAAAAAAAAAAAAAAGAGTTATAGCTTACCCAATTTATGAAAATTGGATAGATATTGGCACAAAGCCTAATTTACAAAATTCAAAAAAAAAATTTAGCTAATTTAGGAGTTATTTAATTTTTTTATTTTCTGATAAAAATCAACATATTCTCCAATTTTATTTTCATAAGAAAAATTTTTAATAATCCTTTCTCTATTATTTTTTTTAAAATCTTTATTATTATTAATTGCATAATTAGCCCATTTTATTCCATTAGCTAGGTCTTCTGACGATTTATAGTCGGCTAAATATCCGTTGTCTTTATGATTTATTATTTCACTTGCAGCAGTATTTTTAAATGCAATCGAAGGCAATCCAAAGCATCCGGCTTCAGTAAAAACTTGACCAAAAGACTCAAATAAACTCGGCATAACAAAAATATCTGAGGAATAATAAATATCTTTTATTTTTTTTTCCGAATCAATTGTACCAAAAAACTTTTTTTCAATCTTAACATTTTCAAATCTCTTTGGTTTATCGCCAACTACCAACAAATAATATTTAGAGTGGTCTAAAAAATTATTTATTGCTTCAGCTAAAAAATTAAATCCCTTTCGGTAGTTAACAGAACTTGTGGCACTAAAAAGGATAACAGTTTTATTCATTGAATTTACAACCCTATTGTTTGTTTTTAAATTAAAATCCCATTTTTTAGTATTGATAATATAAGGTAGAATTTCTGATTTTTTCTCTCTAAACAAAGAGCTTCTGATAACCTCTTTATGCATCCATAAAGAAGGACAAATAATATTAATTTTTTTTTTTTTTAAAAATTTATTTTTTTCCCACCAGATGAATTTATTTAGATCGAAACCTTTTTCATTCTTTGACCTGCTCTCAGAGGAATAACCTTCTCGATGTCTTGTTTCATTGGTGAAATGCTCTGCTCCACAAAATGGCCACATATCATGCATTGTCCAAATAATAGGAACCTTTATAGAATATATTTCTTTAATAGAAATCATTTCATTTCCTATCCAATGTAAATGAACCAAATCAAACTTATTTTTATTTAAATATTTTTTGAGATTGAAATTATTAAAAAAATTTAAGGATATACTTTCTTTATTAGGTAACCTCACAAAAAGTTTAATTAAAACTTTTTTAAAAATAATTTTAATTTTCCAATTAAATTTTATAAAAATTCTTAAAAATAAATTTATATTTTTATCCTCAATAAATTCATCGTAATTTAATATATAACTATCAATATTATTTTCTTTTAAAGCCTCATTTAATCTCAACACTCCAATTCCAGCCCCACCTTTTGATGAAAAATTTAAGTGCAATATTCTCATCTAAAAAAATTAATATACATAAAAGTTTTTTTAATTTATAAAATAGTAGATTAACAACATTATGCCTCTCAAAAGAATTATATCAAGATTAGATATAAAAGGTCCAAATCTTGTAAAAGGAATAAATCTCGAAGGTTTACGTGTTCTAGGTAATCCTGATTTTTTTTCTAAACATTATTATGAAGATGGTGCAGATGAGGTTATCTATCATGATTGTGTAGCCAGTTTGTATGAAAAAAAGTATTTGTTAGAATTTATAAACAAAACTTCATCAAATGTTTTTATTCCTTTGTCTGTTGGTGGTGGAATAAAGACACTTAAAGATATAGAATTAATTTTAAAAAATGGAGCAGATAAAGTTTTTATTAATTCAGCAGCAATAAAAAAACCTAGATTTTTAGACGTGGCAGTAAAAAATTTTGGCTCTTCGACAATATCCATATCTATTGAGGCTAATAAAAAAAATAATGGTGAATATTATTGCTTTTATGATTATGGAAGAGAAACCTCAGTTAAAAAAGTTAAAAACTGGACTGAGGAAGTTCAGTCTAGGGGTGTAGGTGAAATTATATTAACATCAATTGCAAGGGATGGAACTGGCGAGGGT
>NZHH01000011.1:0-8397 GCA_002691245.1 Rickettsiales bacterium | reverse complement strand
GCAGATTGGTTAAACAAGAAAGGTTATCTATCTGTTCGTGGAAAGAAGTTCAAAGGTAATCATGTTCATTCAATTGTGAAGAAGAAAAGACAGAAAGATTAGAAGTTAGAGAAAGAATACCCTGAGGTTTGGTCTGATTTTAGTTTGGAGGTGGTGGATAAAACTTTGGTTAATATGTTTGAGAATCTCACCTAAAGAAAAAATCTTTGACACCTAAATCTTAAACTCCTCCTAAAAATGGTCCCTCCTCCATTTCAACCAATTCAATGCCAGCACTTTTCATTTCCTCTCGATAAATTAATAGATCTTCCTTCATTTTTTCGAAGGTTTCTCTATTGGGATATACCGTAATTGAGCGATGATGAAAATCATCTACCTTAAACCAAAATAGTTGATCTACATCATATGCACCCGGTCGAATTATTTCTGATATCAAGTTGAACCAGTTCTCCCCTTCAGGAACTTGCTGTTCATGACGATATTTTGTTATTACAACCCATTTCATTTGTTTGCAAAAATTCTTTTTATCCTTGGGAATTATTTAGATGATATTATTTGAGTTTATTTATCATTGGTTGGAGAAAGTCTAAATTCATTTTTGGAAAATCTACTGGGGTTGCCATGGTTACTATGAATTGCTCCAAACCCGCTACACTTAGTCTGTCTATAATTGCTTGCTCATCTATTGCTTTCCAATGACAAAAAAAGAAGTCTCCCTTCCCCAAGAAAATTTGTAACATTAATGCATAATCCGTGGACTGATCCTTTTCTATATCTACTTTATCAAGGATCTTTCTGTGTTTTAATGCAAGCAGAAACTTCTCTTTAACTTCTGCAATTTCATTTCCCCACCAGTCTGAGTTTTTTTTCCTATCTTTCACAGTATCAAAGAATGCTTTTCTAGCATTGGGCGAATGAAAAGTGTGTGTCGCTATAAAATCTCTTTTTTTTATATTTTTCAAAAAGTCTTCCTATCTCAACTTCGTAAATAATAACAATTCTATCTTTATGAGACAATCACTGAACTAAGAGAAAAAGAAGAATCTTAAAGACGATAAGTTATAAAGAGACTATCCAGAGGTATGGTCTGATTTTAGTTTGGAGGTATTTGATAAATCTATTTTAAATAGAATAAAATAATTATTCAAAGAATGCAGATTTTCCAAAAAAATCTGAAAATTGTCTTGGTTGAATTTCTTGTCCTGACTTACTGAAGAACTTACCTTTAGTTGGATTATATCTTCTATCAACCTCCCCAATAAATGTTGTTCCCCCTTCAAATGATATTTTTATTTTATATACTCTTCCCGCTCTAAACTTTCCTCTATACCATCCATAATCAAGAGAAATTTTTTGCCCTGTTCTACCTGTTAAAATACCATCCGAGGGTAAGTCGTTTATCCATCTTCCTTCAAAACTTCTTCCATCTTTAAATACTATTTTACCGTGTCCATGCTTTCCATTTTTACCAGGACCCTTTCTTGAAAATTGACCAGTATAAACAGTTCCATCCTTCCAAGTAAAAACACCATCGCCTTCTGCAACTCCACCTAACCTTGTACCCCTCCATTGACCCTCATATTTTTCACCATCAGACCAAGTGTAAGTTCCTAATCCGTGTTTTGCTCCATTTTTCCATTGTCCTGAATACACATTCCCAGAAAAAACAAATTTTGTATTGGGTGCAAAATAATAAGTGCCTGTCCCATGAAATTTATTATTTCTAAACTCTCCTATGTATTTATCACCCTTTTTATGCCCAGAAACCCAAATATATGTTCCAAAGCAGTTATGATAAGGTCCGTCAGGTGGGCATTTTGGTAACTCCGATGCAAAAACATGTGAGAATACAAGTGTCTTTAGAGCGTAAAGGAATAACGCCCAACCTAACCATTTTCTAGAAATGTAATCTAACCTAGTTCTTCGCATACTTTTTTTGCTTTATCGATAGACTCTTTAAACTTAAACAAAGACCAAGTGTTAAAATCAACATCAAAGTAATCTTTTACTTGGAATGAGGAATTACCTTCTATTTTCAAAGTAACTTCATTGGCATTGCCAAAAAATGTTCTAAGTCTATCCATCGGTAAAAAACCAAGGTCGATTAGCAAAGTCTTTCCTAAAAGAAAAGGCATTTCATGAATCACTTTTACTCTCATTGGATAATTTAAAAATTTGGCATCTATTATTTTCCCTTCTAGAACTGTCTCTCCAAGGGGAATAGTTGTGGTGTAAAAAGATGCTAGCATATTAGGCAAATCGCAATTACCTTTTTTAAATCTTATTCTTAGTCTGTCCCCATGAGTTATCTTTCCGTTCACGGAAGCATGTACAGTATCTTGTATAATGGATTCCAAAATCCATTCATTCTCTCTCCACTCTTCCAACTTTTCCATCTTAACATTCTTTTCTGCTGATGCGTTGGAGAACGTTAAAACTAAAAGCAAAATTGATATGTATTTCCAGTAACAAATATGCATTAGATGTTGTTCCTAAAGTACTTAATTCTAATAGTTATATTCTATCAGAAACGCATACCTACAGAAACACTTACCCTATCACTCTGTCGGGTCAAAGTTTACCTATACCTAATCTCCCAATGCACGATAGACAGTTGCTCTGCCGATACCAAGTCTTTTTGCGATCTCTGTCTTCATTAGACCCTCTGATGCAAGTTCTTTGATTTTTACGACATCCACAGTCTGTTTTCTCCCTTTGTAGACACCTTTCTCTTTTGCCTTCTTGATACCCTCCATTTGTCTTTCGTGTCGTAGTCTTGTCTCAAACTCTGCAAACACTCCTAACATATCCAGAAAACATTTTCCCTCTGGAGTACTGGTATTAATAGATTGTTCGGTCGCAGATAAATGTACTCCCTTTTCTGTTAGGTCATAAACTATGTTCTGTAAGTCTCTCATAGACCTTGCAAGTCTATCAATTCGAGTCACAACTAATTCATCACCCTCTCTCAAGAACTCCAGAAGAGTTGTAAGTTCGGAACGACCTTTTAAAGACGTACCAGAGACTTTTTCTTCTCTGACAGTATCACACCCAAAACTTAACAATGCGTTTCTCTGCACTTCTAGGTCTTGGTCTGAGGTTGAAACTCTTGCGTATCCGTATTTCATCATAAACTCCAATAGTGTCTCATTGAAGTCTAGACTCTATAGATTCGTGTCTCATTTGTCAAGAAATAACCCTAATGAGACATATATCTGTATCATTTAAATGTGTCTTGAGACTGTACCCATGTGAGACATGGGTAAACCTAAAAACGACACCATATTAAAAGGATGAGAGTTCGAACTAAGGAATGTTTTAGATGCAATGAACCGAAAGAAGTCCTCTATCGATGTCGATATGAAGAACTTAAGGATTGGGTATTTCTTTGTGGCAAATGTTTGAATGAGGTTAAGTCCTCATATCCAGAGTCTTATCAATACGGTGGAACTTGGAAATCTAAGAAGAGATAGTTGTTCTCAAAACAAGTTAAGTATATGATTTTATTACACTTTTTTAGATTTATGACTTGACTTTCAAAGACTTTTAGGTGTATAATCACATTGTGGATTTCAGAAAGAAAACCTTTAGAATCTCTAATCTATACAATATCTTAAGTTTCAAATTGCATTGCAATTTGTCTTGAGGAACGAAGTTCCGAAAGAAATCATTTCCTAAGTTTAGTTTCACTCTGTTTTAGGAAACCACATTTTTGACAACCAATCCCTGACTTATGTGTTTTTGGGATTTGTTGAAACTCACCATGTATTGGACAGATGATAATTACCTTTGTGTTCGTGTTCACATATTCGACTTTTGAGTAATCGTATTTGTCACCATGAACTGACCTAAACTGTTTAATCACATCGTCTTGAGATAATCGTTTTGGAGATACCCTGCCTGTTAAGGTCTTTCCACCCTTTGCACCACCGACAACATAACCACATTTCCGACAACCTCGACCCTTCCAATGGTCTTTCCTATTTTGTCTGAACTCACCATGAATTGAACAAATGAAAATTTGATTATCTACATCGAACTTCGAGTAATCGTATTTGTCACCGTGAACTGACTTAAATCGTTCAATCCACACTTCTCTAGATATTTTGTTGCCTGGGGGTTTGCCCTTTCTGGACTCAGATAGTTTGAGTCTTTGATAGTCAGAAAGAACTTGTTTGGACTCTACTTCTTCTCTTCTGAAAAAGGACTTCTTATCCGACACAAAACTAAATCCCCAGATTTGCGAGTGTCATATCTTCCCAATAATCCGGTTCTTGGTTTCTTATCTCGATGATGTTCGCAACAGTTCGGAAGGAAATCTCTCTAAGGTCATCCCTATATTGATGCATGAATTCGATAATCTCGTAGAGGACTCTTCTTTGTGCGTCTGTGATTGAGTCCTTATCTGGTGGTTGGATTTTATCTTCTTCATGAAGTTGGATATGTCTTGCACATCTCAACTCATACCTATCGTTTGAAAATGCAGACTTCACTTCATCTGCAAACATCTTGATTGCTTCAATCTTCCATTCATTACTTGGAAGTCCTGCTCTGAAATAATTAACCCTACTCATTAGAGGTTGGACTCTTTGTTGAGTGATTGTTGGGTTTTTATCTGGTGCCGTTCTCAACATCTTATTCGTGATGATTATCACTTTTCCGTGATAGTCGAATTCAGTCTGAACATTCATTTTATTGAGATGACTTGAGTATGCTTTACCCCAAGTCAGTCTTGGATTTTTCTTACCGTCCAATGCACCCTTAAGGACTTCGAGGGATTCTGTATTTTCTAGAATCTTGTCCGTGTCATCGATGACAAGAACCTGTCCTTCTTTACGGTGGTTATAAAGTCTCGCTTACAAGTCCACCGCAGATAGAGTTCCACTTAAGAAACCACATACTGTTTTCGTTTGTTCGGCATAGTCCTCGATGATGTCTGAGGTAAATTCGGTCTTACCCATACCAGCATCACCATTGACGATAAGACTTCTTCCATCACCTTTGGTAACCATACGAATAAACCTACGAAGTCTGTCGTAGTGTTTATCCAATGCGACTCTTATGTCCTTTATCTCAAGGTTCTGAGTAGACAGTTTCGCAAGTATGGGGTCTACATAACTCATTCAATTACCTAATCTTTTCCTATTCAAAACGATAGCACCGATACCCCAAAAAGTAAATCAGAGGTCACAATCTATAAATGTAAAAGAGACACCCCCCCCCCAAATTCTAGAGGGTCAAAATTGAACTTCCCTATGCAGTCTCTTTAATCCATTGAAGTTCAAATTTACTTATCTCGATGGGATGTTCCCTTAATCGCACATTCTGAATTCGTTCTTGTCTTGCACGATATTTCTTAAGAACTGAAAAGACTTGAGTGTTCTTCCAAGTGTTCCCTCGACGCAAATTTACAGGTTTTGTTGTCAGTTTGTGAATGTACTCTATGATTTAACATCATATCCTAAATTTTTAATCTTCCAGAACAGTATGGGCACCCACTGCCGTTACTCCGATGATTAATCCGAGTCTTCCAACGGTGCCGGTTGTCATATTTGCATATCCACCAAACACTTTTACTGCTGCCTGGCACTACTTTGTCAGGGGTAAGTGGCAAATTTTTTGATGTATCCCACTCATTTGCTAAATCTGGGTGGAGATGCTCAAGATTATTAGTTTTTGATATGCGTTTATTTCCGCAGAATGGGCACCCTAAGGGTTTGCCGTTTTTAATTCTTCCATTTACAGATTGTTCCCATTCATGGTCAGCACCCCGTGAACACTTCCACCAAATTTTTCTGTTAGAACTTGGTGACAGACTTGAAGGCAAAATTTCACCATTTTTTGTAGGATGCCAAAATTCAAGTAATTCAGGATATTTTTTCTCCAAATTATTTTCTTTGCTTGGTTTGTGACCACTACAAAAATGACACCCTTTACCCGCTCTTCTATTTGTTATTTTTGATTGCCATTTGTGAGATGCATTATCACAGATCCACCAAACCTTTTTATTACTTCCCGCAGTAAAGTTAGCGGGTGTAAGTGGAAAGTTGGCGGTGTAGTCCCATTCTGCGGCAATTTCTGGATGGGTATTTGAGAGTGCATTTTCAGGAAATGGAGACGGAAAATAACTTAAATACTTATTGTATAAGTCATCATTCTTGAATTGTTTCTCTTCCAGATAATTGTGAATTTTTCGTTGAATCAACGGTGAGCATTGACCAACAATATTTTTTAAAATTTTATCAATGTCTGTTTTCAAAAGTTGTTCAGGAGAAACTATAACATCTTGGACACTCAGTTTATTGAGAGGTTTTTCCCTGACACGAAGAATATGAAATCCAATCTGTTCAAAGGTTTCATTTTTTTCTAAATCATGTGTGTTGCGTTCCCGGTGCCAATAAGCACCATCATATTCAATTACCGTTTTGGACTCTGGCAAAAAAATATCTGCTTCGAGTCCCTTAATTTTAATTCTATTTTCTACAATTTTAAAAATGCTTTGTAATTCTGCATAAATTCGAATTTCGGGAGATGATGTTTGGCGAGTGCAATATGGACACCCGCTCCCAGAGGTTCTATTTCGTATCTCTACTTTCCATACATGTCCGAGTTCTTTTGAGCATTGCCACCAAACTTTTTCTGCCGACCCAGCAACGAACTGATCCGGACTCTTTGAACCATTCTTGGTTGGGTGCCATTCGCTTGCAATTTTGGGGTGCAAATTTGGGAGAGAATTCGTTTCATGCACTCTTTGGTTTGAACAAAAGGGACATCCTTTTTGTGAAGATCCCCTTCTACTATTTGGTGATGTTTTCCATTCGTGAGTTGGTTCTTTCAGACACTGCCACCAAACATTTTTATTTGAATTCGCAAAGGTAGTTTCTGGGGTCTTTTCATTATTTTTTGTTGGATGCCATTCCATCGACATTTCTGGGTCAATCAATGCTAATGACCGTTCTATGGTAAGTCTTTTACCCGAACAAAATGGACACCCAACACCTACACTTGACCGTTTGTAAATTGTTTGTTTATAGACATGGTCCCGATCTATTGGGCATTGCCACCAGACATTTTTATTTGATCTTTTAGTACAAAGAAACGGAGTTAGTTTTCCGTTTTTCGTGGGATGCCATTCTTTGGACAATTCAGGATAATGAGATCCAAGGGACTCGCTTTTGAGAACCCTTTTGCCAGCACAAAATGCACACCCTCCCCCATTAACGATAGATGCAATGGACGCATCCCATTCGTGATCTGGGTTCTTAGAGCAAATCCACCAAACTTTCTTTTCCGATTTTGTTGTAAATTCAAAAGGAGACTGACTGTTTTTTGTTGGATGCCAGAACTTTGCAAAATTTGGATACTTTGAACCAAACGATTCTTCTTTCAGCACTTTTTGACCTGCGCAAAAGGGACATCCCGATCCCCCTGCAACACTAGCAATTGTTGTTTTCCACTCATGTTTTGGATTTTGCAAACACATCCACCAATGTTTTTTTGCACTGGAGCGTGGTGAAAGTGTAAATGGATCAGCGTCATTTTTTGTTGGATGCCAGAGTTTGTATGCATCCGTATTGGTGTCAGCAAACGATTCCTCCGGCAGAATCTTTTGTTTGGCGCAATACGGGCATCCAGACTTTCGCTGCGTTCTGCTTTGTAATGATGCAACCCAAATGTGTTTTTTGTTTTTTATACAAACCCACTCAAATTTTTTATTTGATTGCGGTTTGTAATCATCTAACTTTCCTTTATTGGTCGATGACCATTCTGAACTTAATCTTGTATATTTTTCGCTCAATTTCTCAGTCATATTTTTTGCAAAACTACCCCATCAAAATTCGGACAAGAAAATTATTCCATAACTTTTCCAATTACGATTGTAATTCTCTCTCAGAATGAGTATCCCCAAAGTAGAAATAACTATCAAGTAATGGACAAACCTCCAGAGAACGTTCCTATACGGAATCTTTTATCCATTTCAGTTCAAACTTACCAATCTCTATTCCATGATCGAACTGACGGACATTCTTAATCCTGTCTAATCTTTGACGATATTTCTTGAGAACAGAGAAAACTTGGGTGTTCTTCCAAGTGTTTCCTCTTGCAGTCTTGATGCCTTGTTCGTTGAGATAATCTGCAATCTTTTTGTATCCCATACCACCATCGTGAAGTGATTTTATGAGATCGTGATTGCGTTGTTGTTCTTCAGTGTATTGTTGTTCTGCACAGAGATCATTCGACCCAATGGTCACAGTAAAACAGAGATATTGAGAGAACTTTTCTTCAATAAAAACACTCTTCCGAACTACTCCACGGTCACAGATTTCGCCAGATTCCTAGGTTGATCAACATCGGTCCCTTTGTATAGAGCCGTATAATAAGCTATTAGCTGGAGGG
>NZHH01000010.1:0-11700 GCA_002691245.1 Rickettsiales bacterium | reverse complement strand
ATTTTTTAAAAACTTTATATTTATTAATCATCATTTTCTTAATCAATGGTTGTTCAGAAACTACTTTTCTCGTTAATTCAGCGAAAAGAATTGGTTCTTGGGGAGAACAACCGGTTTACAAAGTTGGAAACCCCTACAAAATTTATGGTAAATGGTATTATCCTGCAGTAGATTACGACTATGAAGAAATTGGAATTGCATCTTGGTATGGTCCTGGTTTTCACGGAAAAAAAACAGCTAATGGAGAAATTTTCAATCAAAATGAAATTTCCGCTGCCCACAGGACACTACCAATGCCTTCTATTGTCAAGGTGACAAATTTAGATAATGGTTTGATCCTAGAAAAAGTAAGAGTGAATGATAGGGGACCATTTGCTGGTAACAGAATAATTGATCTTTCAAAAAAAGCTGCTCAAGAACTTCGTTTCGTAAACCTTGGCACGGCTAGAGTAAAAGTAGAAATCTTAGAAGGAGAATCAAGAAAATATGTTCATGAAATTAGTAAAAAAAAGATCTCACAAGTAGAATCAGCTGAAATAAAAAAAATACAAAAAAGCGAATTAGAAAATATTTCAGATGATTCGTTAATTACCAAAAAAAATATTGAAGATAATAAATTAAATAAAAATAAAATAGAGAACAACCCACTACTGAAAGATAAACCACTTGCAATCCAAGTTGGAGCATTCACTGATCATAGAAATGCAAAATCTTTAACTGAAAAACTCTCTGAATACAAGGCTTATATCGAAAGAATATTTATAAATCAAAAGTATTTATATAGAGTTAGAATAGGGCCGATCACTGATATTAATTTAGCAGAAAAGATCAAAAATAAATTGTTTGATCTTGGATATACTACTAGTCATTTGATAGTTAATTAGATGATTAAATTTCTATTTATTTTTTTAATTCTTTGTTCTTTTAAAGATTCCAAATCACTGGATACAAAAGCAAAACAAGCTATCCTTTATGATTATGAGACTAAAAGTGTTATTTACGAAAAAAATGCTGATGAATTAATGTCTCCCAGTTCAATGAGTAAAATAATGACTATTTATTATGTTTTTAAGAAAATAAGTGAAGGTGAACTTAAATTAACAGATGAATTTATTGTAAGTAAAAAGGCTTGGAAAAAAGGTGGTTCTAAGATGTTTTTAAATGTTAATACGAATGTAACAGTTGAAGAACTGATTAGGGGAATTATTGTACAATCTGGCAATGATGCTTGCATAGCTATCGCTGAGGGAATTTCTGGAAGTGAAAAATTATTTGCTGAAGAATTAAACTCTCTCGCAAGAGAAATTGGATTACAAAACTCTAATTTTACAAATTCAACTGGATGGCCAGATCCGGAGCATTTAACAACAATTAATGATTTGTTACAATTAACGATTAGAACCATAGATGACTTTCCTGATTTATACCATTACTACTCTGAAAAAGAATTTACATACAGCGATATAAAACAATTAAATAGAAATCCAATGTTGTTTAGTGATGTTAATGCAGATGGTTTAAAAACGGGTCATACATCTCTTGGTGGATATGGACTTGTTGCATCAGTAAAAAAAAATAATAGACGATTAGTATTAATTCTCAATGGTTTAGAATTTAATAAAGATAGAAGAAAGGAGTCGGAGAGATTAATAAAAGTTGGATTCAATCAATATAAAAATATCAACCTATTTGCTGAAAACCAAATAATATCAAACCTTCAAGTATGGGGGGGTAAGAAAAATAATGTAGGTGTATATTCTAAAGATCAAATAAGTATAACTGTACCCAAAAGATTAAAAAAAAATTTAAGTTATCACATTAAGCACTACACACCCATCATTGCTCCAGTTAAAAAAGATCAAAAGGTAGCTGAACTAATAATTAAAAAAAAAAATAATGAGATTTTAAAAAAGTACGTACTACTAGCAAAAGATGAAGTAAAAAAAATGTCATTTTTTTCTAAGGTTTATTATAATTTTAAATATATTTTACTTGGTGATAGTATATTCAACGTGAAATGAAAAAATTCATTACTTTTGAAGGTGGCGAAGGCTCTGGTAAAACAACTCAATGTAAATTACTTTCAAATTCCCTTCTAAAAATTAACGAAGAAAATATGCTAACTAGAGAACCAGGTGGAACAGTTTTTTCTGAAAAAATACGAAAAATCTTAGTAAACAATAGCCAACTTGATCTAACGGTAGATTCCGAAATTCTTCTTATATACGCAGCGCGACATGATCACTTGAAAAAAGTAATAATACCATCATTGAGAAAAAAAACAGTAATTTGTGATAGATTTATTCACTCAACGTTTGCTTATCAATCGAGTTCAAAAAACTTTTTAACAAAATTAAAATTTATTCATAAGAATTTTGCTTTTAATTTAATGCCTGATATTACGATATATCTTGATATAAAACCTGAACTAGGAATTGAAAGAAGCCTAAATCATAAAAAAGTTGAGACAAAATTTGAAAATAAAAATATTTTATTTCATAAACAAATTAGAAGAAATTTTATAAATCTTGAAAAGAAGAGCAAAAAAATATTCAAGATAAACGGAGAAAAATCTGAAAAAAAAATACATACTCAGATAGTCGATATTATCAATTCAAAGCATTACTTTAAAAAACTTTTACCCTATGCATTGTAGCTATGTATAAAGAAAAAAAAATAATAGCACATAATGATCAATTGAATTTTTTATTAAAAAACTTTAATAATCGTTTTCCTCATACACTCCTTTTCAGTGGACCAAAAGGAATTGGTAAATATACAACTGCTATGAGTTTTATAGATAATATTTTTAAAAATAAAATGAATTACGAACAAAATGTTTTTAAAATCAATGATGATGAAAACAAACCAGCTCTGATTGATGAAATAAGGAAATTGATAAATCAAGTTTCACTAACAAACTCAAATTTAAATGAAAAAAGTTTTATTATTATAGATAATGCAGATTCCTTAAATTTTAATTCATTTAATGCTTTGCTTAAAACTCTTGAGGAACCTCCAAAAAATACTGTCATAATAATGATTTGTCACGATTTTAAGAAAATTCCTAAAACAATAGTTTCGAGATGTTTAAAAATAGATTTTAGAACATTAACTTTGAACGAGATGAGAAAATATTGCCAAATAAACAATATTGACTTATCAAATATTAATTTAGATGAGAACTATCAATTATTCGGAGGTAGTATTGAGAAAATGTTGCTTTTTCTTAGTGAAGATGGGCAGATTGTTATGAGTAAATTTAAAAAAATCGTAAAAAGAAAAAAACTTAATTATCTGGAATTTGAAGATTTATATAATTTCGTTGCACCTGATTATGATAGATTTTTTAAAATCATTATTAACTGTATATACACCTTTCAAAAAAATAAATATATAAATAATCAGAATAATGAAATAGCAATTAAAGGAATTATAAAATTCTTCAATAAATTAGATAACTTTTTCAAGCAAGATTTAAATATAGACAAAAAAAAGGAACTTCATTATCTACTTACAGAATACATAACAACAAATATTGATGGCTAGTATATATATCACAACTCCAATTTTTTATGTTAATGATCTTCCACATATCGGTCATGCATATACAACCTTAATTTGTGATACATTTTCAAAATATTATAATTTGAAGGGTGACAGTGTATTGTTTACTACAGGTACAGATGAGCACGGTTTAAAAGTTGAAAAAGCTGCTAAAATTGCGAACAAGTCACCTATACAATTCGTGGACGAAGTTTCTGAAAATTTTAAAAAACTCACTACTAGATTAGAAGTAGATAATACGGATTTTATAAGAACTACTGAAGATAGACATAAAAAATCAGCTAGTTATTTTTGGAACAAATTATGCGAAAATGATCAAATTTATAAAGGAACTTATGAAGGGTGGTATTCAGTAAAAGATGAATCTTTCTATCAAGAGAAAGAGTTGCAAAAAGAAGGGAAAATTTATAAAACTCAAGACGGTAGCCCAGTTGAATGGATTAAAGAAGAAAGCTATTTTTTTAAACTATCTCGATGGGAAAAAAATTTATTAGAATTTTACAAAAAACACCCTGATTTCATAAGACCAAAATCAAGAATGAACGAAGTAATAAGTTTTGTTCAATCAGGATTAAAAGACTTGTCAGTATCTAGAACAAGTTTTAATTGGGGAATAAATATTCCTAGCAATTCAAATCATATAATGTACGTATGGATTGATGCTCTTACTAATTATTTGACATCACTTGGCTACCCTAACATTGAAGAAAAAAATATGCAATTCTGGCAAAACTGTATTCATATAATAGGAAAAGATATTTTGAAATTTCATGCTGTATACTGGCCTGCTATGTTAATGGCTATTAATTATCAATTACCCAAAACTATTTTTGCGCATGGTTGGTGGACAAATGAAGGTAAAAAGATTTCTAAATCAATTGGCAATACAATTGACCCAAATGATATGATTGAAAAATATGGATTAGATCAATTTAGATATTTTCTTTTAAGAGAAGTCCCTTTGGGGAATGATGGTGATTTTTCAGTAGATTCTTTGATTAATAGAGTGAATGCTGATTTATCCAATAATTTGGGTAATTTAGTTCAAAGAGTTGTAAAATTTTTAAATAAAAATTTCGATAATATAATTCCTCATTCCGTTAAAGACGATACTAGTAACATTAATAGATGTTTAAAAAATGGATATGATTTAATAAAAATAATCGATAAAAAAATGAGTGATTTTAATATTAGTAAATGTTTAGAGGATATTTTTTTATTTATAGATGAATTAAATAAGTTTATGGATAGCTCTCAACCATGGAATACTTTTAAAGAAAACCCTCAAAAAGCAGGAAGAGATTTGTCAATGTTGATTGAATGTTTCAGGATTATTGGAATAATTTTACAACCATTTATTCCTATTGCTGCAAAGAATATTTTAGACATATTAAACATAAAGAATTCTGAGAGAAAGTTCGATAATTTATCATTGGAATTTTCTGTTAAAAAAAACCATACTATTAATGACCCGAAACAACTGTTTCCAAGATATGAAAAATAAAATTGTAGATTCACATTGTCATTTAGACTTCATCGATTTTAAAGAAGACATTCAGTTTGTTATTGAAAATGCAAGATCAAATAATGTTGATTATATGTTAAGTATTTCAGTTAATTTTGATAAATTTGAAGAAATTCATAAAATTACGAAAGACTATAAAAATATTTGGTGTTCAACAGGAGTTCACCCTAATAATGTTCCAATCTCATTTCAATCAAGTGAACTCGAAATTTTAAAGAGAAAGTTGGAATCAAACCTGTCAAAAACAAAAGTAATTGGTGTTGGTGAGACTGGATTAGATTATTTTAGAAATAAAGATAATAGGACCAATCAAATTAGCTATTTTGAAACACATATGGAAGTTGCATCAAACACCGATACTCCAGTAATTATTCATACAAGAGACGCTGATTCTGATACAATTGATTTTTTAAATAAGTTTGGTAAAAGAAATAAAATTAAAGGACTAATTCATTGTTTTTCTTCAGATAAGAATTTAGCAAAATGTGCACTAGATAATAACTTTTATATATCTTTTTCTGGCATAATAACATTTAAAAACAATGATAATTTAAGAAAAATTGTTAATTACATACCAATTGATAAAATTTTAGTAGAAACAGATGCCCCATATCTTTCGCCAGTTCCTTACAGAGGAAAAAGAAATGAACCAGCAAATACTCTTTTTACTTTGAAAAAAATTGCTCAAATCAAAGACATTGAGATTGAAAAAGCAGCAGAAGTAACAACAAAAAACTTTTTTAAACTTTTTTCAAAAGCACAAAATGAAGTTTAAAATAACAGTTTTAGGCTGCGGAAGTTCTTCTGGTGTGCCAGCGATTGGAAATAATTGGGGTAAATGTGACCCTAACAACCCAAAAAATAGAAGATTAAGATCGTCTATCTTAATTGAAACTTCAAATACCTCATTACTCATAGATGCTACACCAGATTTACGACAACAACTATTAAATGCAAATTTAACAAATCTGGATGGAGTTTTAATAACACATTGTCATGCAGATCATATTAACGGAATTGATGATTTTAGATTTCTAAATGTAATTATGGATAAAGATATACAATTGTACGCAACAAAACAAAATATTGAAGAAATTAATAAAAGGTTTGGTTATGTTTTTGAAAAATTAGCTCCTCAAGCTAATGGTTTTTATTATAAACCCTGCTTAATTCCCAATGAGATAGATGGGATATTCAAAATAAAAAATTTGGAAATATTAAGTTTTCAGCAAGATCATGGCTTTATTGAATCAACTGGATTTAGAATAGATAATTTTGCTTATTCATCAGATGTATTTGACATAAGTGAACAAGTCTTCGCTCAACTACAAAATTTAGATTTATGGATTGTGGATTGTTTGAGGTTTAAACCTCATAAGTCTCATGCTCATTTTGAAAAAGTTTTAACCTGGATTGAGAGGTTAAGGCCAAAGAGGACGGTCTTAACTCATATGAATTACGAAGTCGATTACGAACATATTAATTCATTACTACCAGAAAACTGTGAAGCTGCGTATGACGGTCTAACAATAAATTTAAAAGCTTACTAAAGCTCATACAAATTCTTTTTTTCATTTTTTAATATTGTTGTTAAAAAATTTGTGACAGCTTTAATTCTCCTCAAGTTTGATAAATTTTCATGAATAACTATCCAATATTCTCTTTTTATATTTATGATTTCAGGTAGTATCGCAAGCAATCCGGTCTCTTTTTTTGCAATGAATGAATGAAGTAATCCTAAACCAACACCATTTTTTACGGCCAGAAGTTGCGATCTCAGACTATTGCTTGAAAAAACAACTGATAGATTTTTATTAACCTCTTTGAGATAATTTAATTCAGGAAACTCAACTAACTCATCAACATAGCTTACAAAGTTGTGGTTTATTAAATCTTTAGTATTTTTTATACTTTCAATATCTTTACTGTAATTTTTAGAACCATATAACTTTACAAAGTAATCACAAAGTTTCCATGATAATAATCTTCCTTTTTTAGGTCTTGATAGAGATATAAGGATATCTGTTTCTCTATTAGACAAACTTCTTGATCTTGTATCGGCTAATAATTCTATTTCTATTTCAGGGTATTTATTGTAAAATTTATTTATATACTTGCTTATAATTTCAACTCCTAAACCTTCACCAACACTTAATCTTACTTTTCCTCTTATATTTGGATTTGATTGTGAAAAATTAAAATTTATTCCATATATTTCATTTTCTATTTTTTCTGCATACTTAAGAAGTTCTGAACCTTTTTCAGTTAATAGATAACCTTTTGGTGATTTATAAAATAACTCAAGTTTTAGACTGCTTTCTAAGCGTGAAATTCTCCTTGCAATAGTTGTAGATTCAACTTTTAATTTTTTAGATGCTAGTTTTAGTTTAGAGCACCTAGAAAGGGTAAGGAAGGAATTCAAATCATCCCAATTAAACATATTTAATCTTAACCTGAAAAACCTTAATTTAAAATGCTTTTTTGCAATCTGATAATTCTTAATTCTGAATTGAAATGCAAATTAATATATATATAGTCATATCATATGTCAGAAAATTTAGGTCATATTATTAATGGGAAGAGGGTTGTTGAATCTGGAAAATCCATTGAGATTTTTAATCCAGTAAACGGTCAAGTTATCTCCAAAATATCTAATGCCTCCTCAGAAACTATCAATAAAACATTGAATAGCTCCATCGAGGCTTTTGAAAAATGGAAAACATACTCAATTGCAAAACGTGCATCAATTTTATTTGATTATAAGGTGCTACTTGAGAAAAATATTAATAAATTAGCTAATTTTATTAGTGAAGATCTTGGGAAAGTACATGATGACGCTGTCGGTGAGGTGCGTAGAGGAATCGAAAATGTTGAGTATGCTTGTGGAATTGGTGAAATTCTTAAAGGTGAATTTAATAAAAACATAAGCACATCTGTTGATTCTTGGAGTGAATTTTCACCTTTGGGACCAGTTCTAGGTATAACTCCTTTTAATTTTCCCGCTATGGTTCCACTTTGGATGTTTCCTTTAGCAATTGCTACTGGGAACTCATTTATTTTAAAACCCTCTGAAAAAGATCCTCTTGGTTCGATGTTTATAGTTGAGCTTTTCAATGAAACCAAAGCACCTAGAGGTTTGCTTAATCTTTTAAACGGAGACAAAACTGTTGCTAATACTTTAATTAAAGACGAAAGAATAAAAGCTGTAAGCTTTGTTGGTTCAACTCCTGTGGCAAAAAGTATCTATGAATCCTCAGCTATTTCTGGAAAACGATGCCAGGCATTAGGTGGGGCCAAAAATCATGCTTTAATACTACCTGATGCAGATATTGAGTATACAACCGATCAATTAATATCAGCAGCATTTGGATCTTCAGGTCAACGTTGTATGGCATTGTCTGTAGCTGTTGTTTTTTCAGAAGTTAAAGATAAGTTTATGGACAGTCTAAAAAAAAAAGTATCAAAACTTAAATTTGGTTTGGATGATTTAAATTCTAATAGTTTCGGACCACTCGTATCAAAAGAGCATTTAGATTCTGTTAGGAATTATATTAAATTATCTGAGGAAGAGGGAGCTGCTATCATAATTGATGGAAGGGATTCATTAAAAGGGAAAAATTCTAAAAATGGATATTTTTTAGGGCCAACTATTATTGATAAGGTTAAATCAGGTATGGAATCCTATCAAAATGAAATTTTTGGGCCAGTTCTGCAGGTAATGGAGGTGAATCATGTTTCTGAGGCAATTACATTAATAAATAACAACAAATTTGGTAACGGATGTTGCATTTTTACAAGTAGTGGTGAAAATGCAAGAATTTTTTCAGAACAAGTGGAAATTGGCATGGTAGGTGTTAATATTCCCTTGCCTGTTCCATCTTCATATCACAGTTTTGGAGGTTGGAAAAACTCGCTCTTTGGTGATCTAAATATATATGGTCCAGATGGTGTAAGATTTTACACTCAAAGAAAGACAATTACTCAAAGGTGGCCTTCTTCAGGCTCATCAAAAGGAGTAGATTTATCAATGCCTAATAATTTAAAACAATAAAAGGAGTAAAAATGAAAAAGTTATTGATGATACTTGCGATCTTTTCGCTTAATTTTTTAGATCAAAGTGCCCATTCTGATGGACATGTTGAAACAGTTTGGGAAACAGAAAAGATTTTTGAGTTACCAGAATCGGTTATTTATGATGCAACAAATGATGTTCTGTATGTTTCAAATATTACAGATCATCCATTTAATAAAGATGGTACCGGATATATATCCAAAATTGGTCTTGATGGAACTGTAATAGAACAAAAATGGATCGATAAACTCAATGCTCCCAAAGGGCTTACAATTAGTAAGGATAAGTTATATATAGCAGATATTGACGAGTTAGTAGAAGTTGATATTGCAACCGCTAAAGTTACAAATAAATATAAGGGGTATGGTTCAGTGTGCATGAATGACGTTACTCATGATAAATACGGTAATGTTTATGTCGGGGATACATATAATGATACTATCTATAGATTAAATCAATTCGGACAACTTCCTGCTTGGTTTTATAGTCCAGGTTTAGCACCTAATGGAATTCACATTGATGATGAAGAGGGTAACCTCATTGTGGGAAGCTGGGGAGCAGTTATGGAAGGCTGGGGAACTCCAGAGTTAAAAGGAAGCCTAAAAAGTATCGATATTCACACAAAAGAAATTAAAAATCTAGGTAAGAAACCAATTGGTAATTTAGATGGTATAGAGCCGGATGGTAAAGGTTCGTATTACGTTACTGATTGGACTGGTGCAAAGCTTTATAATATTAATAAAAAAGGAAAATTTAAAGTAATAGCCGAAGTTGGAAAAGGTGCAGCTGATCATGAGGTAATTTTAGATAAAAACCTTATCATCATCCCAATAATGGCTGAAGGAAAGGTTATTGCATTAAAAGTTAAATAAGAAAATGTCATCACAAAAACTTGGAATTTTTAACAGTTTATCCAAACCATTTGTTAAATTAGTTGAAAGATTTTATCCAGATGCATTTATTTTCGTAATAGTATTGTCTGTGTTAACTTTTATATTAGCACTAGTTAACACAGACTCTACTCCTGTTGAGGTCTTAGAGGCGTGGGGAAATGGTCTTCCCAAATTATTTACATTTACAGCGCAAATAACTATTATAATGATTACAGCCCATGCTCTTGCTCATACTAAACCAGTCGAAAATACTTTATCTAAAATAGGATCCTATCCAAATACACAGATTCAAGCATATGCTCTAGTTACATTTATTTCAGGAATTGCAAGCCTATTTGCTTGGTCTTTTGGTTTAATTGTTGGAGGAATAGTATCAAAATTTGTCGCTATTGGGTGTTCAAAAAAAAGAATAAGAATACATTATCCGCTTCTAGTAGCATCTGCATACTCAGGTTATGTAATATGGCATATGGGGTATTCTTCTTCAGCAGCGTTATTCGTTTCATCAGAAGGGCATTCATTAATCAATCAAATAGGCATTATTCCTGTTACTGAAACAATTTTTACAAGTTTTAATATTACATTGGCAGTAATTACTTTAATAATAATAACAGTAGTTAACCCCTTGATGAGACCTGTCAATGATTCTGAAATAAATGAGATTGATCCTAATGTCTTTAGAGTAGATACTGAAAATAATGATGAAAATAGTCTTACAAATGATAATAGAACATTCGCTCAAATAATTGAAAATAATAGATTTATTAGTTTATTTGTTGGTTTTTGTTTGTTGTTTTTTATTTTGTATGTCTTTTATAAAAAGGGCTTCTCTTTAGACTTAAATTTGGTTAGTTGGACGTTCTTGGGTATTGGATTGTTATTATCTAATTCCCCAATCCATTATGTAAAATTAGTAAACAAAGCTGCCATTACAGTTGGCCCTATAATACTTCAATATCCTTTTTATGCTGGGATAATGGGTATGATGGCAGATACTGGGCTGATTAATGTGGTTGCAGAAAAAATCTCGCAAATATCCTCACCAGAAACACTCGGCTTTTATTCTTTTTTATCTGGGGGTTTGGTTAATATGTTTATTCCATCTGGAGGTGGTCAATGGGCTGTTCAAGGTCCAGTAATGATAGAAGCTGCAAAAAATTTAAATGTTGAGCCATATGTTATTGTATTGGGAGTAGCGTATGGTGACCAATGGACAAATATGATTCAACCATTTTGGACTATACCATTACTTGCAATTGCAGGCCTTCATATGAGGCAAATTATGGGTTATACATTCGTGATTTTTTTATTAACTGGTTTTATATATGGTGGAGCAATGCTATTTTTAGGAACAGGATAAAATAATTATACCTTCAGTTTAACATTGGCTAATTCTTATGGCTTGACATTATTATATCTGTAGTCGATAAATAATACATCAAATGGCTATATTGAAACAACCTGTTGAAAATATAAATCAACAAATTCAATTATTTAAACAATTAATCTTAAGTAATGGTTTAGATATTGAGGGAGTCCCATCTTGGTTTCCTAAGGCACATTTATCAAGAAGTCAAACAGATTTAATTGCAAAATCCAAAAATGGTGAAGAATATATATTTCAAGATTATTTTACCAATCAT
>NZHH01000009.1:0-8102 GCA_002691245.1 Rickettsiales bacterium | reverse complement strand
TTGGGCTTAATTTCAAAAGTGGTGGGGGGTGTAGTTTCATTTTAAAGTATTTGTTTTATAACAGTTTTTCTCAATAAAATTATAAATTTCAACATAAAATCTTACAGGAATTTTTAAATTAAGCTCTTTATCATATTTGTATTTAAGATTGATTTTATTAGTTTTAAAATTAATGTAGCTAAAAAGCAATTGATTATCAAAACAGTTATTTGATAAATCTTTATTCTCTAATAAGTTTTCAACCTCACAAAAGTCACCACCTCTTGATATTGAAGAATAATGTATAAAAATCGCAATAATTAATATATTTAACCTTATTATCATTTAAATCTAAAAATTTAATATTATATTTAATTTTCCACCTTGTAACAGTAGATCCTTGATTGAAGTAAAAGCAAGGTGGAACATAATTAATTTTTTATAATTTTTTTCTTGTTTTTTTATTTAATAAAACTATCTAATTACATAAATAAAGGGTATACTTAAGTATCTATAAATAAAATGTTGTTGAATCCTAAATTTATATCTCATTTGAAATATCATTCAGAATCAATTCAGTTTATTTTAATACGCTTAGGTATGTTAAACCCTAAGTTCACTTTAAGAAAAGGAAAAAAATGATAAAAGGTAAAGTTAAGTGGTTTAATTTCAAAAAAGGTTATGGTTTTATCCAGCCAGAAGACGGTTCTAAGGACGTTTTTGTTCATAAAACCGCGTTAAAAAATTCTGGAATTGAAAGCCTTGATGAAGGTCAGGAAATCACATTTGAGATTGCAGAAGAAAATGGAAAAAACTCTGCTGTTAACTTAAAAGTCTAATTTTTTTTCTTAGTTTATTGGTTATTGGTTATTCATGTAACCCATGGATATCCTCGTCTATATCCTCTATTTGTTTGCTCAATGATATCAACGAAGAGTTGGTCGATTCAATTCTGTAAGTAAGCCAAATCAAGATAATTAAATTAATTATTACTAAAACAATACCTAAGTTAATTTTATTCATATTATAACCTATGATTTAAAAACAGAACATTCAATACAAAATGCATATATCGCTTAATTTAGGGGATTTAGAGAGATATATAAAGCTTTATTACCATATACTACCACAAATCTACCACAATTAATTAGGTAACAACTCAATTTTATTATTAAATAAGCTTGGGTTCTTCTCTCTGTAAGCAAAATCTTTTTTTACATAGTCATTTTGATTCACAAAAATATCAATTAGCTTTTTCTTTGCAAAATTTGAAGAATCAATTAAAACACAACTATAAAAATCTGTAATCCATGGCTTTATACTTATTTTTAAGCCTTCTTCATCAAAATATGTCTTATACTCATCAACCAACTCACCGTTTAAATCAATATCTGCACTATTTAAGTCCTCTAAATAATCAGAATTAAGTAATATAAATTCTTCATTTTTTGATTTTTTCCATAATTGGTATTTTCTTACTCCTCTATCTAAAGATATTTCGCCAATATTTGGCCATAACGTGCCAATCACATTTCTATTTCTGAAGACTAGAATATTTTTAAAGGCACCACTATTAATTACCATACCATATGGAAATTGTTCAAACCCAGTGCTCCATGATTTACTAATATAACTACACCTATAAATGTCGTTTTTGTAAAAACCTTTAAGTAACTTATTAAAATTTTCTCTTGAACTAAAATCATTTGAATTGGTATTAAATGAAAAGAAGATTATGAATACAATAGAAAATATATTAAATTTAGTTAATTCAGAAAGTTTAATCATAATAGTCTTTTAATATTAAATAAAAAAAACTCAAGAAAATTTTAATTGATTTTTCGCAACTGTAGTCATGTTTTGTTATCTTCTATATCTTCAAGGTGAGTTTTAAGAGCATAACTACTTAAATTAATTTCAATGACAAAAATCAGTAACGCAAATGAAAACAAAATCAATGCTAATGAAAATAAATAAGGAGAAAGATAAACAAAAAACATACTGAAAAAAATAGTTAATAAGTTCAAAATAAATGCAACAGTTGAGAAAAGTTGCATATATTTGACATATTTAAGTCTAAGATTGAGGATTTTTATTTGAGTTAGGTACTTTTCTGCTGATTCTCCTCTACCCTTTTTTTTATTTATAAAGTCAAAATGCATTTGTCTTATTAACTTACTGATTGCTATCCACCTATTACCAAAGGTTAACATCATCAATGGGATTGCAGGAAATAAAAAAGCTGCATACGTTAATTCAAAATTTTTCATTTTATATCTTATTATCTTCCGTCAATTTTTTAATATCGAATCCTTTTTCAAATGACTTAAAATCCTCAAATGCCTTGCACTCACCTCTAAATGAAGAGTATTTTTGAAAACTTAAATCTTTTCTATTAATTTTTATTTCGTTGATGAAAATTGAATTTTCATTAGTCATATATTTTCCTATATCCTTTTTGTTTATCTCAAGACTTTCAATTCCTCCCTCAACTTTATATTCATACGCCCTTCCTGATTCAAAGAAATAACCTATAGTATCACCATATAATTTACAAATAACACCCTTTCCATCTATTTCTCCAGATTCTAAAAATGTCCATAAAAATAAAGTAATAAAAAATATTTTTTTCATTTCTTCCCTTAAACTTTTCTCTTATCTAATCAAAATAACCATTTCACTAGAAATTTAACTTGATTCAGATTTTATTGAGAACTTTAATCTATGACTATAATAAATATATTTATTATATTCGCAATAGTAAGCGTATTTGTTCATGAATCATTTAAGTTTTATATATTTTTAGTTAATATTTTGTTTTCTATAAAAGCCAAATTAAAATAAAAAGATTTAATTGATTTTTTAGTAAAAAATGATACCTTAAGATTCCATCCACATGGTTTAAAAGTGGCGCATAGTACATGCGTCAAAAGTACATGCCTATTAACTTTAACAATGGAGTGAAAAGTATGTTATTAACTAAAAATCTGATAAAATTTAACAATATGCTTATCAAAATACCTGGAGAAACCAGGCGAGTATGGGATGTTTCTGAAAATCGCTGGGGATTTAAGTTTTTCAAAAACCAGGATTAATTTTTGAATATTATATGTGAAAAATGAAATATCGTTTTTCACATATTTTATAAATATATTATGAAATTTTCAATCTCATGCTATTCTTATATAGTGTGCGTTATGAAACCATTAATCATTCTTTTAATAATCTCCTTAAACAGTTGTACAAAAGATTTTAGTAAAAACATTATCCAACCAATAACGGACTTTCAAGCAGCTAAAATTGATGGTAATCACAATATTTATATATCTTCTGAAAATTTTAAATTAATTAATAATATTATGTCAGAAGATTGTGAATCATGGGCATTGGATTTAAACTTTGACAATCCAATTAGAAATTCAATTAAAAATTTATCAGACAAAATGTTTGATGGCTACTCAATTTCAAAAATGAAATTATCTCCTGATGAATTAGAAAATAGTAATTTTGCTTCTCAAATATCTTACGAAAGTTTTTCTGGAATCTCGAATTTTAAAACACTCAGAAATACTGGTGTTTATGAGATTTCATTAAAGTTAAAAGTAAAAGTAGAGAATTCTTCGAAAAACATTGTTAATGAAATCTCATCAAACATGAATTGGGAAAAAAATATCTTTTTTGATTGTAATCTCCATGAAGGAGCTGTTAACTCAGGCCAAAAGGCACTAAGTAACTTGATGAAAAAAGTTTATGAATCAACTTATGAGTCGATTTATTCAATTACTCGATAATAATGAGTAAGAGAAGGTTTTTACAATTTTCTTTTAAAATATTGTTTTTCACTCTCCTTAAAATAAATTGGATAGCTCATGCAATTGAAAAAATATATTCAAAAAGAAAAACATTAGTTCTCACTCATCCAATATTTTTTAATAAAATTTTTTCTAATGACCATCCAGAACAACCCGAAAGAATAAAAAAAACGATCAATGGATTAAAAGAAATAGAATTAGAAAATTTAATAGAAAAAATACATTTTAATATTTCAGTTGATCATTGGGTAAATCAAATCCACTCTAAAATCCACATAGACTCCCTGAAAAAAAACTTCTCACTTGCTGAAAGCATATCAAGAGTTGCATTAAAGGGTTGTATACAGGCAGTTGACAAGATAATGACAAAGGAAATAAAAAATGCATTTTGCTTATCTAGACCGCCTGGTCATCATGCACTTAACACAGGAAAAGATGAAGGATTTTGTTTCTATAATCACATAGCTGTTGCAGCTAAGTATATTCAACTTAAACATAAAAAAAAAAAAATATTAATTGTAGATTGGGATTATCATCACGGAAATTCCACAGAACTTTTTTTTTATGATGATCCAACTGTACTTTGTTTTTCAACACACAATCTTGAAGCGTATCCTGGTACTGGTTTTCCTGAAAGAAAAGGTGCTGGAGAGGGCAAAGGATTTAATGTCAACATTCATTTACCTTGTGGAACAACTGACCAAGACATAATAAAAGTCTACGAGAATATATTGATTAAAAAAGCGAATTTATTTAAACCAGACTTTGTTTTAATATCAGCAGGGTTTGATAGTAGAAAAAATGACCCATTAGGATGCTTTGAAATTTCAGATTTAGGTTTTAAAAAATTGACAAAGATTGTATTAAAAATTGCCCATAAACACTGCGATGGAAGACTTTTATCAATTTTAGAGGGTGGTTATAATATTGAGGGAAATGCAAAAGCCATAATTTCACACATAAAAGTTTTAAATAATTTTTATAAAAAAGTTTAAAAAAATTCATATAACTGATATTAATCTTCACTTGCACATTATTACATGACAATGGAAAAAAATATAGACACAATTCGTTACAAAAAAGCATTAGATTTTGCATACAGCTTTTATAAAGAAAAATTTAGAAAAGGTATTAGTTTTCCCTACTTTAATTATTTATCCTCCGTAAGTAATTTAATAATTGAAAACAATGGAAATACTGATGAAGCAATTGCTGCTTTAATTCATGACTACTTCGAGTTAGAAAGTCTTCGTCGTAAATCAAATTTCATTAAAAAAAAGTTTGGAGTTAAAGTTTACAATATTATTAAACAATGCTCTGACCATGAAAGTAAAAATTATGATAGAGAGAACTGGTTAAATTTTAAAAAGAAATATTTGGAGTCAATGCAAAAAAAATCTCAATCTACTCTTCTTGTTGTTATGTGTGACAAGTTACATAGCCTTACTTGTATGATAAACGATCATAATAAAATTGGGAAAAAACTATGGAAAAATCACAACCAACCTCCTGAAGAAATTCTTTGGTATTATAAAGTTCTTTGTAAAAACATTAAAAAATATCTAAAAAATCATAAAACTTTGAAAGATAAATTACAAAGAAATGTCAACGAGTTGGAATATAAAATTAAAAGCTGAAGAAATGTATTATGAAGTTCTTTATCATAAAGTTTTTTCTAGGACTTTTTGGATTTATTTTTTTAGCAACATCAATTGTTTCGATAACAATTATAACTAAAACAATTTACTTTTCCGAAAATAATATTCTCGAACAACTTTTTACTAACAGTCAAATTTGTGAGGATCAAAATATTGATAAAAATTTAGAATATTGTACAGAAGTTGTCACTACATATTGGATGATTTTGTTAACAATAATATCCTCTATATTATCTTTCATTAATTTATTTCCTTTTTTTGTAATGAAGAAGAAATAAAGCTTTATGATAAGAAGAAGATTTTATATTAGTTCAAAGTTAATTACGGAGTTATGAATAAAAATAATAAGGTTTTATTTTATTTTAAAGAGGACAAAAGGTTAGCTGTAAAAAAAATAAATGAATCAATTGAGCATTGGCTCATTAATAAAAAAAAAAAAATTTTTTTGAATTATAACTCAAACAAACCTACGTTACATTGGAAACCATCCAATATATATACAAATTATTTTGATATCTTTCTTCTTTGGTCAAATGAAAAAATCAAAGTATTAAGAAAAGTTAAAAGAATTGAAGTCTTAGATGCTTTATATGGAATTAAAAAATTTTATTCAAAAATTTCTACTCTCAAACCTGATTACACTCATCCCGATATTTTAGATTGCTATAATGCTACTGCAAAAAAAAATAATATGAAGGTTATAAAGAAAAACCTCCAAGAGAAAATTGAGATTGACTTAATTGATCCTTTCAATAATGTTTATGGCGAAGAAAGAAAAAGAATAGAGCAATCACTCGAAAGACACAAAGATGATGCTTTAAAAGAAATTCAAAGATCCATAGAAATATTTGATGACGAATTTGACTTCTTAGATAAACCTTTTGTATTTAAGAAAAATAAGATTAATAACATTGAACTAAATAGCGACAAATCATATAAAATTTCTCTTATATGGAATCAGCATGCTGTTAAAATCATCCATAAAACTCATAAAGACGACATAAAAAAATATTTATTAGATTTCAGAAAAATTGTTAAATCATTTAACATAACTAGACCTAATCTCAATGATCCACTTACAAAAAAGTTATATGATCTAAGTATAAAACTAAAGTAAATTTAAGATCAGATTGTATAAAGAAATATAATTTTAATAAATTAAAAGAAATGATTCAATTTTTTTAATCTTTAATATATAAATTAAAGACCTGGCCCCGTAGCTCAGCTGGATAGAGCAACTGCCTTCTAAGCAGTAGGTCGTACGTTCGAATCGTACCGGGGTCGCCAGATATGTACTATGCCAAAATTGTTAATTATAATCATGATTTTCGTCAGCTTTTCAATTAAATCGAAAGATTTGCTCTTGATCTGCAAAGAAAAGTCTACTTCATACGATAAGAATTTGAGTAAAAGTTTTGTTAAAATTATAAACTTAGAAGAAATGACATTATCAAATTTTTCAGGATCATTTTTTGACAATGTAATATTATTTACCAAGAATGAAATAATAATTGACAATAAAATCTTTAATACAAGAAGCACATTTAATATACACACAAACAGATGGACAACATATAAAGGACAATTTATTAAGATTTATAAATGTACAAAAGAAAAAAGGCGCTAAAAAAACGCCTTTTTTCTAATTAACATGGGGAGGAAGTTATAATTAAAAGATATAAAATTTCAGGAATTTGTAAAATTTATTTTCAAAATATAAATTATTGATTTAATGAATATATATTTATTGGCTTTTCTATTTGCCTTTTTGGATACCTACTATTCCTTTAAAATTTTTATCAAATACAAAAAATTAAAATTTACTTTAACTCTTCTCTGCTTTCTAATTTCTTATTATTTATTTTTGATAATATTAAAATTTATCATTAATCTTTAAAAACTATTGCTGGTTGCTAGATGGTAAAGCAATCTTTTTCTCAATAAGTGAATCAAACTCAGCATTTAGCAGGTTCAACTCCTCGGGTTTTAGAGTTTCAGATATTTTTTTTAAATAAAATTCACTTTCACTGATTCCATTCATTTTTGATTTTAGAAACATTTTATAAGACATTTTCATATCTTTTACAGTGCCTGTTCCAGAAAAGTACATATTCGCTAAGTTATACATTGCTCTTGGATGACCAAAATCAGATGCAAGTTTATATAAATTAAACGCTCTAATAACATCCTTATTAACGTTATCTCCATTAAAGTACATCCAACCTAGATTAAATAAAGCATATTTATTTGATAATTTTGATGCAGCTTCGTAATAATATAGAGCCCTGGTCTTATCTGTTTGCACTCCAAATCCGTTATCGTAAATTAAAGCAATATTAAACATTGCATCGCTTCTCTTCTCGTTATTCAAATCATTTGCTACATTTTTGAAATATAATATAGATTCTTCAATTTTTTTTTTATTAAAAAGTTCCAAAGCTTTAAAGTAGTCATTGGCGGTTGTTACATTATTGTATAATAAGACAACTGCAAATAATAAGTATTTAAACATAAGTCTCTCTCCTTAAAATTAAAATTATTGCTCTCCAAAACTACTTAAATTGGTCGGGGAGACAGGATTTGAACCTGCGACCCTCTGTTCCCAAAACAGATGCGCTACCAGGCTGCGCTACTCCCCGAGTAACTTGCTTAT
>NZHH01000008.1:0-8105 GCA_002691245.1 Rickettsiales bacterium | reverse complement strand
TATTACTTTCAGACAGTGAATATCAAATAGATAAAGTAGGCGTATTTAGACCTAAACCAGAAGAAGTGAATGAACTTCAGGCTGGAGAAGTTGGTTTTATTACTGCAAATATTAAAGAAATATCTCAAGCATGGGTTGGAGATACTATAGTAGGCAGTAAAAATATTCATAAGATAGAACCCCTGCCTGGATTTAAACCAAGTACACCAGTAGTATTTTGTGGTTTATACCCTATTGACGCTTCAGATTATGACCATTTAAAAGAGTCATTAAATAAATTAAAATTAAATGATAGCTCTTTTACGTTTGAAAATGAGTCAAGTGTAGCACTAGGGTTAGGTTTTAGGTGTGGTTTTTTGGGACTTCTTCACTTGGAAATTATTCAAGAAAGGCTTAAAAGAGAATTTTCTTTAGATTTAGTTGTTACTCCGCCTAGCGTTGTATATAAAGTTTTACAAACTAACGAAGAAGTCTTGGAGATACATAATCCAGCAGACTGGCCTGAGCAAACTAAGATAAAAGAAGTTAGTGAGCCATGGATAAATGCAACAATATTTTCCCCGGAAAGTTATTTAGGAGGTATATTAAAATTATGCATTGAAAAAAGAGGAATACAAAAAGACATTAATTTTTCTGGTAATAGAGTAGTGATCAATTTTCACTTGCCTTTGAACGAGGTCATTTTCGACTTTCATGACAGAATAAAATCTATTAGTCAAGGTTATGCAAGCTTTGATTATGAAATTACAGACTATCAATCTGGAAAGTTAGATAAAGTAAATATTTTGGTTAATGGAGAAATTGTAGAAAGTCTTGCATTTATAACCCATAAAGATAAGTCAGTCAGCAGAGGCAGAACTATATGCAGTAAGCTTAAAGATAGTATACCTAAACAACTTTTTAAAGTTGCTATTCAAGCAGCAATAGGTTCTAAAGTTATAGCAAGAGAAACATTAGGTTCAATGAGAAAAGATGTAATAGCAAAATGTTATGGAGGTGATGTAACCAGAAAAAGAAAGCTATTAGAGAAACAAAAGGCTGGAAAAAAGAAAATGAAACAAGTAGGGAATGTAAATATTCCTCAGGAGGCCTTTTTGGCAGCAATTAAGTTAGATAATTAGCATGAATAAAAAAAAAGCTTTAATTGTTTTACCCTCTTATGCTACTGGAGGAGCTGAAAAGGTAATATGGTCATATTTTAAAAACTTTAAAAATTCGAAAATTTCTCTTAGACTACTTGTAGTAAACTCTAAAGATTCTTATGATAATTTTAAAAATAAGAACATAATAAATTTAAATCATTCTAGGTTTATTTATTCAATTCCTAAGATCTTAAGCATTCTAAAAAAAGAGAATATTAATGTAATTATTTCTACTTTTCCAAACATATCTGCAATATTTTTACTTTTAAAATACTTAAATTTTATTAAAGTTAAAATTATTATTAGACAACCGAACATTATAGAAAAATCTTTGAATGGTAATTTAAAATTATATATTTTAAAAATTATATATAAATTCTTTATTAAATTTACTGATGCTGCAATTGTTACATCAGAATTCATGAGAGATGAGATATTAAAATATCATTTAAAAAGCGAAAAAGTTTTTTTAATTAGAAATCCAATTAGCGTTGAAGAGACTAGAAAAAATATTAATCCTGTAAGACTTAGTAAAAAAAATTTAACTTTGATTTTTGTAGGTAGATTAGTTTATCAGAAAGGAATTGATAGAGTTTTACATTTATTAGCTATAAATAAAAATATAGAATTAATAGTAATTGGAGAAGGTAATCTTAAAATAGATTTACTTAAAAAAGTGCAACATCTAAATATAGAAGATAAAGTTAAATTTTTAGGAAAAATTTTAAAACCTTATGATTTAGTTTCAGGTGCAGACTATTTTATTCTACCTTCTAGATGGGAAGGCTTGCCTAATTGTGTTTTAGAGTCTTTGGCTTTGGGTACACCAGTTCTTTCTACAAAACAAATATACAGTCTAATTGACTTTAAAAAAAATATTTCTGATAGAAGTATAGTATTATTTAATAGTATAAGTGAGCTATCAAAAAAAATTGGTATTTTAGAAAAGAGAAAAGATTATAGGAAGCCAAAACTTAGAAAGTCTTTATTAATAGATTATATTACTCCAATTAATTTTAATAAAAAAGTAAATAAAATTATTTTAAAAATAGTATGAAAAAAAATATAAAAGTATTACATGTCATAGTCAGCTTAGGGAATGGTGGAGCGGAAAGACAGTTAATTGAAATACTTAAATATAACAGGAATCATGGTGTTTTATTGTTATCTACGGCTGATATATATAAAGAAAAATTAGATAAATTAAAAATAAAATACTGGGAAATGGAAGTCAAAAATAAGCTACTAATATTTTTTAAAATACTTTTTTTTAGAAAAGTGATTATGAGTTATAAACCAGATATAGTTCAATCTTGGATGTATAATGCTTGTCTTTTTTCTGTATTTTGTAAATTAATTAATCTTTATGATAAGCCCTTAATTTGGAATATAAGGTGTTCTAATATGGTCACAGAACATTATTCTCTTTCTTTGAAATTTATTATTTATGCCTGTGTTTTTTTATCTAAATACGTAGAAAAAATTATATATAATTCCTACGCAGGGCAAGCGTATCATAAAAAGATAGGCTTCAGCCAAAACTCTGGAAAAGTAATTTATAATGGGGTAGATTCTAAAAAATTTAATTCCACTATTATACAAAGAAAAGTCTTAAGAAAAAAATATAACCTTACTAAAAATGATTTAGTTTTTATGTGTGTTGCTAGAGTAGATCCTATGAAAAATTATAATAATTTTTTGAAAGCATATAAGAGTATAGGAAGTGCATGTAATAACAAAATTAAATTAGTGTTAGCAGGAAAAGGAACAGATAAATTAGATTTACCTAATAATTGTATTGCCTTAGGTATGATAAAAAATATAGAAGAATATTATAATATAGCAGATATTGTAATTGTACCATCAGCTTTTGGTGAAGGTTTTTCAAATGTACTAGTAGAAGGTATGTTAACAAACTTATATCCAGTAGCTACTGATGTGGGAGACGCAAAAAAAATTATTGGAAGTACAGGTTTTATATTAAATTGTGCAGATGAAGAAACGTTAAAGAAAGAACTATCAAAAATTATACATATCAAAAAAATAGATATTAGAACTATGGGTCTAAAAGCAAGAAATAGAGCTCATAAGTTATTTACAATAGAAAAGATGATAAGTGCATATAACAATATTTTTTTAGAGGTGAAATCTTAAAATGTGTGGATTTGCAGGAAAATTAAGTCTTAACAGTTTAGAAAGAACTTCATATTTAGATAAGCAATTTGATAAGGCTTATAAAAGACTTAGGTCTAGAGGGCCGGATGATAAAGGTATTTGGGTGGATAATAATATTTATCTTTTACATACTAGACTTAAAATTTTGGATTTAAGTAAAGCTTCATCTCAGCCTATGTATAAAGATAATTATGTAATTTGTTTTAATGGTGAAATTTATAACTTTAAAAAATTAAAATTAGAATTAACTAATAAAGGCCATTCATTTATTTCCAATGGAGATACAGAAATATTAATTTCTGCATGGAAAGAGTGGGGTGTTTCTATGTTAAAAAAGTTAGATGGCATGTTTTCTTTTGTTATTTGGGATATTAAAAATAAAAGTTTGTTTTTAGCTAGAGATAGATTTGGAAAAAAGCCTCTAGTTTATTGTATCAAAGACAATAGTATTTTTTTTGCTTCAGATGTCAAAAGTTTAGCATGTCTCACAGAGGGAGGTAGTGTTAATACAGAGGCTATACAAAGTTTATTTAGGTTTAGGTTTATACATGAACCTATGACAATTTATAAAAACTTTGTAAAACTTTCTCCTGGTTCATTTATGAAGTTTAATAATTATGGAGCTAAAGTAGAGGACTGGTATTATAGAAATTTAAAAAATGAGGGAACACAATTCGATGGAACGCAGCAGTTAAAATATTTAGTAAATAAAGCGGTTAATAAAAGATTAGTATCCGATGTACCAATAGGCATTTTTTTATCTGGTGGTATTGACTCTGCTATAATTATGGACTCTGTAGCCCAGCATGGAAAAAAAATACCTACTTTTACTGTTGGATTTAAAAATCAAAAAAAATATTATGATGAATCTATAACTGCAAGTAAAATTGCTAAGTATTTTGGCTTCAAAAATAAAACTATTTACTTAGATCAAAAAAGAGTACTTACTAGAATAGATCAAATATTAGATGCTAATGATGAACCATTTGCAGATTCTAGTGCTATTGCAATGCATATGATATCCTATTCAGTTAAGGGCGATATAAAAGTTGCCTTAACAGGAGATGGAGGAGATGAACTATTTGGAGGTTATAGTAAATATGCTTCGTATAAATGGAAGAAATTAATGTTTTTTTTGCCTAAAAACCTTAAACATATTTTGGTTTCTTATTTATCAGATAATAAAGAAAATAGTTTTTTAAATTTTATGAGAAAATTTAAAAGATTTTTAGAAAGTTATGATTATGACACAGAAAAAATGCAAATAAACTTTCTGGACCAACTGAATAATAAAGAATACAAAGATCTTTTTGGATCAGAAAAAAAATTACTATCTAATAGTTTATTTACTGGAAGTCAAAACTTTACAGAGTTAAATAAAGTACTATTTAGAGATTTTAGATTTTCTTTATTAGGAGATATGTTAGTTAAACTAGATAGACATTCCATGGCAAATAGTATTGAATTAAGATCACCTTTTCTAGATAAGGATTTAGTGAATTTATCTTTTAATATACCGAGTAAAAAAAAAATAGGACTTTTAAATGGTAAACTAATATTAAGAGAATCTTATAAAGATAGCTTTCCTGACTGGTATTTTAAATTACCAAAGAAAGGCTTTGAGGTTCCGTTAAGTAATTGGCTTAAGAGTGATTTGAAACATTTAGTGGAAGAGTCTACAAAGTCTAGTGTGCTTGAGAGTCTTAGTATTAAGAACTTAAATATTATTAGTAATTGGAAGAAAGAATTTTATAATGGAAACAAGGATAATTCTTGGAAGTTATGGGTATTGGTTTCCTATTATCATTGGGCAAAAAGCAGTAACATTATTTAGTATAAACTATGAAAAAAAAAATCTTATTTATTGTTACAGAAGATTGGTATTTTATTTCACATAGACTTAAATTAGCTAGATATTTAAAGAAAAAAGGGTTTGAAGTATCGGTTTGTTGCAAAGACACTGGCAAAATTAATAATATAAAAAAAAATGGTATTGCTCATTATTCCTTAAGTGTTGATAGAAAATCATTATCTATAATTAAATTTTTTAATGAAAGTATTTCAATTATTAAAACTGTAAGAAATATAAACCCTGAAATAGTACATTTGATCTCAATGAGACCAATAATAATAGGAATGATTGCAACATACTTTGTTAATAGTAAATTTTGTGCAACTTTTACTGGAATGGGTTTTTTATTTACTAAAAAAAACTTTAAACTTAATTTTTTAAGAAGGATAATAATTATCTACTTAAAGGTTTTTTTAAAATTTAAAAATTTATATTTTATTGTACAAAATAGAGATGACAAAAGCTTTTTTAAAAGTACTTTTAAATTTAAAAAAAATAATTTAAGAGTGATAAGAGGATCAGGAATAGATATTAATTATTTTAAATATCACTCAGAAAAACCTAAAAAAGAATTGAGATTAGCTTATGCTGGAAGAATATTAGAAGATAAAGGGATTATATGCTTAGTAGAAGCATTTAAAATTGCAAAAGTAAAGCAACCTAACCTAAGTTTATATATTGCAGGATCCTTAGATGAAGAAAATCCTTCTAGTATTTCTAAAAAGTATTTTAATCAGATTATAGATTTTAAAGATATATATTACCTTGGCAAAATAAATAATGTAAAAAAATATTGGCAGGAGGCTGATATTGCAGTTTTACTTAGTAAAAGAGAAGGGCTTCCTCTGAGTTTACTTGAAGCGGCAGCAACAGGGCTCCCTATCATTTCCACTGATGTAACAGGTAGTAGAGAAATAGCAATAAATAATTATAATGCCATAAATATTAAAGTAGGAGATATACTTGAGTGCAGTAAAGCAATATTAAAATTAAGTAGAAACAAAACATTAAGAAAAAAATATGGAACAAATAGTAGAAAACTAGTAGAAGGTGATATGGCACTAGAACATATATGCTATCAATATTATAATTTATATAAGGAAATAATATGATTAGAGAAAATAATGATTATTAAAAAGAGGATTTCAATTATTGGCCTAGGGTATGTAGGTTTACCGCTTGCTACAGAATTTGCTAAAAAGTATGAAGTAGTAGGATTTGATGTAGATAAAATAAGAGTGAAGGAACTTGAAAAGGGGATAGATAGAACTAAAGAAGTTTCAAAAAAGGACTTGCTTGTAAGTAATAATATTTTATATACAACTGATCCAAATAATATGAAAAATTGTGATTTTTTTATATTAACTGTGCCAACTCCTATTACAAAAAATAATAAACCCGATCTATCTATAATAAAGCAAGCTGCTATAGTTGTAGCACATGTAATTAAAGAGAATTCTATTGTAATACTAGAAAGCACTGTCTATCCAGGAGTAACTGAAGATTTTTTAGTTCCAATATTAGAAAAAAACTCAAAACTTAAACATAAAAAACATTTTTTCGTAGCATATAGTCCAGAAAGAATAAACCCAGGAGAAACAAAATATAAACTTACTAATATAAAAAAAGTAATTGGAGCAGATAGTCAAAGTACTCTAGATAAGGTTAGTAAAATATATAAAAATATAATAAAAGCGGGTATTCATAAAGTTAGCAGCATAAAAGTAGCAGAGGCATCAAAAGCAATAGAAAATGCTCAGAGAGACATTAATATTGCTTTTGTAAATGAAGTAATGATGCTAAGTAAAGCATTAGAAATTAATTCTAATGAAGTATTAGAAGCAGCAAAAACTAAATGGAATTTTTTGAATTTTAAGCCTGGGTTGGTAGGAGGGCATTGTATAGGAGTGGATCCTTATTATCTAGCTGAAGCAGGAAAAAAAGTAAACTTTGATACTAAAATTATTTTAGCAGGAAGAGCAGTTAATGATAGTATACCTGATTATTTGTTAAAAAACATCAATAGAAAGCTTAGAAAAAATTCAAAAATTTTATTGTTAGGACTCTCTTTTAAAGAAAATGTAGGTGATATTAGAAATTCTAAATCCATAATATTGTTTAAGAAAATCAAAAAGAAACACTTCATTATAGATTGTTATGATCCAAGAGTTAACCAACAAGAACTTAAAAAGGAATATAGTATTGTAATGAATAAACCAAAAGGTAAATATGATTGTATCATTTTGGCTGTTGCTCATGCAGAGTTTGTAAAAATGAAAGTACAAGATATATTCAAAATAATTAAAGAAGATGCTTATATAATAGATATTAAAGGTGTTTGGAATAAAAAAATTTCACATAAATTTAATAATTACTGGTGTCTTTAATTATGTCTATCAGAAAAATAAATATAAAAAACTTTTTTAATTCAACGGAAATGAATAGAGGAAAGTGGCTTAGAAAGGGCAAAATTTTCCATGCTGAGGATAGTAAGTTTTTAAAAGAAATTATACCTGAAAAAAGTAATATTCTAGAATTAGGATGTGGAAATGGGCAATTGTTATCCTCATTAAAACCAGATTATGGTTTAGGTATAGATTTTAGTAAAAAGCTAATCAAAGAAGCAAAAAAAAAATATAAGGGATTAAACTTTATTGAAGCTGATATAGAAAAATTACCAAAAAATTTAGTAAATAAAAGAAAATTTGATTTTGTTATCATATGCGATACTATTGGTTACTTAGAAGATATAACAAAGACTTTAGATAATCTTCATCATTTTTTTAATGAAGATACAAGATTAATTGTTTCATACTATTCTCCTTTATGGTTACCATTCTTGAATTTAGCAACTCTCTTAAAATTAAAAATGTCTAATATAAATACAACTTTATTAGGTACTTCAGATATTTTTAACTTCCTTGAGAGTTCAAACT
>NZHH01000007.1:0-15440 GCA_002691245.1 Rickettsiales bacterium | reverse complement strand
TTTTTTTTCTCTCCAGTGTATTTAGATATTTATCTATACTTCTCATCACATTATCTGCAAACATGTCATCATCTGTAACTAATATTGCTTGAGCCAGCTCATCATGTTCTGCTTGCGATAGTAAATCAATTGCAATGTGATCGGGGTTATTTTTTGAATCAGCCATCACTAAAATTTCCGATGGACCTGCAATCATGTCAATGCCTACGGTTCCAAAGAATTGTTTTTTTGCTGAAGCAACATAAGCATTTCCTGGGCCAAATATCTTATCAACTTTATTTATCCTGTCGGTCCCCAGAGCCAAAGCAGCAATGGCCTGCGCACCACCAACCTTGTATATTTCTGAAATTCCTAAAAATTTACAACATGCTAAAACTAATGAATTAATCCGACCATAAGTTGCTGGCACAGTCACTACAATTCTCTCAACTCCTGCAACAATTGCTGGAACAGCATTCATAATTAATGAAGAGGGATACCCCGCGGTCCCTCCTGGAACATATAGGCCGACCGATTGTATAGGGTTCCATAAACCTCCTAATATAATACCTTCTTTATCTTTATACATAGTATTTGATGGCATCTGCTTTTGATGGTAAGACCTGACTCTTTTGATTGCTCTTTTAAGAGACTTTTTAGTTTTTTCTTTTATAACCTTGACTGATGAATCAAGTTCCTTTTTGGAAACAACTAAATCATTTATTTCTTCGGCATCAAGTTGATCATATTTTTTTGTTAAATCAATTAATGCCTTGTCTGATCTAAGTTTGACGTCATCAATTATTTTAGCTACCTTTTTGTCAATCTTTTGGTCATCTTGATTTCTTTTTTGAAGAAGATTCTCAAAATCTTTTTCAAATGATTTATCAGTTGTCTTCAATATTTTAACCATCACATACTTTTTTAAATTTTTCTATTACCACAGAAATATCATTATTCATAACTTTGTAGGAAATTTTATTTACAATTAATTTCGAAGTGATGTTTAACAAAACTTCAGATTCAATTAAATTATTCTCTGATAAAGTCTTACCACTTGAAACTAAGTCAACTATTGTTGAACAAATATCAAGTTTTGGAGCAAGTTCAATTGCACCATTTAATTTTACACATTCAGCTCTTATTCCTTTTTTTGCAAAAAAATTGACAACTGTATTTTTATATTTAGTAGCAACAGTTATATGCCCAGTATTAGGATAGTTCTTTTCAATTGACTTTTTTTTCTTTGCAACTGACAACCTACACTTACCAATGCCTAAGTCTAGAACTTTGTAAATTTCATTATAACTAAACTCATTAAGAACATCATCTCCTGCAATTCCAATTTGTGCTGCTCCTAGTGCAACAAAGGTAGCAACATCAAATGATCTAACCCTAATGATAAACAAACCTTGATTATTTGTTTTAAACATCAATTTTCTAGAATCCTTTTCGAAGAAATCAGATTCAGGAAAAATATCTATTTTCTTCATTAAAGGAATTAATTCGTTTAAAATTCTTCCTTTTGGAACAGCAAGTATAATTTTTTTCATTTTTTAATTCTTTTGATTTTAGCTCCGCATCGCTCTAATTTTTTTTCAATTTCTTCATAGCCTCTATCTAAATGATAAACTCTGTTAATTATAGTTTGACCATCAGCCATTAGCCCTGCAATAACAAGTGATGATGAAGCTCTCAGATCTGTAGCCATCACTTCAGCTCCTTTAAGATTATCAGTTTTACTTACTATAACAGTAGATCCATTTTGTTTCAAATTAGCTCCCATTCTTATAAGTTCGCTAACATGCATAAACCTATTTTCAAAAATATTTTCTTGAATCTCAGATTTCCCTCTTGTCTTTAAAAGCGAAGAAGTTAATTGAGCCTGTAAATCAGTTGGGAATCCTGGGTACTCTCTAGTTTTAACTTTAAGCATAACTTCAGTTTCTTTTTTTTTTTCTACTAAGAGGCTCTTACCTCCATCTTGAGGAATTAAACTTAAAGACTTTAGAGGTTTAAATATATCTTGTAAATGCTTACAAATAGATTTGTTTAAATTTAAAAGTTTAATTTTTCCAGAGCATCCAAATACACATAGCACAAACGTTCCTGATTCAATCCTATCGGGCATTATTCTAAAATTACAGCCATTTAATTTTTTTCTCCCAGTTATTTTTATGACTTCTGATCCATGGCCTTCAATATTTGCACCCATTTTAATAAGAAGTTCTGCTAGATCAACAATCTCGGGTTCTCTTGCAGAATTTTTAATAACAGTATTTCCTTCTGCTAATGTTGCAGCCATCATTAGATTTTCTGTAGCTCCAACTGAAATTCTTTTTAGTTTTATAACAGATCCTTTTAATCCACCTTTACAATTCCCTGAAATATACCCACTATTAATTTTGAATTGAACCCCCATTTTTTCAAATCCATCTAAATGCAAATCGACTGGACGTGTTCCTATTGCACATCCACCAGGCAATGATACAGAGGCATTACCATACCTTGCTAACAACGGACCTAAGATTAAAAATGAAGCCCTCATTCTTCTTACTAATTCGTATGATGCAGAAAAAGAACTAGGCTTTTTTGATTTAAAGTTAATATTTTTCTTCTTTTTAGTAACAGTAACATTTAATGATTCAAGAAGTTTTATCATTGAGTTTATATCAGATAGGTATGGAATATTTGATATTGATATGACCTCATCTGTAAGCAAAGAAGCTGCCATAATTGGGAGTGCTGAATTTTTTGCACCACTAATCTTTACTTCACCAATCAAAGGATTGCCACCTATAATTTGAATTTTATCCATTTTATAATTTTGGTAAAGTAACTCCCTCTTGAAACATATACTTACCTTTTCTATCGGCATAGGATAAATCACAAATTGGTTCACCTCTAAAAAACAGGAATTGAGCCGCTCCTTCATTTGCATAAATTTTTGCAGGTAGAGGGGTAGTATTGGAAAATTCGAGGGTGACATGCCCTTCCCACTCCGGTTCAAGTGGTGTTACATTTACAATTATTCCACACCTAGCGTAAGTTGATTTTCCCACACAGATTACTAATGTTTCCTTGGGAATTTTAAAGTATTCAACTGTTCTGGCGAGTGCAAAACTATTGGGAGGTATCACGCAAGAATCAACGTCTCTATCAACAAAACTTGATTCAGAAAATTTCTTAGGATCAACAGTTGCTGAATTCACATTTGTAAAGATTTTAAAATTTCTTGAAACTCTCGCATCATATCCGTATGAAGAAAGTCCGTAGGATAAAACATTTTTTTTTTCTAGCTTATCAACAAAAGGGGCTATCATTTGATTTTCCTTAGCCATTTTACTAATCCAGGAATCAGGCATTATTGCCATTTGATTTCTCCTTTCTTTTTTTTAGATTTTTTTTTAATGCTTTGGAAAGTCTCTCAAATTTTTCTTGGTTTTTAATCATTTTTCTCTAAACTTCTTTTTTTCAACTGATTATATTTTGTAGAAACACCTTTTGAAAGGTTGACTGGATATTTTTTTTTATTTTTTTTTATTTTCTCTATACACGCTTTTTCTAAGTTTATATTTGCAATGTCAGCAAATCTTAATAAGTAAAGCATAACATCAGCCAATTCTTCATTAATAGATTTTATATTTTTTTTTTCTTTCCAAAAGTTGGATTCTTCCTTTTCCCATTGGAAAATTTCTAAAAGTTCACTTGATTCAATATTTATTGATATAGCTAAATTTTTAAGACAATGAAATTTACTCCAACTTCTATCATCAGCAAACTTTCTCAGTTTTTTTTGAATTTTAAATTCATCCATCATTATAGATATTAAAGGTCATTGCCATAAGTTTTAAAAAGTTTTGAATTCTTAATATATCTTTTTAGTAGAATTATTAAACATAAATATTTTGCTAAAATTATGAAAACATTAAAAACAAAAAAAGAATTTTTTTTTTCGCAGAATTTGTTAATCTCTTCTTGTATGATTGACATTATTTGGGGAAGGTTTTCATTACTTTTTTATACTTTCATTGCTTCGATATTATCGGCAATTGGATCTTTCTTTTATGAAATCTTTATTTATGTAACATTAGTTAGCACTACTCTTTTTTTTGTAGCAATAAAAGATTTCTATCAAAAAAAAAGATCTATATTATCAAACTTCCCATTACTGGGAAGATTTAGATTCTTCTTAGAAAGTATAAGACCTGAATTAAGACAATATTATTGGGAATCAGATGATGAAGAAGTTCCATATTCACGAAATCAAAGAACTATGGTTTATCAAAGGTCTAAAAATATTAGTGGTGTAAGACCGTTTGGTTCATTAGAAAATATGTATAATGACGACTTTGTATGGTTAAATCATTCAATTACACCAACATTAATTGAAAACGGAGATTTTAGAACTAAAGTTGGTGTTGGGGAAAAATCATACAATATGTCTGTTTTAAATATTTCAGGGACATCTTTTGGAGCAATATCCCCACCAGCAATCACTTCTTTAAGTAAAGCAGCAAAGATAGGTGGATTTGCTCACAACACAGGTGAAGGATCAATGTCTAAATATCATGAAAGTGGGGGTGGTGATACTATATGGCAAATATCTTCAGGTTACTTTGGATGTAGGGATAAAACAGGAAATTTTTGTCCTAAAACATTTAAACAAATGGCAAAAAAAGAACAAATTAAGATGATTGAAATTAAAATAAGTCAAGGGGCAAAGCCTGGACATGGTGGAATGCTCTTGGCTCCTAAAGTTACCGAAGAGATTGCAAAAACACGAGGAATAGAACTTGGTAAGGACTGTATTTCTCCCTCTAAACACAAAGAATTCAGCAATCCATCTGAACTTTTAGAATTTGTGGAAACCTTAAAAAAACTTTCTGGAAATAAACCCGTTGGAATTAAAATGTGTATTGGACATCCTTGGGAATTGATATCAATAGTCAAAGCAATGACAGTAAAAAAAAAATATATTGACTTTATAACCATTGACGGATCTGAAGGAGGCACTGGAGCAGCTCCTGCTGAATTTACCGATCATCTTGGCTCTCCATTAAAAGATGCAATTATCTTTGTGGATAATGCTCTAATAGGATCAAATTTACGTGACAGAGTAAAAATTGGGGTTTCTGGAAAAGTTGTTACTGCATTTGATATGGCTCACATGTGCTCTTTAGGTGCAGATTGGATTAATATGGCTAGACCATTCATGTTTGCCATTGGATGTATTCAATGTAGGTCATGTCATACCGGAGAATGTCCAAGCGGAATAGCAACAATGGATCCAATGCGTTACAGGGCAATAGATATTGAGGATAGGTCCGAAAGAGCTTTTAATTTTCATAAAAATACATTGTTTGTATTTAAAGAGTTACTTGAATCTGTTGGAGTTAATCATCCTGCTGAATTGAATAGAAGACATATTGTAAGGAGGTTGTCTGAAAGTGAAATTCGACTTGCTGATCAAATATATCCAAAGGTAGAAAAAGGTGAATTAATTAAAAAAGGAAAGATCAGTGTCGCTGACCCAAGACTCGATGTTTATTGGAATAAAGTTACACCAAATAATTTTAATTATAAAAATTAAATCAAAATTAATCTTTATATCAAAAATAAAAAATCTAATATATGTTCTCTATAAAGTTATTTTATTAAATATGCAGTGTTTCATTATTTATTTTTTATTTACCTATCCATGCCCTCTTAGTTTAATAGTAAAACAGGGTCTTGGTAAGACTCAGCCACTGGAGCGTAACCAGTAGAGGGCACCATTATGCAACAAAACTTAACAAAACAAATTTTTCTTGGTTTCTTATTTGGAATTATAGTTGGTCTTTTAACTTCATTAACCGGACTACCAAATAATTTTAAAAATATTTTTATTGAATTCTTTAGCTTTGGTGGTGACGCATTTCTGAAAACAATTAAAATGTTGGTTGTTCCAGTTGTTTTTTTTTCTCTAGTAAATGGTGTGGCTAATTTAAATAATATCAACTCATTAGGAAGGATCGGGTTAAAATCATTCCTTCTCTACCTATCAACAACCTTTTTAGCAATTACTATTTCGTTGATGGTTGCAAACTTTTTTAGTCCTGGAAAAGGAATTAACTTGGAATTTAATTCTAAATCAATTGAAATCGCGGACCCGCCTTCTTTTCTTGAAATTATTTTAAATATTATTCCTAACAACCCTTTTCAATCATTAGTTAACGGAGAGATGCTTCAAGTGATCTTTTTTGCAATTTTATTAGGGAGTGCATTATCTTTAATCAAAGAAGAATCAGCTGTTAAAAATTTTTTTAATGATTTTAATAAAATCATTATGAAAATTCTTTCTTTTGTTATGATTATTGCACCTTTTGGAATATTTTGCTTAATCTCAAAAACATTTGCAACACAGGGTTTGTCTTCAATTCTGGAATTATTCAAGTATTTTATCTTAGTTATAATAGTTTTAATTACTCATGTAATTATAGTTTATTTACCAATTGTAAAATTTTATGGGGGGGTCAACTTAAATAAATTCTTTTCTGGGATCAAAGATGCATTGGTCTTTTCTTTTTCTACGTCTAGTAGTAGTGCAACGATTCCTGTAACTTTAAATTGCTTAAAAAAAAACTTTAATATCAAAGACAATGTAGCTTCTTTTACTGTCCCATTAGGTGCTACAATCAACATGGATGGTACGGCAATTATGCAAGGTGTTGCGACTGTATTTATAGCCAACTTATATGGAATGGATCTGGTTATTTCCGACTACATCTCAATAATACTCACAGCGACCCTGGCATCTATTGGAACTGCAGGTGTTCCTGGAGTTGGAATTATAATGCTTGGAATGGTTTTAGGGCAAGTTGGACTCCCTTTGGAAGGTATAGCTATAGTAATGGGAGTTGACCGATTTTTGGATATGCTAAGAACATCAGTTAACATAACTGGTGATGCAATGGTTTCAATTGTTGTAAATAAAGCTGAAAAATGAAGTGGTACGAGGTAGAGATTGAAATGCCAATTTTTGGTAAAAACTTTGAAATAGTACAAGCACCAAATGTCAAAACTGCAAAGTTGATTGCAATTAGAAAAACAGAGGTAGGTTATAATATTAATAGTAATAATATTTTAGTTATAAAAACTAGAGAAATTAATTATTGAAAATTACTTTTTTTCCAAATAACTCGGAAGAGATTTCATTTTGCTCCATAGCAACTTCACCGTTTATTATTGTATAAACTGGCATACCTTTAATTTTTAAACCGTCATAAGGCGTCCATTTAGATTTGCTATGTATCCAGCTGTTCGAAATTATAAACTCTTTATTCATATCTACTACAACCAAATCAGCGTCATAACCAATTTTAATTTTCCCTTTGTTAGCAATATCATATATTTTTGCTGGATTTTCCGATGTCAACCTAACTAAATCAAACATTGATAATTTACCTTCATTAACAAAATTTAACATAACAGGTAAAAGTGTTTGCACCCCTGTCATTCCAGATGGAGACTCAGGATAAGGTTTACTTTTCTCGTCCAAAGTATGAGGAGCATGATCGGAACCAATCACATCTATAACTTTTCTGGTCAAACCATCCCATAGACCAACATTGTGGGATTTATCTCTTATGGGAGGGTTCATTTGAGCAAGTGTTCCAAGTTTCTCATAACATTCTGGAGATGTAAAAAATAGGTGTTGAGGAGTAACTTCGCAAGTTGCAATGTTTTTATTGTTCTCTAATAATGATACTTCTTCTTTTGTTGTTAAATGAAGGATGTGAATTTTCTTCTTAGCTATATGTGCGTTTTTAAGTAATCTTTTGGTGCAGTTTAGTGCTGAAGTTACATCTCGTATTTCTGGATGATCTAAAACATTTAAGTCTTTTTCTAAAAATAATTTTTTCCTTTGCCTTAATCTAAATTCATCTTCACTATGTACCGCAATCATCTTTTTTGACGTTTTCAAAATTTTAAGAACACTTTCATCATCCTCTACCAATAAATCGCCAGTAGAGGATCCCATAAAAATTTTTACCCCACAGCAACCTGGATAAGATTCAAGTTGATTTATTTTATTTATATTTTCTTTACATGCTCCAACAAAAAAACTGAAATTACAGTAACTATTTTTATAGGCAATTTTAAACTTTCTCTCTAGCTCTCTAATGTTAGTAGTTGGTGGAGATGTGTTAGGCATTTCAAAAAAAGTAGTTATCCCACCGGCTATTGCACTTTTAGATCCGTGGAAAATATCTTCTTTGTGAGTAAGTCCTGGTTCCCTGAAATGTACCTGAGTGTCAATTGCACCTGGAATAACTGTTAAGCCATTTATATCAATAATTTTTTTTGATAATTTTCTTGATAAGTCTCCAATTTCTAAAATACGTGAATCACTTATCCCTATATCCAATTTTTCAATCTTTTGAGATGGTAAAATTAAATTTCCTCCTTTTAAAATTATGTCAAAGCTCTCCATATTTATATTGTATTTATTTAAGATAACACGTCAAAAAAATTTCCTTTTGGTTTGATCCCTTTGATATTTGTAAGGTACCAAGAGGTGAAAAATATGATATGCCAAAGAGGTTTTACAAATTTTTTATCATTTTTAACACCTCTGATGATATAATGAAGTTCGTCCTTACTAAAGTATTTTCTTAAAAAATCTTGGTTTATCAATATCTTTTCTAAATCATTTGTTCTCTTAGGCAGCCAATCATGAATAGGAACACTAAATCCTTTTTTTTTTCAAACGAATTATAATATGAAATTTTTCTTTTAAGAAAATTTCTTATGTAAAATTTACCAAAACCTCTCTTAATTTTTAATTTATCATTTATATAAAAGAAATTTTTAAATAATTCTTTATCTATAAACGGTGTTCTACCTTCCATCCCATATGTCATCAGACATCTGTCTAGTTTAATCAACAAATCATTAGGAAGCCAGTTATTATAATCAAAATATTGTGATCGTTGTAGAGATGTTTCTCCAAATCTTAATATTCTAGAATTGTAAATTTTAAGATCATGTGTCCAACTTGCAAATTTATTTTTTAATATCGAATTGAATGTCGCCTTAGGAAAAAAAGTTTTTTTAAATATAATTCTTTGAGTTTTCTTGTATCTTCCGTAACCTGCAAACAATTCATCTCCACCTTCACCTGTTATAACAACCTTAAATTTTTTTGCAGCTATACTAGCCAATTTAAATGTTGGAAGAATTGCATAATCAGCAATAGGTTCATCAATTTTTCCTGCAGCAAATAATAACCAGTCCCAAAAATCACTTTCAGAAAATTTGATTTTAACAAGATCTACATTTAATTTTGCTGTTATTTCATCAAGATAATTCACAGTATCATTATCAAAATATACTGAATAGGCAGTTACATTTTTCTTCTTCAATACATTTATGTAATATAGTAATAACATGGAATCTATTCCGCCTGAAAAAAAAATACAATATGGAACATCACTTCTTAAATGACTTGCTATTGATTCTTTAATTTGTTGGTCTATAAAATTATCATTAACCTTTTTTAATTCTTTTTTTGGTAAATGATTGGTAAGACTTTTTTTAATTCTTCCATTTTTAATTATTAATATTTGGCCAGGTTCAACCCTATTAATTTCTTCATAAATAGTGCTAGTTCCAGTACAATACTGAATTTGCATAAACTCTGCTAATTTAAAATCACTAATTTTACATTTTTTCTTTTTAAATGTTTGAATTGGCTTTATCTCTGAACAAAATATTATGCCTTCCTTTTCATTAGAAAAATAAAGAGGCTTAATACCAAACTCATCTCTAGCTAAAATAAGCTCTCCCTTTTTTTTATCATAAATTGCAAATGCATACATGCCTCTTAATTTACTAAGGCCACTTACACCATTTTGATCATATAAGGCTAAAATAGATTCAGAATCGGACTTTGTTAAATATTTGTAAGATTTATTTTCTTTTCTAATTTCAAGGTCATTATAAATTTCACCATTTGCAACTAAAACATATTTTTCATTTTCAATGGGCTGACCCCCAGAGTTCAAATCAATAATTGACAGTCTTGTATGAATGAGTGTTAAATTTTTATTTATAAAGGAACCGGAACTATCAGGTCCTCTATGAAATAAAGAGTTTTCTAGTGATAAAACTCTTTTTGATACCTTTAAGTTTGGTTTATAAAAAGAAAAACCTACTATTCCACACATGATCTAGTAATTTTTTTAAAATATTCTATATATTTATCTACGATTACATTTTCAGAGTAATTTTTTTGATACAATTCAAATCCATTTTTTATAATCTTTTTTCTTAAATTTGGACTTGTAGAAAGTTCTTTAATCTTTCTAACAAGGTCGAACACATTATCTTTTTCAAATTTAATTCCGTTAATTTTATGTTTAACTAACTTTTTTGGTCCATCAACATCTGAAACAATTACGGGTATTTTGTGAGCCCATCCATCAACTATGATATTACCAAATGGCTCATGTCTTGAAGGGCAAACAAGAATCGAGCAGGCATTTAAGTATTCAGAAATGTTGTTTCTCCAACCAATAATTTCAACTCTTTCACCAAGGTGATATTTATTTATTAGTAAATTATAAGTTTCTTTAAGTTTTCCTTCACCAATAATTAAAAGATTAAAACCTGGTAAAAAAGACATGGACTTTATCATTATATCAATTGCTTTGTTCTCATGAAATCTTCCCATGCAAATAATTGTATCATTGTAACTATTTTTTAAATTAATCTTTCCATTTTTATTCTCTGATACAAAATTTGGTATAAACTGAACTTTTCTTATATCCCAACCTTCTGATATCACATAATCTTTTAAATCAATTGTATTAGTAATTAAATAATCACATTTACTGTAATTTTTGATTTTATAAAAACCACCTAATCTACCAATTGTTACCTCATTAGATATCTTTTCACTTGGGATTATTTGCGATGCTCTGTTCATCCATGTCATTACAATATTTGGTAAAAATTCTTCAATAACTCTCTTAACTTTTATTTTACAAAGTGGATTATACCTATTGAAAAACTTAATTTGTTCGATGTTTTGAATGCTATTTTTTAAACTATTAAATCTTTTTTCGTTTGATCTAATTATCACCTTTTGGCTGATATTTTTATTTTTTTCAAATGAAATTGCTATTCTTTCAAAAAATAGTTCTGCGCCACCAAATTCAGCTCCACTAATAATATTAAGAATTCTTAAGTTATTATTTTCTGCCATTTTTCTGCAACTTCTTTCCATGTGAAGTAGTTTTTTTTTTTTCTTAACTCTTTATTCATATTTCTCCACAACTGATTATCATTTAGTAATTTTATTGTATTCTCACAAAATTCTTCATCATTTTTACAAACAAAACCAGTTTTTCTATCAATAACTCTTTCTTTTAAACATCCAAGATTTCCAACCACAGCAGGTACTCCGAGCATTTGAGATTCGGCAACTGCCATGCAAAAGGTTTCGTCCATGCTACCTTTATAAATAAAAACTCTGGAATTTTCTAATTTATTAAATAGATTCTCTCTTTTTATTGGTTCATTTAAAATAACACCTTTATTTTTTAGTGACTTTGCCTTTAACAATATTTCATTAATTTCTTTGATATGTTTATTGCCAAATTTTCCGTATGTTTGAAAACCAGAAAAAATTAATAATTTAGAATCTTTACTTTTAGGAAAAATATAATTTTCCCATTTATCTAAAAGCCATGACAAGCCTCTCATTGGGTTAGATGTAAAAATTGCATTTTTATTTGGAATTTTAGATTTTATTTTTTTTTTAAATAAATATTCATCAACTCCATATGGAATAACTATTTTTTCATTTGCAGGTGCCCAATTTGGATAAGTACTTGAATGATAATTACTTGAGAAAACAATTTTAAACTTATTTAAAAAAAGCTTTGATAGATATCTATATTTCATTAAATAGCGTGCAGGATTGTGAATCCAAAAAATTCTATTTTTACATTCTTTTTTAAAATTTAAGTACTTGTCACCTCTATTTACAACCAAGGTATCAAATTTTTCTTTTTCAAGTCCTGAATCTACCTTCTTCCAATTCACTCCATTTATTTCTCCTTCATTGACACAATTATTATATACAACTATCTCGTGACCCAATTCTGACAAGCTTTCAACTAGTGAGACAAAAGCAACTTCAGCACCACCATGAGGTCTTTCTCTCATAGTTTTTGAATCAAATTCAATACCATTATCAATAAATAAAATTTTTGTCATTTTGATTTTCTATATTTAAGAAATGATAGTAGTGGATAAATTGCAGCTACCAAGGCAATTGTGAATCCAATTCTTTTTTCTTTATAACCTTTTCTTAAAAAAAAGCATTTCCAAAATCTAGAAAATAGTCTTCTAATATTTCTTAAAAGCGTTTCATTATGATTCGAATTTTCCAGATCTACTGCTCTAGAATTCGAATAGCTATTTAATTTAACAAAAAGATCTGCAATGTTTTTACAGTAAAAATGATCCAATTTATTTACTAGAGTGTTTCCTTGCACCCCAAATAAGTCTATCTTTGGATGAACTCTTTGATTACCCCACTTTTTCATTTTATTTTTGAATAAACCTGCATAAGCAGACTTACCAAAATAAGCTCCCCAACCATACTTTACTATTCTTTTACCAAGATAATTATTGACTTGAATCTGATGCCAGTCTGCTGAACTTCGTGTAATTGTTTCTATTATTTCTTTTTTTAATTCCATTGAGACTCTCTCATCTGCATCAATCTCTAAAACCCATGGTCCTTTACATTTTTTTATTCCATAGTTTCTTCTATCTCCCTCAATATTCCAATTTCCTTTATATAATTTAGATGTATATTTCTTAGCAATTTTTTCGGAATTATCATTACATTTATCTAAAATTACAACGATTTCGTTGGCAAAATTAACAGTCTCAAGGCACGCTTCAATTTGCTTTTCTTCGTTATTAATGACAATCAATACTGAAAGTAAACTCATTTGTTTGTTTTTATAAAATTTGTTAATTGTTCAAAAACTTTATTTGTCCCAAGTTCAAGCATTAATGTTCCTGATTTTTTAGAGTTGAAGTTTTTATAACCCATTAAATTTTCTGGAGATCTTGGGCTTGTAATTGCTAAATTACTAGTTCCCCATGGACCATAAATATTTTTATCGCTTGGTCCAAATAATCCAACAGTTCGGATATTTGATAACGATGCCATATGCATAAGTCCAGAATCATTCCCAATAAACAAATCACAGATTTTCATAATGTGAAATATTTCAATTAAATTAGATGTTCCAAATAGATCATAAATATTTATTTTTTTATATTTTAAAATTTTTGTGACAAGTTTTCTCTCATTTTGTGGACCAGTAATAATAAAAATAGGGTTTTTAAGCAAATTCTGTTTTTCCATTTTTAAAATTAGTTCTAAATATCTTTGTGATGGCCATATTTTTCCTTGCCAATTAGCAGTGGGAGCAATCATAATTAATTTATGATTTATTTTTAATTCGTTTAATTTTTTTAAATTTTTATTGCTAAATTTTATTTTATTTGAAATTTGTATTTGAGGATCCAGTGTTTTTCCTGAAATGTTTTGCGTAATGTCTATAACTTTATGTATTTTTTTTAAATCCCTATTCTTCTTATACCTAAGTTTAATTTTTGAGAATAAAAAGAGGTTTATTGCTGTTCCTCTAAGATCAATTGATACTTCCCAATTTTTAAAAAATATTCTAAACCAAAGCAGTATCCAATGAAAAGAGAATCTTCTTTTTTTCAAAACTATTAATTTATCAATGTTATTACAGTATTTAAATAGATGTGATGGAACTTCTCCACACACAAAAGTTAATTCTGAATTATGATACTTATCCTTAAAAAATGAATTTAAACCTGAAGATATAATACAATCTCCAAGCCTATTGGAAGAAATTATAAGTATTTTTTTCATTTAAATCATCTTGTCAAATTTTATAATTAAAATAAATTAAAATAATGTTTGATAATAATTGTTTTTATAATTTAAAAAAGAGATCATTAATAAGAATTAATGGTAAAGATAAATTTTCATTCATCCAAGGAATAATATCAAATGATGTTAATATTCTTAAAGAAAATAACTCTATTTATTCTTCAATTCTGACCCCACAAGGGAGATTTATAGCAGATTTTTTTGTAACTAATCATAAAGATTCACTTTTGCTTGAAGTTCATGAGAGTTATAAAGATGTTATAATCGGAAAACTTCAAATGTACAAACTTCGTTCAGATGTTGAAATATCCACTTGTGAAGATTTTTGTATTTTACTGGTTTCCAAATTTTCCAATGATTTTTACTCTAATGTCTTAAATGGAGATTTTCTTTATTATGACGACCCTAGATTTAATAATTATTTTAAACGGTTATATCTATTTAAAGGATTAGAAAAAAATATATTTGATGAAATAGGTATGAAGGAAATCTCTACAATGGATTTTAATGAGCTAAAATTTAAAAATGTCATACCTGACTTTCATATTGATGTTCTTAAAAATAAATCATTATTAATGGAAATGAGGTTTGATGATCTGAACGGAATATCCTGGACTAAAGGTTGTTATATGGGACAAGAAATAACTTCCAGAATGAAATATAGAAACTTAATGAAGAGAAAACTCTTTCAAATCAAAATTGATTTCAATTCAAATATTGAGGACTCACTAAATGTGAATGATAAAGAAATTGGTCATATTACAAGTCACAATAAAAAAAATGGCTTTGCCTACATCAATCTAAATTATTTTAAAGAATATGGTATGAAAACTTTGTTGTGTGGAGACTCGAAAATAAAAATTTTTGAACCTTGGTGGAAAAAAGGTGATTAAAAAGTAAATTTGTTTTTTAACTTATTTAAAGTACTAAATGGTTCTCCCTTATATGATATTGACTTCCGTATTTTTTCCAATCCTTTATCACCAAAATTTTTGAGTATCTTGCTTTCTATCCATTTCACATCTTGAATTTCCCTTAATTTATTTAATCTTCCTTTATTATTTAACCATTTCCACCTTAAGTTAATTTCATTGTACAACCTTTCAAATCCAATATTTTTTGAAGATGATGTTTTAATTATACTGATGTCCCATCCACTATCATTTTGAAAATAAGATTTGCTTCCTGAAAGATCGGCAAAAGTAATATCTGATAGCTTTTCAATATCACTTTTAGTAACAACAACAATATCTGGTATTTCAAAAATTCCGGATTTCATAAATTGTATGGTATCACCACTTCCTGGCTGAACTCCTAAAACCACACTATCAGAAATATCTTTTATAAACACTTCAGATTGTCCAACGCCCACTGTTTCAATAATCAAAAAGTCGAAGATTGATCTCATTACAATCATTGACGGGAAAGTTAACTCAGAAATGCCACCTAGAAAATTTTTTGATGC
>NZHH01000006.1:0-9549 GCA_002691245.1 Rickettsiales bacterium | reverse complement strand
CGAAGTCTATAGATAATTCTTAATAAAAACTTTTGGTACTCTGAAAGAGGATAGTTTGATAGATATAAGTTAGTGATTTTTTGGGTGAATCTTAGGTGAATTTCTGACAGATTTTTAGTATACCATCCGTTCCAAACTACTCCACGGTCACTGATTTTGCTAAATTTCTGGGTTGATCAACATCTGTTCCTTTAAGTACCGCAACATAATAGGCCAACAACTGAACTGGAAGACTAAAAATAATTGGTTGTATAAATTCTGACACATTATTTATTATTATTTTTTTCAAAGTATTATCTTCAATCTCTTTAGCACCGTTGTTGTCAGTGATTAATACTACCTTTCCCCCTCTGGCTAATATTTCATGCATGTTGGAAATGTTTTTTTCAAATAACGAGTCTTTAGGTGCTATCACAACTACCGGAACCTTTTCATCAACCAACGCAATGGGTCCATGCTTCATTTCACCAGACGCATAACCCTCTGCATGAATGTAAGAAATCTCCTTCAATTTCAATGCTCCCTCTAATGCAATTGGGAACAGAGAACCTCTTCCAAGAAAAAGAGCGCTTTTTGCTTTAACAACTTCTTTACTTATTTTTTTAATTTGGATAAGACTGTTAAAAACTGATGACATATTAGATGGAACCTCAAGTAAACTTGCTGTTAGTTTTTTTTCAAGTTGATTGGAAATCTTTTTTCTTGTTCTACCTGCAACGAGACATAGACAAGCTAAAATACTTAATTGTGCTGTGAAAGCTTTGGTTGAAGCAACACCTATTTCTGGGCCAGCAGCTAAAGTAATAAAAAAATTAGATTCCCTTGCAATACTGCTCTCTGAATTATTAACTATAGAAAATATTTTACTTTTATTTTGTTTAGCGTATCTTAATGCTGCAAGAGTGTCAGCTGTTTCTCCAGATTGTGAAATAAAAATTGATAATGTTTTGTTTGATTTTACATAGGTTTTGTATCTAAATTCTGAGGCCAAATAAGCAGTTGTATTGATATTTAAATATTTTTCAAACCAATACGTAGCAACCTGACAAGCATAGAAAGAGGTTCCACAAGCTATTAAATCTACTCTTTCTAGGTTCTTCCAATCAATATTTAAATTAGGAATATTTATTTTTTTTTTAATTGGATCTAAGAACCTTGACAGTGAATCACCAATAATAAGCGGTTGCTCAAAAATTTCTTTTTGCATGAAATGATTAAAATTACCTTTTTCAAAATTTGAACCTGTAAAGGAAGATAAAGATATTTTTCTATCAACTTGGATAAAGTTTTTATCAAAAACCTCAACTTTTTTTTCTTCTATAAATACGCTATCTCCCTCTTCCATAAAAATTATTTTTTGAGTAAATGGTGCCAAAGCTAACGAGTCTGACCCAAGATAAGTTGAATCTTCAGACAGTCCCATAGCTAAAGGACTACCTCTTCTAGAACCAGCTAGTAAATTAATATTTTTAAACAAAATAGCTATTGCGAAAGCGCCTTCCAGATATTTTAAGGTTTTTTTGATTGCTTGTTTTGGATCATTATTTCTTAATTCATAACTTAACAAATGGGCTATTACCTCACTATCAGTTTGAGACTGAAATAAAAAACCTTTTTTTTGTAACATTTTTTTTAAATGACTGTAATTTTCAATTATGCCATTGTGAACAATTGACACACTTTCTGATGTGTGAGGGTGTGCATTATTTGTTGATGGAATACCATGTGTTGCCCATCTTGTGTGGCCTATTCCAATACAACCCTCAAATTTTTTATCTTTAATTTTTTGATAAAGATTTTCTAATTTACCCTTAGCTCTTATAGTTTTAATTATATTATTATTATCCAAAATTGAAATACCAGAAGAGTCATATCCTCTATATTCTAACTTTGAAAGCCCTTTCAATATATTATCAATAACTGGTTTATTAGAAAAAACACCGAAAATTCCACACATTATTTTTTCTTATTTTTTTTAATTAATTCAGATTTTCTGTAAACAACTGTACCATCAGGAACATCCTTATTTACAACAGTTCCTGCTCCAATTAATGAACCTTTTTTTATTTTTAAAGGTGCAACTAAAGAACTATTTGATCCTATGAAGCAGTTCTCTCCAATCATTGTCTTATGTTTTTTTATTCCATCATAATTACAAGTTATTGCTCCTGCTCCGATGTTACAGCTATTTTTAATTGTTGTATCTCCAATGTAAGAAAGATGCGAAATCTTGACATCTTTTCCTATTTTAGATTTTTTTAATTCAACAAAATTTCCTACCTTTGAGTGTTGTTCTATTTCAACACCATCTCTTATTCTTGCGAATGGTCCAATAATCACATTCTCATGCACTTTAACATTATCAAGGTAACTAAAGCTTCTTAATGTAACTCCATCTTTTATAATTACTGATTTTCCAAAATAAACATTAGGTTGAATTTTAACATTTATACCAATTTTAGTATCATAACTAAAATATACTGTATCTGGGTCTTGCATAAAAACCCCTTTATCCAGAAAATAATTTCTTTTTTTAATTTGAAATTCTTTATTAACTAACATTAAATCTTTCATGTTATTTACTCCCAAAGTTTCTTCAAATACACAAGAGAAATGATCAACTAGAAAATGTTGTTGTGAAAATACTTTTACTAAGTCTGTTAAGTAAAACTCATTTTTATAATTACTGTTTCCAACTAATTGTATATTTTCATTTAATTTTTTTGAATTGATAATCATTATTCCAGAATTACAAATATCCAATTCACTTTGTATCTCCTTGTTATCAACTTGTTCAACTATTGAAACGAGTCTATTTTTTTGGAATTTTAATTTTCCATAAAAATTTTTATTTTGTTTGGGCATCATAGAGATAACACATAAATCCAGTTTCTTAGAGTCATAACTTCTCAATGACTTTTGAAGAGTACCTTTTGAAATTAGTGGAGTATCACCATAAAGAATGATAGTTTTTTTTGAATAACTTTGATTCGTTTTTAGTGCGCATTTGACTGCATCTGCAGTACCATTTTGTTTTTCTTGTAATGAAAAAACTATATTAGGATATTTCTTTTTTATCTCCTGTCTAAAAGCAAGTAAAGATTTTGAAATTACTAGATTTACATTAGAATTTTTTAGCGAAGTAGCTGTGTCAAGAACATGAAATAACATAGGATAATTTCCAACTTCGTGCAAAACTTTAGGTCTTGATGAGAGCATTCTGGAACCCTTGCCGGCTGCTAAGACAATTATTGATAAAGACATTTAATTAAACTTGATATAAAAATTAAGATAATATTATATCATTTTTCCAACAGTGGAATATTTTTTTATGAATAAACCAATAAAATGTCTAATTATAGATCTCGATGGAACAATATTGAATAGTGGTCCTGACCTTCTTGATTCACTAAATTTCACATTGAAACGTCATAACCTTGACTTTATTCCAGATAATATAATTGGTTCTCTAGTAGGTGGTGGAGCAAAGGCTATGATAGAAAAATCTTTTAATTATTTAAAAAAGAATCTAAATGAATACGATATAGAATTAATGATTAATGATTTTCTTAAATTTTATTATGATAACTGTAGTAATAAATCAACTATTTATCCAACCGTAAAAACAACTTTAAAAATTCTAAAACAAAAATTCAAACTCTGTATATGTACCAATAAAAGACAAAATCTTACTGAAAAAATAATTTATGAATTTGGTATTGATAAGTATTTTGATCTTGTTTTAGGTTCTAGTAATAATTTAAAACTTAAGCCAGATACTGAAATGTTAAATTACATATTAAGAAAATTAATTTTGGACCCCAGCGAATGTTTAATGATCGGAGACAGTAAAAATGATATTATTCCTGCCAATAAATTAGGAATAAAGTCTATCTTTGTAACATACGGATATGGGCGACTTACTCCTGATTCAATACCTGACTATGAAATTGACAAATTTATAAAAATTAAAGAGATCTTAACAAGTTAAATTTTGATTCGTTCTGTAAAGAATAAATTTATCTCATTCAACCCCTTGTATATGGTCATTATTGCAACAATTAAAGCGCATATTGCTATTATATATAAATATTTATGGAATCTTGAATCCATTATTTATCCCAAACATTTACTAATTAAACTTGATAAGTTTCTATTATTACACAAAGTAAATCAATGATAGCTTTAAGTTTTTTTTTTTTTTTCATATATTATCATAATGATATTTAATCTATTAAATGAAAGCTCGTATTCAATTAAGAAAGCCATTAAATATTTGGAAAGCAATAAATTAGTTGGACTTAAAACAGAGACTGTTTATGGTGTTGCTTGTGATCCAAGCAATATTTATTCAATAAAGAAACTTTATGAACTTAAAAAGAGACCCCTTTATAATCCTTTGATCATCCACGTAAATAATATTAGTTTGGCAAAAAAAATCTCTTACATTGGCAAAGACTCTCAATTAATTATTGATAAATTTTGGCCTGGACCATTAACATTGATATTAAGGAAAAAAAAAACTAATTTAATACATGATTTTGCGACTGCAGGCCTTAATTCAGTGGCTATACGGATGCCTCAATCAAGAGTCATGCAAAAAATTATAAGCGGTCTACAAAAACCTATCGCCGCACCAAGCGCGAATCAAAGTGGTTATGTATCCTCTACAGACGCAAACCATGTAATTGATTCATTCGGCAATAAAATTGATTTAGTAATAGATTCTGGCAGATCAGACCTTGGCTTAGAATCAACTATTATTGATATGACTTCTAGGCCTTATCAAATTAAGCGGTTAGGCATTGTAGACAAAAAAATGATTTCGGATAAAACTCAATTAGATATTAGCTTTAACAATTTAAATGGTGAAAAAAATGTGAAACAACCAAACTCACCTGGTCAACTTAATAAGCACTATGCGCCACACACTCCCCTAAAAATCAATATTGTAAAACCTGATTCCGATGATGCATTTCTTAATTACGGAACAAATATTATCACAAAACATCAACCAACATTAAATCTCTCGAAAAGTTCTAATTTGAGTGAGGCTGCTTATAATTTATTCGATTTCTTAAGAAAACTTGATAAATTAAAAAAAAAAAGAATCGTAGTTGCTCCTATCCCTAATATTGGTATAGGTAAAACCATTAATGAAAGATTAGCAAGAGCATCATTTTAAATGAAAAATAAAATAACCGAATTAATTAAAATTCTTGATCCCTCAGAGTTTTCAATTGCCCCTGAAGAAATAAAAAAATATAACGTTGATTGGAGAGGTGTTTATATTGGTAAGTCAAATTTAGTTATTTTTCCAACTTCTATAAAAAAACTTTCAAAAATATTAAGTTTCTGCCAAAAAAAAATATTGGAGTTGTCCCGCAGGGCGGTAACACCGGGCTAGTTGGCGGTGCAGTTCCAAGAAATGGGAAAAATGATGTTATTATTAGTCTATCCAAACTAAATAAAATTAGGGATGTAGATTTAATTGGGAACTGTATTACTGTAGAGGGGGGATGTATTTTAGATGACATAAAAAATAAATTATTAGAGTATGACTTAGAATTCCCTTTATCAATGGGATCAAGAGGGGATTGTCAAATAGGGGGTAATATCTCAACTAATGCAGGTGGTGTAAATGTTATAAAGTATGGAACAATTAGACAAAATGTCCTTGGTATTGAAGCAGTTTTTCCTGATGGCACTATTTTTAGCTCTTTAAAAAATGTAAAAAAAAATAACACTGGTCTAGATATGAAACAACTTCTTATTGGGACCGAGGGAATTCTTGGAATTATTACAGCAGCAACAATTAAGACTTATCCACTTCCAAAAGAAAAAGTTGTTATGTGGGCTTCATTTAAGAGTTTTAAGGATGTATTAAACTTTTACATATACGTTACTAAAATATTCAATGATTCAATTACAAGTTTTGAATTTATGAATAAGGAATCAATTGAAATATTAGAGAAAAATGAAGTTAAAGTTAAAAATTTAAAAAAAAATGAGTGTTATTGTTTAGTTGAATTTTCAAATTTTCAAACAATAAAGAATTTTAATGATTTTGTCTGTTCTAAAATTAATCATAATATTTTAAACACTGATGACGTGATTATTTCAAAATCAGAGCAAGAGAATAAAACTTTTTGGAATTATAGAGAATCTATTCCTTTGGCAGAAAAAAAAGAGAACTTTATAATTCCACATGATATTTCAATACCGCTTAAAAATATTGAAGACTTCATTTCTTCAACAACAAAAAGTATTAAAAAATATAAAAAGCATAGTTCTATCATAAATTTTGGTCATTTAGGAGATAACAATCTCCATTTTAATGTTTTGATAAATAAGCACTCGGAAAATCAAAAAAAAAAAATAATCAAATCTATAAATAGAATAATTTTTGATAATGTCAAAAAATTTGAAGGCGCAATTAGTGCAGAACATGGTATTGGTCAACTTAGAAAAAAAGAACTGAAAATTCACAAGACTAATTCTGAAATAAACATAATGAAGAAAATTAAAAGAGTTTTTGATCCAAACAATATTTTAAATCAAGGAAAAGTAATTTAATCTAAAAAGTCATGATAAACTCTATTGGCTTCCTTACAATTTTCTAAAATATTGCTTCTCATTCCAAAAACACCTTTTAGGTATAAAAGGAACCAATAAGAAAAATATCCATCCTTTTTAAATCTCTTAGCAAATCTCCAAGCTCTAGCAGTAATCCTTCTTTGTGCATACAGTAGCGACTTTAATTCAAGTTGGGGATTGTCTTCTATAAACAATTCAAGAGCCTTGGAAACCCTATAAATTTGATTATTTTGTTTTTCAGATATTTGACCAGGAACATTAAATGGTAGAATTGCAATTGGATGATTTAATCTTATAAATTTTCCAAAAACAGATAGCCTTAGAGTCAAGGAATATTCTTGGCTAAACTTAATTCTTTCGTCACAACCACCAACTTTTTTACATAAATCCGTTCTAACCAAAAACTGAGAAGGATTAAACATGGAATTTCTCATTGCTTTAAATAAGGTATTTGAAATTATTGAATAATCAGAATGATTAAACTTTTCAAATAAATCTACATTTTTTAAACTTTTTACTTTTCTTTGAAGACCATAAGCCAGAATAACATTTGGATTTTTTTCTAATAAATTTAGTAGTGAAATTGTTGTTTCACTTAAAATAACATCATCAGCATCAAGAAATTTTATATACTTCATTTTTGCTAATTTGATTCCCACATTTGTAGCATTAGCAGAACCCCTGTTAACTTGCTTCAAAATTTTGCAACTTCTCAAATCTTTTGTTAAAATTTTCAGTTTTCTGTAAGAGTCGTCTGTTGATCCATCATCAATGAAAATATATTCCCTTTCAAAATTACCTTCCTGCATTCTTAATGATTGAATTATATATTCTAAAAAGATTGATTTATTAAAAACTGGAATTACGAAAGAAACTGAACTCATTCTAATTAAAACTCATCAGATCTTTTATCAAAGTCATATTTCCAAATGCAGAGGCATTCGTATTTTCAGTGCGGACTTGTTTTACTAAACCAATGCCGTTGCATAAAATCTCAATATTTTTAATTTCAACATTTATTGGACCTGATCTGGTATCTCCAATAAAATCTGTTGAACCTGAGCCTGAAATCTCAATACAATCTTTGTATAAATTGCCGTTCAGTTTAAATTTTCTATATATTCTAGTAATCTTATAGTTCATGTCAAATTGAGAACGTGGTATAACGTTGCGTAATGGGGGTTGAAAGCCCTTAACTAAAAATAGTTGTTCTTTTACATTCCATTCCTTTTGATTAAAAGACACGTCTGGATATATTATTTTTTTTACAGGTTCTACTATCCCTTCATCAAAGGCTAAAATTACAGATGTTCTTGTTATTTTTTTTTTATCAATCTCATATGTATAATAACTGCCATCAGAATATAATCGCGAAACTTCAGTTATGCTTCCTTTTTTCTTTTGATTTAAATTAGTCACCATTACTCTTTTTTTGTAACTCTTACCTGTATATGATGAATCAATTACAACTGAATACATCCATTTAATTCCAGAGGCTGAAGGAAAGTATTCCTTCTTATCAAAATCACATGAAAAAATTATAAAGAGGAAAAAATAAGTTATAAAATATTTTTTTTTCATAAAAGTGGTGCCCAGGGGAGGAATTGAACCACCGACACAGCGATTTTCAGTCGCTTGCTCTACCAACTGAGCTACCTGGGCGTGCTATAATTAAAGCCTATGTTATACATCTTTGAATTTAAATTCAAATTTACTAAATGAACTCAGGACTTTTTAATATTTTATACAACTCTGGAATAGATATGCCAACTATATTTGTATAGCAACCCCTAATTTTCTTCACAAACCTTATCCCTAAATTCTGAATTGCATATCCACCCGCTTTTCCAATACCATCTTCTAATATTTCTTGCGTTAATTCTGAATCCACGATTTTATGAAAATAAACCTCTGTCTTTACTAATTTTTTATAAACCTTTCCTTTTGGAGATATAACACAAATCCCTCCAAAAACTATATGTTTTCTAGATGAAAGGTTTTTAAGATGACTTCTAACCTCATCTTGGCATTTAGGTTTATAAAAAATTTTTTTTGCTCTATAAATAACAGTATCAGCTGCAATAATAATTGACTTATGCTTCTTTAATAATTTTTTTTTTTTTACTGACTCTGCTTTTAAATATGCAAGTTTTATAATTGAGCGTGAAACTGAAAAATTAAAATCAAATTTAGATTCTTCAACTTCATGTTTAGATACCTCGGGATTTAATATACCAAGTTTTGATAGTATTTCTTTTCTTGCAACAGACTGAGAGGCTAATATTATTTTACTTTGTAAATGCAAATTCTATTTATGTCTGAATGTGATTCTACCTTTTGTCAAATCATAAGGTGTCATTTCAACTGTCACTCTATCACCTGCTAAAACTCTAATTCTAAACTTTCTCATTTTTCCTGCTGTATGAGCAATAATTTCATGATCGTTATCAAGTTGCACTCTAAACATCGCATTCGGTAACAGCTCTTTAACTGTACCGGTAAATTCCATTAATTCGTCTTTTGCCATAAGTTATTTATCTAGTCTGCATTCTATTGATAAAGCATGGGCTTGTAAACCTTCTTCGTAAGCAAGATTTACAGCATCTCTACCTATTTTTTTTATATTGTTTTTATTACATTCAACTACTGATGTCCTTTTAAAATAATCTAACAAGTTTAATCCTGAAGAGAATCTTGCAGTTCTATCGGTGGGTAATACATGATTGGGGCCAGCAACATAGTCGCCTATTGCCTCCGGTGTATATCTTCCCAAAAAAATTGCTCCTGCATTTTTAACTTTTTTTAAAAATTTGTTAGGGTTATCAACTGCAATCTCTAAATGTTCAGGTGCGAGTTTGTTCACTAAATCTATGGATTTAAGAAGATTTTCACAGATAATTACAGCACCAAAATTATTCCAACTAGATTTAGCAATTTTTTTTCTCTCCAGTG
>NZHH01000005.1:0-15951 GCA_002691245.1 Rickettsiales bacterium | reverse complement strand
TTAAGCCTTATAGAAGAATTTAGTGATATTCCAAGTCTTGAAGATACAAATTATTTTTTTACTAGCTTTAAAAAATTTACAAAAAACTTTAATAATCTTTTAGTCTTAAATAATTGTAATGATCTTCAAACCTCATTTGAATTTCAATTTATACTTTTAGTTTACATTAAAAAGTTTATTATATCAGATTCAATTAAGGAAATACTTACACTTGAAACAGGACCAATTGATTTCTTCGAAAAAGTTTTCATAGATATTTTTTTAATGAAAGATAGTCAAAGAATTTCGAAAGGATATTATCTCTATAAACTACTGTTAAAATATTTTATTCAATGAAAAATATCATTTTTATATCTATCTTAAGCTTTTTAGTAATTAATCTTTCTTTTTATTTATCTATTAAACACAATATTTTCTTCACGCTAGTTTTAATTAATGTATTTTTTTTTCTCAATTTATTAATAATAGTTATGGTGAAAAAAATTGAAAAAGTGGTTGGAAACAATATCAAAGTAAACAATGATAAAAAAGAAGTTGAAACGGCGGATGATCATCCAATTATTAAATCTGCTAGAAAAAGATTAGGAAAATAGTTACTTTTTGATAAATTCAAGCAAACACTTTGAAGTATCATTTTTTTCCTCTAAAAGTAGGTCTTTGGTGACTCCTTCAAAAAGAACATAACCCCCTTTGTCTCCACCTTCTGGTCCTAAATCGATTATCCAGTCTGATGTTTTTATAACATCTAGATTATGTTCAATAACAATTACAGTATTTCCATCAGAAACAAATTTGTGGAGTATTTCTAATAATTTTCCAACATCATGAGTATGAAGCCCTGTCGTAGGCTCATCTAAAATATAAAGAGTCTTCCCTGTTGATCTTCTGGATAATTCTTTTGCTAATTTAATTCTTTGGGCCTCTCCACCTGACAGTGTTGTTGCTGATTGACCTATTTTTATATATTCAAGTCCAACTTTCTTTAATGTTTCTAATTTTCTTGAAATAGAAGGTATTGCTTTAAAAAAATCTAAGCCTTCTTCTACAGTCATATTCAGCACATCCGAAATATTTTTATTTTTAAATTTAACCTCTAAAGTTTCTCTGTTAAATCTCCTACCTTTACATAGATCACAGGTTACATAGACGTCAGCTAGAAAGTGCATTTCTATTCTCAGCAACCCATCACCTTGACAATTTTCACACCTACCTCCTTTTATATTAAATGAGAATCTTCCTGGCTTATAACCTCTGGCTCTGGATTCGGGTAGGTTTGAGTACCATTCTCTGATAAAGCTGAAGCAACCAGTATATGTGGCCGGGTTAGAGCGTGGTGTCCTACCGATCGGTGTCTGATCAATTTGAATAATTTTATCTAAGTATTCATATCCTTTTATACTTGTAAATGGCAAAGCGGATTCACTTGAGTTATTAATTTTTTTTGATAATGCTTTGTAAAGTGTTTCGATAATTAATGTAGATTTACCTCCACCTGAAACCCCAGTGATACTAATGAACTTTTTCAATGGAAATTTAATATCTATGTTTTTTAAATTGTTGCCACTCGCTCCTTTGATTTCAATGAATTCTTTAACATTTTTTCTTGTTTGTTTATCAACAGTAATCTGTAGTTTTTTAGAAAGATATTGACCAGTTAAACTTTTTTTATTGTTTTTGATTTCTTTGGGTTTTCCAGCTGCTATTATTTCACCACCATTTATTCCAGCACCAATTCCTACATCAATTATGTAATCACTTTCAAGAATAGTTTCTTCGTCATGCTCTACCACTATGACTGAATTTCCTAAATCTCGAAGTTTTTTTAGTGTGTTAATAAGTTTTTTGTTGTCTCTTTGATGAAGACCGATTGAAGGTTCATCTAATACATATAAAACTCCTGTTAACCCTGATCCAATTTGAGAAGCTAGTCTTATTCTTTGACTTTCTCCACCTGATAGAGTGTTTGAATTTCTGGATAATTGCAAATATCCTAAACCAACGTTATTTAAAAATGATAATCTATCTATAATCTCTTTTATTATTTTTTTTGAAATATTTTTTTTATACTCATTAAGAGTTTGTTCTAATGATAAAAACCATTTTAGTAATTTTTCTATAGAGAATTTCGTTATTTCACTTATGTTGTGGTTATTGATTTTAACTGATAAGGCCTCAACTCTTAGTCTTGTTCCTCCACAAGATTCACAATCTACTTTACTCAAATATTTATTTAACTCTTCTTTTTGCCATATATCCGATCTTCTCAATTTATTTTCCAAAAAGCCAATCACACCATCATATGGTCTGTTGTAATTCCATCCTGTAAAGCTATTGAAAACATTAATCATTTTGTTATCTCCATACAAAATTAGAGTTTGTTTATTTTTTGATAGTTTCTCCCAACTTGTGTCTGGGTTTACATTACAATGTACTGATACTTCTTTTATTAATTCCCGATAAAAATGATTCGACTTATTCCATGGAAGAATAACTCCTTGGTTTAGGGAAAGGTTTTTATTGCCAACTATAAAATCAGCATTAAATTTTTCTTGGTATCCCAAACCATCGCATTTTTTACATGCACCATTAGGACTGTTAAAAGAGAATAACCTCGGCTCTATTTCTTCAATTGTAAAACCTGAAACAGGACATGCAAATCTAGATGAAAAAATATGATTTTTCTTAGCTGAGACGTCATAAAAATAAATGACACCCTCTGATAAACTGAGAGCGGTTTCAATTGACTGTGCAACCCTTTTTTCATATTTTCTATTCACTTCCAATCTATCCACAATCACTTCAATATTATGTTTTTTATTTTTATCTAGTTCAGGTATTTCTGAAGAATTATAACCCTCACCATTTATTCTAAACCTAATAAATCCTTTTTTCTCCAATTCTGAAATTTCTTTTTTGAATTCACCCTTTCTGTTATTTACAATAGGTGACGTTAAATATAATTTTGAATTAGCATTAAGTTTAAAGAATTCGTCTACTATCTCTTGTACACTCATGGATTTAATTTCTTTCCCAGTCGCAGGAGAGTAAGGAGTTCCAATTCTTGCAAAAAGAACTCTAAAATAATCATAAATTTCTGTTACTGTACCTACTGTTGATCTTGGATTTCTTGATGTAGTTTTTTGATCTATTGAGATGGACGGTGATAAACCTTCAATTGAATCGACTTCTGGTTTTTCCATCATATTTAAAAATTGTCTTGCATATGATGATAGACTTTCAACATATCGCCTTTGTCCCTCAGCGTAGATTGTATCGAATGCTAAGGATGATTTTCCTGATCCTGACAAACCACTTATAACAACGAGTTTATTTTTTGGTATATCAATATTTATATTTTTAAGATTGTGCTGTTTTGCACCAACAATTTTAATAAAATCTTGGTTATTGGTTGTTTTCATTTTCATAAAACTTTTTAAAGATTTATATTTTATTTGGACTAATTATGATATTATAATTTTTTTTATTATAGCAATGGCAGGATCAGTTAATAAAGTAATATTATTAGGTAATTTAGGAGGAGACCCTGAAATAAGGGTTTCTCAGGATGGAACAAAAATAGCACGCTTTTCTGTTGCAACTGGAGAATCATGGAAAGACAAAAGCACAAACGAAAAGAAAGAAAGGACTGATTGGCATCGGGTAGTTGTTTTTGCACCAGGTTTATCAGAGATAGTCGAGAAGTTTTTAAAAAAGGGCTCAAAAGTTTATTTAGAAGGACAATTAAGAACTAGAAAGTACACAGATCAAGCTGGAATTGAAAAAAATACAACTGAGGTAGTACTTCAGCAATATAACAGTCACTTAACAATGCTCGATAATAGATCCGAAAGTATGGAATCGTTGAATTCTCCAAACGTTGAGAATTCGAATATTGAAAAAAAATCTGATGACACTCTTCCAGATTTAGACATAGAGGATGAGGTTCCTTTTTAAAAAACAAATATGATTGACGACAGCAAACCAGAAAATTTTAAAGAAGATAGCATATTCATAGAAAAGGAGATGGAAACTTCGTTCTTGGATTATGCAATGAGTGTTATTGTTTCAAGAGCATTGCCAGATGTTTGTGATGGATTAAAACCGGTTCATAGACGAATTATTTTTGCTATGAACGAGGCAGGCTATACAACTGGCAAACCATCAAGGAAATCAGCTAGAATTGTTGGAGATGTAATGGGTAAATATCACCCTCATGGAGATTCTGCTATTTACGATGCAATGGTTAGGTTAGCTCAGGATTTTAGTATGAGAGTCCCTCTTGTAGATGGTCAGGGCAATTTTGGATCAATGGATGGAGATTCTGCTGCTGCGATGAGGTACACAGAAGCAAAGTTGTCTCCCATAGCATCCTTTTTAGTGAATGATATTGACAATGAAACTGTTAATTTTAAAGAAAATTACGATGGCACGGCAAATGAGCCTGAACTTCTTCCTGCTGAATTTCCAAATTTACTTATAAACGGATCAGAGGGAATTGCTGTTGGAATGGCTACGAAGATTCCACCTCATTGTCCAAATGAAATTATTGATGCATGTTGTCTTATAATTTCAAAACCTGATGTATCAGACGAAGAGTTGCTCAATATTGTTCATGGTCCAGACTTTCCGACCGGAGGAATAATTATTGGTAAGACTGGTATTAGGGAAGCTTATCTAAAAGGAAAAGGATCAATAATAATAAGATCAAGAACATCAATTGAATCCTCAAAAAAAGGTAAAGAATCAATCATCATATCTGAAATACCTTATTCAGTAAAGAAGTCACAATTAATTGAAAATATTGCTAGGGTTGCCAAAGAAAAAATCATTGATGGAATTTCAGAACTAAGAGATGAGTCTAACAGAGAAGGGGTAAGAGTTGTTATTGATTTGAAACGAGATATACAAGCAGATGTTGTAATGAATCAGCTATATAAGTTCACATCATTACAAACTTCATTTGGAATTAATATGCTGGCACTAAATAATGGTGTTCCAGAATTACTGAACTTAAAGAAATACTTAGAACTTTTTACTAATTTTAGAAAAGACGTTGTTTATAAAAGAACAAAATATCACTTAAGAAAAACTAGAGAAAAAGCACATATTTTACTTGGATTATCTGTTGCATTGGAAAATATCGATAAAGTAATTGAGATTATTAGATCTTCAAAGGATACAAATGAAGCAAAAGAAAAGTTGATGAAAAATAAATGGATAATTCCTTCGGATGATTTTATTAAAGAATTTATTAAGACAGATAACAAAAATTTTCTTGATGATGGAAACTTCAATTTAACAGAAAGCCAAGCTAAATCTATTCTAGAAATCAAGCTGAGCAGATTAACTGGGCTTGAAAGATCAAAATTAATTAATGATCTTAAGGATTGTTTAAAATTAATTAATGAATACCTAGAAATACTTTCTTCAAAAAACAAATTAAATGAAGTTATAATTGAGGAACTAAATGAAATAAAAGATAGAATTAAATCTACTCGCTTGACAGAAATTTCCGAGAATGAAGAAACAATAGACGACGAATCACTTATTAAATCAGAAGAAGTAGTTGTAACTCTGACTCATACTGGGTACATAAAAAGAGTTCCACTTAACTCATACCGTGCCCAAAAAAGAGGTGGTAAGGGAAGAGCAGGAATGACTACTAAACAAGAAGATTTTGTCAATGAAGTTTTTGCTGTCAACACACTTGCACCACTTTTATTTTTTTCATCAAGAGGTATAGTTTATAAATTAAAAACATATAAGTTACCAATTGGAAGTCCCACTTCAAAAGGTAAAGCACTTGTAAACCTTCTTCCACTAAGAAGTGGCGAAAAAATCACTGCTATAATGCCTTATGATATATCTGAAAATAACATTATTTTTGCAACATCTTCTGGAAATATTAGAAGAAATAAATTGACTGATTTTCATAACATTAATGCCAATGGTAAAATTGCTATGAAACTTAACGAAAATGATAAACTTGTTAATGTGTTAACCTGTTCTGAAGAAGCCAATATTTTTCTTTCAACAAAACTTGGAAAATGTATTAGATTTTCCTGTAATGATTTACGAATTTTCTCAGGAAGATCATCAGTTGGAGTAAGAGGTATTAAATTATCAAAAAATGATACTGTTATATCATTAGCAATTTTGAATGGTATCGATTTTGATGTCAATGAAAGAAATGAATATTTAAAAAATTCTGCTTTAGATCGGAAAAATGAAAAAGTTATATTAGATATTTTAGATGAAAAAAAAATATCTAATTTAAAAGAGAACGAAGAGTTTATTTTAAGTGTAACCGATAAAGGTTTTGGTAAAAGAAGTTCAGCATATGAATACAGAAAAACAAAAAGAGGTGGCCTTGGAATTGCAAATATGCAATTAAGTGATAGAAACGGAAGTCAAGTGGTGGCATCGTTTCCGATAAATAATAGTGATCAATTAGTATTAGTTACTGACAAAGGAAAACTTATTAGATGTCCAGTAAATGACGTAAGAATTGGTGGAAGACAAACTCAAGGTGTTACCTTGTTCAATGTGTCAGATGAGGAGAAAGTTGTTTCCGTTGCTAAACTTGAGGAAAATGAATAACAATTTTATAACGGGAATTTACCCAGGAACCTTCGATCCAGTAACCTTTGGACACTTGGACATTATTGTTAGAGCGTCTCATATTGTGCATAAATTAATCATAAGTGTCGCTGAAAATCCTCATAAGCATCCTTTTTTTGAGGTTCAGGAGAGAATAGATATGATCAAAGATTCCTTAAAAGAAACTGATACAAACAATTGTCAAATTGATGTTGTTGGGTTCGACAATCTGTTGGTTGAACATGCAAAGAAATTCGATGCGAAGGTCATCATAAGAGGTTTACGTGCAGTAGCAGATTTTGAATACGAATTTCAAATGGCAGGGATGAACTCAAAGTTGGGTCCAGAAATAGAAACAATCTTTTTGATGGCATCAGAGAACTTACAATTAACTTCAGCTAGATTTGTAAAAGAGATTGCATTGTATGATGGAGAAATAAAAAACTTTGTCCCTAAAAATGTATTAGAAATGTTCAAATTAAAAAGAAAGGAACAAAAATGTTAAAATTCTTAAAACTTTTTTTTAATGCGTGTTTATTATTGACTTTTACGAGTGCAATTTCAAGTGAGGGACCAGTATTACATATGGTTCTGGAAAAAGGTGTTGTTAAAATTCAAACGTTTCCAGAAAAAGCCCCTAAAACTGTTAAAAGAATTATTGAACTATCAAAGACCGGATTTTATGACGGTTTAACATTTCATAGAGTAATTAGTGGGTTTATGGCTCAGGGTGGAGATCCAAATGGAAATGGTACTGGTGGTAGCGGTAAAAATATTATTGCAGAATTCAATGATGTAAAGCATGAACGAGGAATAGTTTCTATGGCTAGAGCTAATGATCCAGATTCAGCTGATAGTCAATTTTTCATATGCTATGATTCACACCCTTTTTTAGATGGAAATTATACTGCATGGGGAAAAGTAATTGAGGGTATGAATATTATTGACAGAATACCTGAGGGAAAAGGTCAAAACGGTCAAGTATTGAGTAATCCTACTAAAATAGTGACCATAAGATTAAAATAATGTAATTTTTAGTTGTGAAATAGATATAATTTGATTATATCGTAATTAACAATGCGCCCGTAGCTCAGTTGGTAGAGCACTCCCCTTTTAAGGGAGTTGTCATGAGTTCGAGCCTCATCGGGCGTGCCATTAAATCTGGAAGCTGCATGTGGGCAAAAATTAAAAACTACTTCCTAACTGGTATTTTAGTAACAGCACCAGTTGTAATAACCTTTTGGATTGTGATATCTTTGGTAAGGCTATTTGACAGACTTGTTACCCCGTTAATTCCATTTTATTTAAACCCGAACTATTACTTACCAAGAGATGTGCCAGGATTAGGTTTGATAATATTGGTAATCTTTTTAGTGGTTATAGGCTCATTAACAGCAAATTTCTTTGGATCATGGCTCTTAAAAAAAACTGATTTAATAATTCAAAGAATTCCACTAATTAAAGTTTTTTACAAAACAATTAAACAAATTTTAGAAACAATTCTTAAAACCAACTCTGATGCATTTAGAGAGGCTGTATTGGTAGAGTATCCCAGGAAGGGTGTATGGGTTATTGGTTTTACAACAGGAGATGTGGAAGGTGAAGTTAAAAAAAAATTAAAAATTAATATGATTAACGTATTTATTCCAACAACTCCAAACCCTACATCTGGTTTTCTATTAATGGTACCAAAAAGTGAGATAAAGAAACTAAATGTTTCTGTTGATGAAGCTATAAAAACAATAGTGTCTGCAGGTATTATAAAACTTGAAGCTAAACAGAAAAAAAATTCTTAAAATCTCTTTCTTTATAAAAAACCTTTTTTAGAAAAATTATCTTTTCTTTATTTTCAGCTTTATTTTTAACTAAAATTTCAGCATTTCTTTTCACAAGTTCAATTAAATTATGATCGATATATGGTCTGAAAAATTTCCAAGAGGGTATTCCAGATTGATTTGTACCAAAAAAGTCTCCAGCACCCCTTAAATGAAGGTCTTTTTCTGCAATGTCAAATCCATCATTATTATTTTTTAATATTAATAATCTTTGTTTGGAGGTTTCAGATAAATTTCTGCTATGTATAAGAACGCAATTAGCGTCTAAATTACCTCTGTTAATTCTTCCTCTAAGTTGATGAAGTTGAGACAAACCGAATCTTTCAGCTTGTTCTATAATCATTAAAGTAGCATCAGGAATATTTATTCCAACTTCAACAACAGTTGTTGCAACTAAAATCATAATTTTCTTTTTTCTAAAATCATTCATTCTTTCTTCTATTTCATCTTTGTTTAATTTTCCGTGTAATGTATTAACTTGCTCTTTAAAAATCTTTTTTAAATACTCAAATCTAGTAACTAGATTTTCTTTTTCATCTACTATGGATCCAATTGTTGGTAAAATCCAAAAGACTTGCTCATTTTTTTTAATTTTTCTTTTTATGCCATCTATTAAATCTTTTATTTTATTATCACTAATTATTGAAGTTACTACGTTTTTTCTTCCTTTGGGTTTTGATTTAATGTTGGAAACAGAAATCTCTCCGTAAAAAGCAAATGATAAACTTCTTGGTATTGGAGTTGCAGACATTATCAATGTATTGCTATCAACGGATTTTTCCAAAAGATTTATTCTTTGTTTCACTCCAAATTTGTGTTGTTCATCTATAACTATTAGACCTAAGTTCTTAAATTTTACAGAGGAATTATAAACACTATGCGTTCCAATCAAAACATGAGTTTTATTATTTGAAATATCTTCATAAATTCTCTTCTTATCTTTTTGTGATGTTTTACTAGTTAATAACTCGACTTTAATTTGATAATTAATAAGAAGACTTTTAAAATAATTGAAATGTTGTTTTGCAAGTATTTCAGTTGGTACCATCAAAACTGATTGAAAACCGCTTGCAAATAAATCAGCAATTACTAAGAGAGCCACAATTGTTTTTCCAGAACCAACATCTCCTTGGATCAGTCTGTACATTTTTTTATTACTTAAAAGGTCTTTCTTTATTTCAATGAAAGATTTTTCTTGGTCATTTGTGAGTTTGAAAGGAAGTTTCTTTATTATAGATTTAGATAATTCTGATGAGATTATTTTGTTTTTAGTTCTTCTACAATTAAATTCATCTCTTAACTCATAAAATGTTAAATAGCTAGATAACAATTCGTCAAAAGCTAATCTTTTCCGGTTCTGCTCAAGCCTTTTTACTTCTTCAATGTTTTGAGGAAAGTGTACTTCTTTTAATGTTTCCTTGAAGGATTTCCAATTTTTAAGTTTGAATTTCTTATCGATCCACTCATTAGGAAAACTGAAAGAGGAGAGCAGATTGAAATTATTTTTAATAAATCTTCTTAAGATTTTCTGATTTATGCTCTTCCTTGCTAAATCATATTTGGGTTCAAAGTAATCAAAATTATTTTTATCTTGCTCTTTAAAAATATTTGTAGGGTGAATCATTTGAAAATTTCTATTTTTAATGTTTAATTTTCCACTTATCCTATATTTTTCGTTTAAACTTAAAATATTCTTTACCTGATACACATTCATATAAAAATAAAGAATATTAATTAATTGATTATGAGTATCCTTACATAAGACTTTAAATGGAGAACGTTTATTAAATCTATTTTCATAATTTAATACTTCAATATCAACAGTTATAAATGTATTTTCATCATTTAAGTTTAGCTTTGGAATAAGATTATTGTTATTTATCGAATTAGGAAAATGCATGTATAGGTCAATTAGTCTTTCTCCAAAAAAATTAATTATATTTTTAATTGACTTGTTACTTCTATAAAATTCAAAATGATTAAAAATATTTTTGTTTTTTAAATTAACCAACTAAAGTACCTCACAAATATAATTATTATGAATACACCTTTTAGAAAAAAAATTCTACATCGAGCTAAATACAGAGGTATTAAAGAGCTAGATATTATTTTTGAAAAGTTTGTTTTTAGATACGGGACTGTAATTACTTGCCAAGAATTAAGCGAGTTACAGGAAATTTTAAACTTGCCAGATAATTTCCTACTAGATATTGTGCTTAAAAAAGAAAAACTTCCAGCCAATCTTGATAATAGTATAATGAAAAAAATCTTTTTAATATGTAATGATTCCTGAATTACTAAAAAACCATTTAAACTTCAATCTTACAAATGCATCCTTAGAGTTGTTCTTAGTGATAGCAACGTCAAAATATAAAAAAATAGCGTATTTTTCAAATGAAGAATTAGATATTGAATTATTAAAAAAAAATATCTCAAGAATAAATAGCTCAGTAAAAGTAATCGAATTTCCCGATTTCGACTGTGATTTTTTATCAAATTTATCTCCAACATCCGAAATCAAAACTTCGAGAATTAGAACACTCTACGACTTAATTTTCAAAGATGAGCAAGATGTAATCTTAATATGTTGCATTAAAACTTTATTAACCAAAACAATAAAAATTAATAAGAATAATAATTCTTTATTTAGACTAACAATCAATAAAGATATTAAATACGAGGATATTATAAATTTTCTAGAAAGTTCTGGATATGAAAGGCTTGATTTTGTTCATAATCCTGGAGAATATTCTGTCAGAGGTGAGATACTTGATATATTCTCCCCAATAGAAGATCATCCAATAAGAATAATTTTTGATTTTGATAAAATTTACAAAATAAATTTATTCTCTGTTGATAATCAATTATCTAAGAAAAAAATTAATGAGTACAATTTATTTTTATCAAGTGAAATACAGTTTAATAAAGAAAATATCGAATGCTTTAGAGAAAAATTTCGTAAATTAATTATAAAAGATAAAGACGATTATTACAAGTCAATATCAGAAAAGAATATCCTAACAGGTTCAGAACAATTTTTTCCTATATTAAACAGAGAATATAATTCATTATTAGAATACTTGAGTAAATTTAAGCTAGTTTTTGATCTTGATTTTGAATTTTATTTTTCAAACTATTATAAACAAAAAATAGATATTTTAGGTGATTTTAAAAATTATTTTGAAGAAGAGTCTGATTATTTTTTAAAAGTTGATGATTTAAAGAAAAATATTGAAGATAATTATTTATTGATTGATCAAAAACAATTAACAAAAGAAAAAAATGAATTTGTTGAATTTTCAAGTAATATCGAATTAAAAAAGCACGACAAACAAACAAACAAGGAATTATTATTTAACCTCATAAAGCAAAAAGAAATTTTATTATTATGTTTTTTCTCGCAAGGGGGGAAAAAAAAATATTGTAATTATTTAAAATATCATAACATTCAATTTGTTGAAATTAGCTTATTTAATTTTGATAATATTTTAAAACATTCTTCAAAAGTCTTTGTTTTAGAGTATGAAATTAAAAATAGTTTTTATCTTATATACAATAATCTAGTTAAGCTTTGTTTTATTTCTGAAGAAGATATATTTGAAAAATCTTTAAAGAAAAGTGTAAAAAAAAATATTAAAGAAGAAAACTTAATTGAAGAATATTCCACTTTAAAAATTGGTGATTATATAGTTCATAATGATCATGGTGTTGGCAAGTACAATGGTCTTAAAGTAAAAGACTTAAATAATGTTTTACTAGAATTTATTGAGATAATTTACTTTGGTGGAGATAAATTATTAATTCCTGTTGAAAATTTGGAACTAATCTCAAGGTATGGTCATAGTGATATTAGTGTTAACCTAGATAAACTTGGTCTTCAGAATTGGCAACAAAGGAAATCAATTGTAAAAAAAAGAATAAAAGATATTGCTAAAATTTTAATTAAAACTGCAGCGGAAAGAAAGTTAAAAAAAGGTGATATCTTAGTACCACAAACCTATGAGTATGAGAAATTCTCATCGGAATTTGAATTTACTGAAACCTCTGATCAACTTAAATCAATTAATCAAATTGAAAATGACTTATCATCCGGACAACCTATGGACAGACTGCTTTGTGGAGATGTTGGTTTTGGAAAAACTGAGATAGCAATGAGAGCAGCGTTTATAACAATTTCAGCAGGGTATCAAGTTGCACTATTATGTCCTAAACTTTTACTGGTGAATCAACATGAAAGAAATTTTAAAAAAAGATTTATCAATTTCAAATATATTATTGAAAGAATTTCAAGAAAAGAATCAGACAATCAAAAGAAACTTATAAAAGAAAGAATAAAAAATGGTAAGATTGATATAATAATCGGTACCCACGCTATTTTTTCAAGCGATATAATATTTAATAAACTTGGTTTAATTATAATTGATGAGGAGCAGAGCTTTGGAGTAGAACAAAAAGAGAAATTAAAAAAAATTAAACCAAATTGTCATGTTCTTACTTTGAGTGCTACACCAATTCCAAGAACATTACAGTCTTCGATTTTTCAATTAAAAAACATTTCTTTAATTAAAACACCTCCTTTAAGCAGGCTAAATATTAAGACTTATCTGATGCGTTTTGAAAAAAAACAAATTAAGCAAATAATTGAAAAAGAGATTGAAAGGAATGGTCAGATATTTTACGTTGCTCCAAGAATTTCAGATTTAGAAAAAATTAAGAAGAATTTAGTTAGTATAATTCCAAACCTTGTATTTGACATAATTCACGGAAAACTTTCCACAAAAGAAATTGAATCTTCATATGAGAGGTTTTTTAAGCGAAAATCAAATTTATTGATATCAACAGCAATGATTGAATCAGGTTTAGATGTATCAAATGTAAATACAATTATTATTGAAAAACCAAACCTATTTGGTCTTTCGCAATTATATCAATTGAGAGGAAGAGTGGGAAGGTCATCTAGACAAGCCTACGCATACTTAATTGTTGATGATTTTAGAAAAATAAAAGAAGACTCTCTTAGAAAACTTCAAATTATTTCAAAAATAAAAAGTCTTGGTTCAGGGCTTTCAATAGCATCAAATGATTTGGATCTAAGAGGTGGTGGTAATATTGTTGGTGAAGAACAATCAGGTCATATTAAAGAAGTTGGAATAGAGTTATACTATAAAATGTTAAAGGAAACTGTGGATGAGATTAAAAGTACTAAACCACTAGAAGATGATTGGTCACCTCTAATAAGACTGGGTTTTCCAGTAAGTATACCTGAAGAATATATCAAAGATATCGATGTTAGGCTTAGTCTTTACAGAAAAATATCTAACATCGATAATATTAATGATTTAAACGATATGCTTACTAATTTAAGTGATAGATTTGGGAAAGTGCCAATTTCTTTCAAAAATTTATTTCATATTTTAGAGATAAAAATAATGGCAAAAAAAGCAAATATTAATAAAATAGACTACAGTAATAAAGGGTTTGTACTAGAATTTAAAACTGATAAAATGAAAAAAATTGAGGATATCATTAAACTTGTTGAAAAAAATCCTAAGCTTTTGAAATTATTACCCAACTCCAAACTGTTCTATTATAATGAAAAAGTTGAAGATATCCAGAGAGTTAATGGGTTAAAAAATTTATTATCAATTATCTTGAAGTAAAAATGCAAAAAAAAAAAAACAAAAAATATAACATTAGATGGAAATGATGTAATACCTTTTATTGATGGACTAGATTTATCGGTAAGTTTGTCAATTTTAACATATTTGTCCTCTTTTTTTTTTAGTAGCTATGATACCAGAGTTTCATTTATATTAATGGCTTTTGTAATTCTTTTGTCATGTGTATCAAGAATATTTGACATAAAATTAATCAATTTTATGAAGAAAAACTCTCTATCAAAAATTAATATTTTAAATTTGCTTATACTTTCATACTCATTGCATATTTTAGTTTTTAGTGATTTTCCAAATTTACTATCGATTATGATTTTTTGTATAGCAAGGATTATGTTTGGTATTTTTATTTCTTTAGCATATAGAGGGATTAACTTTAATGGAAAAGAGCTTAATTGTAATTTGTGTGAAATTAAAAATTGGTTTTTTTACGTTATAGGATTAGCTTTTGGAGCCTTGATGTACCTATTACTCAATGAAATTTATTCAAATGATTTTTTAAATCAGGGAGGATGGAAAATATTTTATATTATAATTATACTTGTGATTTTACTAATGTTGATAATTTTTAAATTTGTTTACAAAACAAAAATATTTTTACAATTCGAATATGATAAATCTAAAAGCTTTAATTTAACTGAAGCTTTATCTACAAATTTTTTGATAATAATTCCATTATTGTCTTTTGCTATTTTTTCTTCTTCAACTTGGCTTCCAAAATTTTCAAATCCAGAAAATCTACATTTTTTAAATTATGATTTTTTGTATTTGTTTTTAACCATTATGACACTTGTTTTCATAACACCGTTAGCAAATTTAGTTGGAAAAAGGAAATCAGTTATCTTTTTTAATATCTCAATTATTGTTTTTGCTACAATTTGTTCATTTATCAAACATGACTCTTCATATAGTATTGATTTTTTAAAACTTTTTATTGCCTTGGTGGCAAGTTTTTCCATCTGTAATCTAGTTTTTCAATTACAATTAAAAAAACAATCAACATTCAATGTGATAACTCACTTTAATCTTTCGCTATTTTCTCTAGCTTTTTTATTGCCAATAGCTTTTTATTGTTCTATCTATTACACTATAAATTATTCTGTTATTTACATATTTTTTGCATTGGTTTATTTTATAAATAATATAATTTTTTCACTAAATAAAAATGGATAAGATTTCAGCTTCACATATACTCATAATGCATAATGAATCAAGAGATTCTCGTTCAGATCTTTCTAAAGATGAAGCAAAAAGCCTTATTGATGATATATTTAAAAGTCTTACTAAAGACAATGCTAATTTTAGAGATCTAGCTTTAAAACATTCAAACTGTTCTTCGGCGTCTTCTGGAGGAAGTTTAGGAGAATTTGGAAAAGGTATGATGGTTAAACCATTCGAAGAGTGTGCATTTAAATTAGATGTTGATGAAATAAGCGAGCCCGTTGAAACAGAATTTGGATATCACCTTATCAAAAGGGATAAATAACAAACAATAAAGTTATCTATTCTTTCAAATCTTCTGACCAAGCTGCAGCTAAAAGTTGTCTAATCCTTAATATATTTTCATTGGAGTTATCAGGCATTATCATATCTTTTTTCTTTTTTCTAACACTAGCATTGAGCCACAACATTTCTATTGATTCTAATAAATTATTCTTTTCACTTAACGAGAGTTTATTTAGTTCCGTGATTGATTCTTTTAAATTTTGAATTTTATTATTACGCTCCATATTCTGTTGCCATTTCAAATAAATTTCTAGTTTCTTTTTGATAAACTTCTTTAGTTATAAAACCCTTAACATAAAGTTCTCTTACATTTTCCATTTCATTTTTTATTTTAA
>NZHH01000004.1:0-12925 GCA_002691245.1 Rickettsiales bacterium | reverse complement strand
TGAAGAGGAGTTAAAAAAATTATGTGATTTTAATGTTTCAATAGAAATATCAAAGAAAAATTTGCCAAGAATTACAAATCAAGGTGAAAAAATAAATATTCAAAATCTTGGAAAATCTTTTGTATCAAAAATAAATCAAAAAAAAGGCAGCCTTATAAAGTTAAAAAACTTTCAATATAAGTACCCGGCAAATGGACTATCTTATTTGGAATTATCAAAATTTGAAAATAAAAAATTAGTAAAAGATATTAAATTAAATGAGTTTATAAATTTTACTCATATTAAAAAACAATCAAAATTTAATAAAAAAATGAAAAATTTTTGTGATTTAAAAAAAATATCTCTACCAATTAGACCGTATGATTTTCTAAAAATAAACAATAAATTCAATTTAAAACATTATGAATTTCATCTTGGGTTTTCTGACTTAAAATTGGTAGAAAATTTTTTGAACAATATTGCCTCAGTCAATGATTTTAAAGATAAACATTTTAGTGTTCATTTACCAGATTATTGCTCTGAAAAATACATTTTAAATATATTTTCTCAAAATAAAGATATTAGAAAAAAATCTAATAAAATCTTATCTCAAACTATAAGCTTCTGTAAAAATATTCAAAAAATAACAAAGAAAAAAACAATATTAATTGGAAGTTTTTCATCTATAGAAAACATCGACAAAATATTATTCTACAAAAAAATCAAAAAATTGATTAGCGTGACAAAAAAAAGACATGATATATTAATATCCCCACAATGGTTACCACCTTATGCTTGGTATTTTGGAGGAAGTATAAAGATGTATTCATTCTGTGACCCTGAAGATTTGGATATTATAAAGAGGTTAAAATTTAATATTTGCATGGATATAAGTCATTTTATCTTGTCCTGTAATTTTTATAATATTAGCGCCATCCCTAAATTGATAAATAAATATAAAAATATGTTTAATCATTTTCATATATCTGATGCCAAAGGTTTCGATTTTGAAGGGTTGCATCTTTTCGAGGGTGATTTAAAGAAGCTAGGTATCTTGAGCAAACTAATAAATAATCAAAAAATTAAGGTTTTAGAGCCGTGGCAAGGTCATATTAATGACTATGAAGTTTTTGCAAATGAAATTAAGAAATTAGTGAGATTGTAATTATGAAAAAAAAAAAGTAATTATTACTGGTATTAATGGGCAAGACGGTGCTTATTTAGCGCAATATCTTTTAAAAAAGAAAAAATACAAAGTTTTTGGTTTTATCAGACGATCGTCAAATTATAAACTTACAAGATTAGATTACCTTAAAATTACTGATAAAATAAATTTTTTAAATGTAGAATTAACCGAGCATAAAAGAATTGAAGAAATTATAAAAAAAATTAAACCAGATTTTATTTATAACTTGGCAGCTCAAAGCTTTGTACAGTATTCATTCGAAAACCCAGAATATACGTTTGAAGTGAATCTAAATTCTGTACTTAATATGTTAGAAGTCATTATTAAAGAAAATTTATCAACAAGATTTTATCAGGCATCTACATCAGAAATGTTTGGAAATAATGGAGATAAGCATATCTCTGAAAATAGTAGATTTAGACCTGCAAGTCCTTACGCGATTTCAAAATTAGCATCTCATCATCTAATTAGAAATTATAGAAATTCGTATAATAAATTTTTTAGCACAGGTATACTTTTTAATCATGAAAGTTATTTAAGAGGTATAGAATTTGTTACAAAAAAAATAATTAACGGTTTAGCAAAAATTAAATTTCAAAAAGGCAAGCCCATTAAATTAGGCAATCTCTATTCCAGAAGAGATTGGGGGTATGCTCCAGATTATGTTCAATCAATGGTTAAAATTTTAGAACACAAGAAACCAGACGATTATGTGGTGGCCACAGGGGAAGCTCGAACTATAAAAGAATTTATTACAGAATCAGCAAAAGCTTTTGGTTTCAAGCCTAAATTTATAGGAAGCGGGATAAAAGAAAAGTGTATTGATTCTACTACAGGCAAGATATTGACTACTATAGACAAAAAATACTTTAGGAAGGAAGAGTTGCATTATCTGCGAGGTGATGCAAAAAAAATAAAAAAAATATTAAAATGGAAGCCTAAAGTAAAGTTCAAAAATTTAATTCAAAAAATGGTATCCGAAGAAATAAATTTTTTTCAGACAAAATAATTTAATGAATTATGAATTATGAATTTTTAGCAATCATACCAGCAAGAAAGAATTCTAAAAGAATAAAAAATAAAAATTTTAAATTATTAAACGGTAAACCATTAATATGGTATACGATTAAAGAGGCAAAAAAAATCAAAAAAATTGATAAAATTATTGTATCATCTGACGATAAAAGAATTTTATCTTTTGCAAATAAACAAAAAGTTGATTCAGTTTTAAGACCAGCCAATATAAGTTTATCAAATACTCAGCAAGAAAATGTGATTAAACACGTTGTAAATTACTATCAAGAACAAAAAATAAATTTTAAATATGTTATTTTACTTCAACCAACCTCTCCTCTTAGAAAGTCGATTGATATCAGTAACTGCATGAATTTAATTAAAAATAAAAATATTAACAGTGTAATCTCAGTTTACAAAAAAAAGTTATTTACTTGGAAAAAAATTAAAAAAAATTATTTACCTGACAATTATAATCCACTTCAAAGAGCAAGATCACAAAAGCTTAAACCATACATTATCGAAAATGGTGCAATTTATGTTTTTAAACTAAATGAATTTAAGAAGCAAAAATTTAAGTCTAGAGTTATAAAAAAATACGCTTTATATCAAATGCCAGAGATTAGATCTGTAGATATTGATGATATAGAAGACTTTAATCTAGCCAGTCATATATTAAAATAAAATGTTTAAAAAAATTTGGAAAATATTAAACAATAAAGAAAAAAAGCTAATAAATCTCTTTGTACTTTTTGGGGTTGTAAATGTTATTTTAGAGTTATTTAGTATATCTGCTTTAATACCGATTCTTACAATTTTTACCAATAAACAAAACATAAACATTGGTGGATTTGAAATCAATTATTCCAACTTTAGTGAAATTTCTATTGAATTTTACTTAACAGCTTTTTTAATAATTTTTATTTCACGTGTAATTTTTGATATTTTTATAAATTATATAAAATTAAATTTTTCATATAATATTAATAATAGACTTACAGAATTACTATTTTTAAATTTTTTTAAGAAAAAAATTGAATCTTTCTCCAAACTTAATTCTGCTGAAATAAAAAGAAATTTAACAAATGAAATAGTTTTTTTTTCCAATACCCCTGTATTAATAGTAAATATCATTACGGATGTAACGATTATATTAGGAATAATAATATTTTTGTTACTAACTTATTTCCAATTTACTATGTATATTTTAATAGCTTCAATTTTATTTGGGGCAATTTATATTTTAATTTTCAAAAATCGTATTGAATATTACTCACAAAATAAATCATCTAGTGACTTTGAAAGAATAAAATATTTATCACACGCAGTAGAAAATTTTTTAGATATTAGACTTAGAGGAAAAATAAACTATTTTAAAAATTATTTTTTAGTAAATAATAAAGTATATCTAAACTCTATTAAAAAAATTAATATTATTCGCAGTTTTCCAAAAGGGTACTTCGAAATTATTTTTTCAATTTTATTAATATGTTACTTGGTCATTATTATTAAAAAAAATTATCTTTCTAATAGTGATTTATTAATACAATTGGGAATATTAATATTTGCTTTTTCTAGAATTTCACCATTGATATCTAAGATTATTATCCATATCCAAACTTTTAACTTTTCTCAAAAATCTGTCGATATAATAAATGAAAATTTACATATGAATAATGAGTTAGTAAAAAGAGATAAAAATAAAATTGAATTTAAAAATTTAATTGAGGTTGAAAATATAAATTTTCAATATGAAAAAATTCTAATTATAAAGAATTTAAGTTTTAAAATTAAAAAAAACTCTTTTAATATTATTAAAGGAAAAAGTGGGAGTGGAAAAAGCACTTTGGCAAATATACTTTTAGGTGAATTAGTTCCGCAGCGAGGAAAAGTTTTAGTTGATAATGTGCCTATTCTTGATGCACTTCATTCATGGAGAAAAAAAATATCATATATATCGCAGAATATAAATTTGATAGATGATAGTTTCATAAAAAATATTGCTTACGGCATACCAGATCAATTAATTGATAAGAATAAAGTAGTAGCATGTGCTAAGATTTCTCAAATAAATAATTTTATTTTAGAACAAAAAAATCAATATGAAACACGAGTAGGAGAATTTGGAAAACTTATCTCTCAAGGTCAAGCACAAAGAATAGTAATTGCTAGAGCTCTATATTCAAATACTGAATTCTTAATTTTAGATGAGCCTACAAGCTCATTAGATGACGAAAACTCAAAATTATTTATGGAAGATTTAAAAAAAATAAAAAATATTACAATATTAATGATATCGCACGACCAAAATCTATTAAAATATGCTGAAAACGTTATAGATCTGTAAAATGAAGATAGTTTTTCCCGTTTCAAAAAAATTTTATTACGATGCTAGTAAAAGAATTTTTGATAATAAAAAATCAGTAATTTATTTTACACATGATAACTTTTTTAATAAATACAAAATACGGGGCGAGGTACTAGAAACAAAAAAATTTTATCAGTACCATGAATTTAATAAAATAAAAGTGAGTTATAAACTAAGAAAAAAATATATTTTAGATAAAAAATATCAAAAATATCAAAAATATTTTACCAAGGTTTTTGATAGAACAGCATACGTAAAAAAATCTGATGGGTTTAAAAGACTTTTATTTTTAAAACAATATCTATATTTTAATAATTATTTAACAAAAAATAAAATTACACATGTTTTTTTTTCTGCTACACCTCATATGGGATGGAGCATTCCTTTCTTTTATGCATGTAAAAAAAATAAAATTAAAACAATTATAAGTCATTTAACGGATATACCATCTTTTTGCTTATTACGAGAAAGTTGGGAAAATAATAAGTTTATAAAGATCAAAAATTGTGAAATAAAATATTATGAAAAAATCATCAAAAATAATCTGTTAAATACATCCTTATGGACAAAAAAAATTAGAGATAGATTTGTGAAAGGAAATTATTTGACTGATCATATAAAATTTTGGAAATTTTTTTTTCATAAAGTTCTTTTTTGTAATAATTCTGAAATTATTGATAGTTGTTTTTTTTATGATGGAAATATTTCAAAATTCCAAAAACTTACATATTTTTTAAAATTTTATTTTCATACGCTCATACTAAATATTAATTATTTTAAGCATTCAAATAAAACTGATTTCAAAAAGGAATATGTCTATTTTGCATTACATTATCAGCCAGAGAGGACTACTATACCAGAGTCATTTTTTTACGGTGACCAATTAGAAGCAATTAAAAGACTGAGATCAGCGATACCAAAAAATATAACAATCATAGTTAAAGAACACCCCGTACAATTATTAATGTGGCATCCAAGACCATCTCAAATAAAATATAGATCTTTGAGTTTTTATAAAAAAATTAAACAACTAAAAAATGTGCAGCTATCTAAAATCAGTGAGAATTCGGAAAAATTAATTGCAAATTCAAAATTGGTAGCAACGATGACAGGCTCTTCAGGATGGGAAGGATTAAAAAAAAATAAGAAAGTTATAGTATTTGGTTATCCTTGGTACTCAAGACATCCAAATTGTTATATTTTTAAACAATTAGATAAGAAAAAAGTATTATCTATATTAAATAATTCTCCAAGTATTATGAAAAATTACAATTTTTTAAAACAAATGAAAAAGTATTTTTTTCAGTCTTGGGTAGCAGATCATGTTACAAAAAGTACTGAGTATAAAAATCTTGTAATTAATGCATCAAATGTTTTTAAAACAATATTTAAATAGTATTAATTATGAAAAATACTCTCATCTTTGGCGCTTCAGGTCTTTTAGGAAGTAACTATATTAATTTTTCAAAATTCAAAAAATTTATAGTTCATAAAAATAAAAATAAAATAAAAAAAAATTTGGACAAAAAGATAGAAGTACTCAAATTTAAAATAAGTAAAAAAAATGTTTCAAAAATTCTTTCCCAAAAAAAAATTGATATTATTATTAATTGTTCAGGACTCACCAATGTTGAAAAGTGTGAAAAATTTGTAGACAAATCTTATTATTTAAATGTGGAAATCCCAAATCTTTTGGCTAATCTCGCTTTTAGAAAAGGGATAAAATTCGTTCATATTTCAACAGATCACTTTGTATCAAGAAGATATCCAATAAAGGAAACAGATAAAAAATTAAAATGTTTAAATATATATTCTAAACATAAATTATTATCAGAAAAAAAAATTTTAAAAACAAATTGCAACGCGCTTATTATAAGAACAAATTTTTTTGGCAAAGGCACCTATAAAAAATCATTTTCAGAAACTATCTTAAATAATTTAAAAAAAAAAACTAAAATACAATTATTTAAAAACGTCTTTTTTACCCCAATATATCTCCCTTTATTAATCAAATATATAGATCTATTAATCAGAAAAAAGAAAAAGGGTATATTCAACGTCTGCTCAAATGAAAGTGTTTCCAAGTTTCAATTTGGGGATATTATTTGTAAAGTTTTTAATTATAACGAGAATTTTATTAAACCAATTTCAATTGAAAATAAAAAAAATTTAGTAAAAAGACCGCATAATATGTCTTTAGATAATACTAAATTAAAAAAATATATAAAAATGGCTATACCTTCTTTAAAAAAACAAATAAGAACAATGAGAAAAGATTTCACAAATGAAAAAAAGAAAAAGAATACCTTATGGTAAACATTTTATAGATAATAGCGATATTAAATATGTTGGTAGTGTTTTACGATCAAGTAACTTAACACAAGGGTCAAAAGTAAAAGAATTCGAAAATAAAATTGCCAAATATACAGGAGCTAAGTTTGCTGTTGCTGTATCAAGTTGTTCAGCAGGATTACATTTGGCTATGGTGGCAGCAAATGTAAAAAACAAGAAAGTAATAACATCTCCAATAAGCTTTGTTTCTACTGCAAATGCAATTTTACACGCGGGGGGAATTCCAAAGTTTGAAGATATTGATACTGATACTATAAATTTAAACTTAAAAAATTTAAATTCTAAAATTAAAAATATGAAAAACCTTAAGGCTATTATACCTGTCCATTTTTCGGGATTAGCTTGTGATATGAGTTTTCTGGATCAAAAATTAATAAAGAAAAAAAATATATATATAGTAGAGGATGCCGCACATGCACTTGGTGCACGCTATGCTGACGGAGAAAAAGTAGGCTGCTGCAAATACTCCGACATGACAGTATTTTCTTTTCATCCTGTCAAATTAATCGCAGCTGGTGAGGGAGGCGTTATAACTACAAACAATAAAATTCTTTACGAAAAATTACTAGCTTTGAGAACTCATGGCATTGTACAAAATTTAAAATTAAACCTACCAAATAATTCTAAGAAAAAAAAGACGCCACCCTGGTACTACGAGATGCAAGATTTAGGTTTCCATTATCGTATAACGGATATTCAATGCGGATTAGCAATTTCTCAATTAAAAAAAATAAATTCTTTTTTATCTAAAAGGAAAGAAATCGCTAATTACTACGATACTAAATTCACAGACTTCGAAAATTTAAGGCCATTTCAAAATTTAAAAAAAAGAAAATTTTCAGCAAATCATCTTTATGTTTTAGAGATCGATTTTAATAAAATTAAAAGAAATAAGGAAGATATTGTGAATGCGCTTAGAAAAAAACATATTTATACTCAAGTACATTATATCCCAATTTATAAGCATCCATTTTATAAAAAAAATTTTAAATTTAAAAATCTGAAAAATACCGAATATTATTACAAAAATTGCTTATCGATACCGATATTTTATTCATTATCAAACAATGAACAAAAATATGTCATAAATACACTTAAAGATTTAATAAAATAAAGCTTTATGATTGTTATAAATGAAATATTAAATATTATTTTGTATGTCTTTTTTAATATACCTGGAATAACAGGCATAAAGATTAGACAGGTAATTCTAAAATTTTTTTTTTTAGAAACTCAAGCAAAAATTATTTTGCATCAATCTGCAGAAATCAGATCTATAAAAAACATTAATTTTGAAGGTTTAGTAAGCTTTCAAAAACGTTGCTTCATTTCTGCAGTGAATGCAAAATTAATAATAGGGAAAAATACTCATTTCAACTTAGAGAATTTGGTTATTGCTGATGGCGGTGAAATAACTATCGGCAGTAACTGTATTTTTGGTCCTAGAGTTATTATGAGATCTGTAAACCATAAATATGAAAATAAAAATATCAACATAATAGATCAGGGACATAAATATAATAAAATTTTGATAGAGGATGATGTTTGGATTGGTGCCGGATCAATAATATTACCCGGATCGATCATTAGACGTGGATCTGTAATTTCAGCTGGAAGTGTAGTCAGGGGAGAAACTGAGTCATACGGTGTATATTCATCATATGGTGATCTAAAAAAAATTAGGTCCAGATCATGAAAAAAAAATATAAAACTGCAATTATTGGACATGGAATTGTTGGAAAAAGAAGAGAATTTTTTCTCAATAAAAATAGACAATTTAAAATTATGGCTTTGTGCGACAAGAACTATTCAAATAATTTAAAAAAAAAAAAAATAATTTATTTTAATAACTATAGATCTTTATACAAAAAATTTCCAGATCTTGACTGTGTTTTTATCTGCATATCCAATGATATGGCAGCTGATGTAACTTATTTTTTTCTAAGTAGAGGAGTCAATGTTTTTTGTGAAAAACCACCATCTATTAATCTTCAGCAATTAAAAAAAATAAAAACAATAAAAAATAAAAATAAAAATTTAAGGTTAATGTACGGTTTTAATCATAGATTTCATAAATCTGTAATAAAAGCAAAAAAATTAATAGAAACAAAAAAATATGGGTCAGTTTTAAATGTGAAGGCCACGTATGGAAAGTCTAAATTTATAAATTTTAATCAAAATGATTGGCGCACCAAAAGAATAATTGCCGGTGGAGGTATTTTACTTGATCAGGGCATACATATAGTTGATTTGCTTTTATATTTCTTTGGAACGTTTGAAGAAGTCAAAAGCTTAGTTCAAAATAACTGTTGGAATTTTGATGTTGAGGATAATTGTTTTGCTTTGTTAAAGCAAAAAAGGAAAAATATAATTGCCTTCATTCATTCATCCGCATCACTTTGGAGACATGATTTTAACATAGAGATAAATTTTAAAAAAGGCACTGTCATTTTATCAGGAATTTTGTCTTCGACAAAAAGTTACGGAAATGAAAGGTTGATTATTTTAAAGCCTCAAAAATCTAGAGTATATACAGAACCAAAAAAAAAAATTTATAATTTTACAATAGATAACTCGTGGAAGAATGAGATATTCATTTTTGGACAAATTCTTAATAGGAAAATTAAAGAACAAAATTCTATCGATGATGCAATAGATGTAATGAAAGTAATAGAAAAAATATATAGTAATGATAAGAGTTGGGTAACAAAAGTAAAGAAATATAATGAAAAAAGTATACAAAAAAAATAATTTAGACAAATTTTTTAAAAATAAAAAAGAGATTTATTTTGAAAGTTATACAAAATATTTATCTCTTTTATTAAAAAGATTACCAAATAAAAAAATAAATAAATTCATAACTAAAGTTATAAAAACTACCAAAACTGGAAATATGATTTATGTAGCTGGCAATGGAGGAAGCGCATCAACTGCTAACCATTTTGCGATTGATTTTATGATGGCAACTAATGGTCTAAGAAAAAAAATTAGATGTATTAGTCTAAACTCAAATGAAGCTGTTGTTACCGCCATAGCAAATGATTTTGATTATAAATATGTTTTTTCAAAGCAATTAGAGTTTTTAGGAAAAAAAGGCGATATTTTAATTGTGATATCCGCTTCTGGAAATTCTGAAAACTTGTTAAATGCAATTAAATACGCCAAAAAGAATAGAATTTCTACCGTGAGTTTTACATCATTTGATGGTGGCAAAATTGGTAAAATAAGTGATTTGGATATTAATATTAAAACTGAAATTGATGAGTATGGCCCAGCGGAAGATGCACATTTAATTTTAAATCACATAATAACAACTTATGTAAATAAAATGATAAATCTAAAATAATGAAAATAGGTGTATGCTCTAGGTCATTTTCAAATAATGCTGATCTAGTAAATCTTTTAAAAAAATATTTCAAAAATATTAAACTAAATAAATCTTCGAGATTAAATGGAACAAAACTAATAAAATTTTTAAAAGATTGTGATGTTGCAATTGTTGGATTAGAAAAAATAAATAAAAATGTTTTAGAAAATTGCTATAAACTAAAATTTATTTCAAAATTTGGTGTTGGATTAGATAATCTTGATTTTTATCAACTAAAAAAATTTAAGATTGGTGTGGGATTCTCAAAAAATTTAAATTCTGAGTCCGTCACAGATTTGGTAATTTTAGCAATGTTGTATAAAATAAGATTATTTAAAAGTAATTTGGATAACGCTAAGAATTTTAAATGGAAGCCTAATATAGGTGAAAACTTAAGTAGTAAGAAAATAGGTATAATAGGATATGGTAATATAGGACGATTATTATATCGCAAATTAAAAAGCTTTTGTCCTCAAATTTACGTTAATGAAATTAATAAAAAAAAAATGGTTGGTGATATAAATTTTAAATCAAAAAGTTTTATTTTCGAAAATTGCGATATCATTTCACTTAATACAGATTTAAATATAAAAACTAAAAATATGATTAATAAAAAAACACTATCAAAAATGAAAAAAAATTGTTTAATAATAAACACTTCTAGAGGTGAAGTTATTAATGAAAGTCATTTTTATGAACATTTAACTAGGAATCCAAATTTTAACTGCTTTTTAGATGTTATGACCAATGAGCAAATTTTAAACAAAAAATTGATTAAATTAGCCAATGTTTGTATAACACCTCATATAGGCGGATCAACGTCAGCCAGTATAAAAAAAATGGGTCTAGCATCAATAAAAAAAGTTTTAAATTATGTCGAAAGAAAATAATAGAATTGAATTTGGATCCTGGTTATCAGTATCAAATGAAAACATAGCTGAAATATTTTGTAATCATGGTTTCAGTTTTTTAGTTGTCGATATGGAGCATTCTTCTTATTCAGTCAAGGAAGCTTGTAATTTAATCAGAATTATAAAACTAAAAAATAAAAAAGCATATGTTCGTTTACCAAATATTGATGAAAGATTAATAAAAAATTTTTTAGAATTTGGAGCCGATGGCTTAATTGCGCCAATGATTAATAATTTAAATCAGGTAAAAAAATTAATTAAGTATTGTTTTCATTTACCGCTTGGAAACAGAGGCATTTCTTTAAATAGATCTAATACTTATGGCAAAAATTTTAATAAAAACTTAAAAAATAGTACAAAAAAAATTAAATTATTTGTCCAAATTGAAAGCAAAGAGGCTTTAGATAACCTGAAAGCTATTTTTTCTGAAAAATTAGTAAGTGGATTTATAATTGGCCCTTATGACCTATCAATGAGTCTAGGTATTCCTGGAAATTTCACTAGCAAAAAATTTTTAGATGCCGAAAAAAAAATAATAGACGAAGGAAAAAAATTTAATAAAATATTCGGTACACATTTAATCAATCCTTCAAAGAATGAGATAAGTAAGGCAGTAAAGAAAAAGTATAAATTTATTGCATGCGGTGTAGATTTTAAAATTATTGGCGACTCTCTTAAGAATATATTTTAGTTTATGAATTTTTATATAGTGATACCTGCAAGAATGCAGTCATCAAGATTGCAAGGCAAGGTTTTAAAAAAAATATGTGGTTTACCAATGCTTGAACATTGTTTTATACGAGCATCTAAAGCGGTTAGTAAAAAAAATATATTTCTAGCGATATGCGATAAAGAAACTGAAACTTTCTGTAAAGAAAAAAATATTAATTATGTTAAAACTTCAATATCTCATAAAAGAGCGTTGACGCGAACAGCTGAGGCAGTAAAAAAAATAAAATTCATTAAAAAGGAAGACGTTATTATTATGTATCAGGGTGACGAACCCTTTTTAAACCCAAAAAATATAAAAAAAGTAATAAATAAATTTAAATCAATAAAAAATTTAGAAGTTTTAAATTTGTTGCTTAAAACAAAAGAAAAAAATTTAATCAATAATCCAAATAATGTTAAAGCTATACTTAACGAGAAAAATGAAATAATTTATTATTCAAGACTCCCAATACCATATTGTTTAAATAATTTAAAATATTACTTTATTCAAACAGGGTTAATAGCCATAAAAAAAAAGAAGATTTCAACTTTTGCATCAAAAAAAAGTTCAAAACATGAAAAATTAGAATCAGTAGATATGAATAGATTAATTGACAAATCGATCAAAATTAATTCTTTATTGACTAATAATTTTGGTTTTGGGGTTGATACGCCACAAGATTTAAGAAGAGCAAATAAAATTATGAAAAAAGATAAAATATTTAAAACTTATAAAAATGATATTTGATACTAATTCTGATTTTGGTAAAAATATAATCATATTTAAAAACAAGAGTGTAAATTTTTTTAATGAACAAAAAAGTAATCAAAAAAAATTTACAAGTATATTGGAAAAATGGCATAAAAGTTTATTTAAAAATAATTTTCTAAAAAAAACTATTTTGTTTTCAAAATCGTCCAGATTTACTCTCCTAAATAGTGATGAGTTTTACAATAATTATTTATTATATGTATGTGGAAAAAATAGAGAAAATATTTCAGGTATAACAAATATCACAATTAACTTTTTAAATTTA
>NZHH01000003.1:0-8372 GCA_002691245.1 Rickettsiales bacterium | reverse complement strand
TGATGCTGCGAAAATTCTCCAGATAGAAGAACTTCTACAAAGAAAACCAAAACAACTCTCTGGTGGTCAGCGACAAAGGGTTGCTATTGGACGTGCAATTACAAGAAAACCTAAGGTTTTTTTATTTGATGAGCCTCTATCAAACCTCGATGCCGCATTGAGAGTACAAATGAGAGTTGAATTAGCAAAATTACACGATCAATTAGATGCTACTATGATATATGTGACCCATGATCAAACAGAAGCTATGACAATGGCTGATAAAATTGTTGTATTAGATCAGGGAAAAATATCACAATCCGGAAGTCCAATGGATTTATATCATAATCCCAAAAATTTATTTGTTGGCGGGTTTATAGGCTCTCCGAAAATGAATTTTATAAAAACAAAAGTATTAAAAAAGAGTGCCCAGAGTATAAGTATAAATTTGCTTGGTCAAAAAAGTTTATTATTAAAAAAAGCCAGCTCAAATTTAAAGACTGGAGATGAAATAACTTTAGGTATAAGACCTGAGCATTTGAAAGTCAGCAAAAGTTTAAAATATGCATGGACCGGTAAGGTTTTTGTTGTTGAGAAACTGGGTTCAGGCACTTTTCTATATTTAGAGAAGGAAGATGAGCCACTTGTAGTCGAGACAGATGGGGACTCAAAAATTAAAGTGGGGGACATAATTAATGTCGCCTTTAATCCAGATAAGTGCCATGTTTTCAATGCAAATAAGGAAATAATATAATTTAATTTTTCAGGTTTGGTGATAGTCATGAGAAAAATTGCAGTTCTGACTAGTGGTGGAGATGCTCCCGGAATGAATGCAGCGATCCGTGCAATAGTAAGAACATCATTGAACAAAGGTACTGGCATTATAGGCTTTAAAAATGGCTATGAAGGCATCATTGACAATGACTATGTTTACTTTGACAAGCGTTCGGTAGGAAATATTATCCAGAGAGGTGGTAGCATACTTCATACTTCCCGTTCTTCAAGATTCCTAAAAAAGAAATATAGACAAGTTGCCGAAAATAATCTTCGAGCACTTGGTATAGACGGACTAATCGTAATAGGTGGGGAGGGTTCTACTAAAGGTGCTTTTGAATTATCAAAAATATCTAAAACAAAGTGTATTGTGGTTCCTGCAACAATTGATAAAGATATGGCTTTAGTGGGTTCTACCATAGGATTTGACACAGCAATAAATACGGCATTAGCAGCAATAGATAAAATTAGAGATACGGCTACTACAGCCAATGTTACACACATAGTTGAGGTTATGGGTAGAAATTGTGGATGGCTTGGGATACTTGCAGGAATTGGCGCTGGAGCAGAAGTAACAATTATTCCAGAGGTTAAAATTAACATTGCAAAACTCGCTCAGAAAATTAAATATCAATTAAATGAGGGTAAAAAAGGGTGTATTATCATACTAGCAGAGGGTGGTTTTTCTAAAGGAGGCACCTCACTAGCTAACGCACTAAAAGAAGAAGGCAATTTGGACTTAAGAATTACCACACTAGGTCATATGCAGAGGGGCGGCAATCCATCTGCCGTAGATAGAGTTTTGGCTACTGAGCTCGGCGTTAATGCAGTTCTTTCATTAAAGGATGGTTTTTCGAGTGTGATCATTGCAAAACCAGTCGATACTATTGAAAAAGTTGACTTTGATAAGGTCGTTAATGCACAGGTAAACGTAGATATGTATCTTCATAATCTTATTGAAGATACTGCTTAAGAAAGATTTAACTATGCGGGCACAAAAAATTCTAAGCTTTAAACCAAAAACGTTTTTTTTTCTAATTATTGCAGTATTTTCTTTTTCTGCTCCATCGTCTTCTCAGGATTTCAAGTTTAAAAAAATTGGGAAAAGCTTTTCTCATCCATGGGGGATAGCTGTTTATAGCGATGATGAGGTTTTACTTACCGAAAGAGGTGGAAATCTCTTTAAAGTAAATTTAAAAAATGGATCTAAATTAAAAATCAGAAACTTACCAAAGGTCTTTAATGTTCGGCAAGGTGGGCTTTTAGATGTTCTTGTTGATCAAAACTTAGGGTCCAAGAGGACTATATATATTTGTTATTCATCAAAGGTTGCAAATGGTTCCTCTACATCTCTACTTACTGGAGAGCTTGAGGGAAATGAGCTAATTAAAAAGAAAGTTCTCTTTAAGGCAAATAATGTTTCAGATTCAGGCGTGCATTTTGGTTGCAGGCTTGCGATATTAGATAATGAAATTTTTATGTCCATTGGAGATAGAGGCAATAGATTTGAAGCCCAAGATAAAAACTCTCATGCAGGCTCAGTAATTCGAATTAATAAAGTGAATGGATCATCACAAAAATTAAACAATATAAATTCTTGGTCTCCCGAGTTATTTACCAAGGGTCACAGAAACCCTCAAGGTATGGCAATTAACCCAACAACAAATGAAATATGGGTAAATGAGCATGGACCTAAAGGAGGCGACGAAATAAACATAATTAAGCTTGGAAGAAATTACGGCTGGCCAATAGTAACATTTGGAGAAGAATACTGGGGTGGCAAAGTAGGGCAGGGGATTACAACTCTGAAAGGATTTGAAGATCCAATATGGTATTGGGTCCCTTCAATTGCCCCATCTGGGATGACTTTCTACGATAAAAACATGTTTCCTGAGTTCAAGGGCAATTTATTAGTGTCATCTCTTAAGTTTAAAAGTATTTATTTAGTCGAATTGAAGGACGGTATGCCAATCAAAGAAAAGGTACTGTTTAAAAATAGGTTTGGTAGAATTAGAGACATAGAACAGCTAAAAGATGGAAGCATTCTTATAATTTCTGACGAGAAAAAAGGAGGAATTTATAAAATTTATAGATAAATAAATTAGGTATTTTTTTTTGTTATTATATCTCTCAACTCATCTATCTGTCGCCTCAACATGTCTATTTCATGATTTTTATTAATTTTTGTAGCTTCTGAGTCAGAGCTTTGTTTATCTTTTTTATCGTTAAAGATAGGATTTTTTATCCAAGGTTGCATCATTTTTTCCATAATATCAGTCTGGCTTTTTTGCCATTCCTCAAAAAAATCCGAACTTTCGTTTTTTGGCTTGTTCTGCCGATTTTCTGCATTGAAAGCCTTTAAGAAATTCTCTTGTTGTTGGCGGAAGACCTCGAAGGTTTTAGAAAGTAGGTCTGGCATAAACTTTTGTGCTGTATTGTTATAACTAAGAATTATATCTTTCAAGACATCTTGAGGAAAAACACTTCCTTCTTTGTTTTCAAGGTCAGAAATTATTTGTAAAAGATATTGATTAGTGATGTCTTTGCCAGAGTCTTTATCTATAATTTTAAAATTTTTTCCAGCATTTATTAATTTACATAGATCTTCTAGCGTAACGTATTCACTAGAATTGGTATTATATAGTCGTCTACTACTGTATTTATTAATGACTATTATATCTTTGTTTTCCTTCATAACGATTGATTATAACAGATAGATAAAATATTTATAAATTATAAATAAAAATGGCCGACAAAGCGGCCATTTTGGGAGGAAATTTTTTGGAAAGAAACTATTCTTTAGAAGAAGTTGCTTTCTTAGCTACATTATTTAACTCTTCTTGAGCGTCTTTTCCTGCTTTCATCATAACATCTATGGTTTCTAGCTGAGCTTTTTTAGCCACTTCAGCAAACTCTGCAATATGCTTAGGTGCACTTTGAGTTTGAGTGCTTACAAAGTCTGAAGCTATTTTCATAAAGTCTTCTGGTTTTTCTGAGCCTTTAACAAAAGGATCAAGTGCTGCTAAACTTTCTTTTGCCCATATTTGTGAAAGCTCTGTACTTTTTTTTGCTGTATCTAAAGCGATTTTCCCAACTTTAGAGTTATAATCCATCATCGATTTCATAGCATCGTCTATTTTTAATGGACTTTGGGACATTATTTTCTCGAAGTTCTTTGTATAATCTTCAAAATTGAACATAAAATTCTCCTAATGAATATTGCATCTGCAGAAAATATATAATGCTAATGCAGAATAGTCAACCTTATTATTATGCAAATGCAGAATTATTTATAATTTTTCATTACATACTTACCTGGAGCAAGCCCAAGCGAAGGATAATCCTTATGAGACCCCGGTATATATGCAGAAATATGGGTACTAGATCTAGCCTTAATCCAATTTGACCAACTAGGCCACCAAGAACCATCATGTCGGTCTGCTGTTTTTAACCATTCATCGGGTGTTGAAAAAGCGTTGGAATTGGTCCAATAGCCGTATTTTTTACTATATGCAGGATTAATAATACCGGCTATGTGACCGCTACCTGCCAAAACAAATCTTTTATTTCCTGAAGACTTATTTAAACCGAAAAATGATGATCTCCAGGGAGCAATATGGTCAGTGTGTGTTGCTACAACAAAAATCGGTATATCAATATACTTTAAAGAAAGCCTCTCACCCATAATTACTAGTTCACCCTTAGAAAGCTGATTTTCCTTATAGAACTTATTAAGATATTCTAAAGCCATTTTCCCCGGTAAATTTGTAGAGTCGCCATTCCAGTAAAGAAGATCAAAGCGAGGAGGTTTTTTTCCCATAAGATAAGATCTCACGGCAGGTCCATAAACCAGATCGTTAGACCGCAAAAAACTAAAAGTCTGTGCAAGAAAAGATCCTTCCATGTAACCGACCTTTTTGATTTGCCTATTAATTTCATCTAAATATTCATCGGTTATAAATAAAGACAAATCGCCAGGATCTTCAAAGTCAGTTAATGTCGTGAAAAAAGTTGCAGAGTTTACGAAATTATTACCTTTTTTGCAAAGGTAAGACAACGCGGTAGCCAGGAGAGTACCTCCGATACAGTAGCCAATGCAGTTTATTTTTTCTTGCTCAGTAATTTCTTTTACCACTTTAGCTGCTTCAAAAAAGCCTTTATCAATATATTGTGTGAAATCAATACCTGAATGTTCCTTGCCAGGGTTCACCCAGGAAATTATAAATGTAGGTATTCCTTCTTCTAAAGCATACTTAACAAAGCTATTTTTTGGCTGAAGATCCAGGTTATAAAATTTATTAATCCATGGAGGCACAATTAGTAATGGTGTTTTTGAAACTGTTTCTGTGAGGGGTTTATAATGAATCAGCTCAAATAGATCATTTCTGAATATAACTCTTCCTTCAGTTATAGCTAAGTTCTCTCCAACTTCAAATGCCTGTGTGTCCGTCAATGAAACTGTTAAGTCACCAGTACTATTCTCAACATCAGTTACAAGATTCTCAAGACCATCGACCAAAGATTTCCCGTTCGTCTCTAGTGCTTGGGTAAGAGCTTCCGGATTAGTTCCAAGAAAGTTCGATGGAGAAAAAAACTCAATCATCTGTTTGGTGAAAAAACTAATCTGTTTTTTATCTGATTTACTTAAACTATCTAAATCTTCTATAGTTTCCTCAATAATTTTCGACGATATTGTGTAATGCTGTTTGATAAGCTTAAAATATAAGTTTTCATCCCAGCCTTGATCTGTCTTCTCCAACTCTTTTTTAGTGCCTATATCAGCATTCTTTAGAATATCGTTTTGAATATTAGTCCAATTCTCTAAAGTCGACTTGTAATACTTTACCTGATTTTCAATTAGCTTGCTTGGGTTAGAAAGTATTTCCGAAAAATACTTTGCAGACGCTTTATAATATAATTCTTGGGACGGTTGTGCCTTTACTTCGGGGTCTGGTGTTTTAGAGGATAAAGCGACCACTAATCTCTTCGTCAGAGAATCTATTTTATCGAAATTTCCTAATAATTCCTCGTATTCTCTGGGACCTACAGTAACGTCATCCTTTACATTTCTATTCTCTTCTTGCATTGTTATGTGTATGATTACTAATGTAGTAGATATATAACCATAAATATAAAAAGCTAGTAAAAACTATGTTGCTACCGACATACGACTATTTTGAAAATTTGAGGCAATATAATCAATGGGTCGCTTCAACAATGAAAGCCTTCTGGGAAAATCCTGTCTTTGGTATGTACCCTAGTCCCATCCCATCTACTCTTGCTGCTTGGGGAAGAGTAACAGAGCATAGTTTATCTCGAATAACCTCAAAGCCAGATTGGGGTATAGACTCCGTTGTGTCTGATGGAGTTGAATATCTTGTTAGTCTAGAAACTGTAAAATCACTTCCCTTCTGTGACTTAATTAAATTTCAAAGTACAAGTCCAAAGAAAGTACAAAGGAAAGTTTTGATTATCGCACCAATGTCAGGTCACTATGCAACTCTTACAAGAAATACGGTTGTATCTTTGCTTCCAAATTGTGATGTATATATAACCGATTGGAAGAATGCTCGAGATGTTCCTTATTCAGAGGGAAAATTTGATGTAGAGGATTATACTAAATATCTAATAGACTTTTATACTATTCTCTCACCAAAATTAAACGTTATAGCTGTTTGCCAACCAGTTCCACTTGCGTTAGCTGCGGCAGCTTTTACATCTAAAAACTCACCTAAATTTAATCCTTCATCTTTAACTTTGATCGGCGGGCCTGTTGACCCGGATGCAAATCCTACAGAGGTAACCGATTTTGGTCACCGAGCGTCTATGGAGACACTTGAGAATACTGTCACTATGCCTGTAGGGCTAAATTATAAGGGCGTTGGAAGAGAGGTTTACCCTGGATCTATTCAGTTAGCATCTTTCATAGCGATGAATCAGGAAACACATAATCAAGCATTTTTAGATCAAATAGAGAGAGTAGCATCGGGTAAGGCATTTGAGCATGACAGGCATAATAAGTTTTACGATGAATACTTAGCGGTCATGGATATGACAGCTGAATTTTATCTTTCTACCGTTGAAAGAATATTTAAAAAAAGGGAAATTGCTAAAAACGAATTTGTACTGGATGGTGAAAAATTAGATTTTGGTGCTATTATATCAATACCCACTTTTGTTGTTGAGGGAGCAAACGATGATATTTCGGCTCCTGGGCAGTGCAAAGCTGCTTTAACCTTACTAAGTAACTTACCTAAAAGTATGAAAAAGTTTCACTTACAAAAAAAGGCTGGGCACTATGGGATATTCAGTGGTAGAGCTTGGCGTTCAAAAATACGACCACTTTTTCTTGAATTCATAAATGAAAGGCACAATTGATAACTCTCACAAAGTTATCTTATTGATTACGAACGTTTCTGCAGATACTTGTAAATGAAAAAATTAATCTTCAGGGTTTATTAACTTTCGGTCTTTCATATTGTCGACGGATACAAATCGTTGCATTTCTGAAGGCATTGTAATCATCAGTTCATGATAACCTCCTTTATCGAGAGCATCCATAATATCATCAGCACTATCAGCGTACCAATGGCAAAAAAAGAAGTCTTCTTTACCCATCCAGTGAGCTAATGTTTCAGCCTTATCTGTTTTAACAGAGTCAAAAAACTCTCTTTCTGTCATATTAGACGTAGCCTCAGTACCAGCTTTTTTAGCGTCCTCGTTCAACCAAGTGTGAGTACATATAAAATGTTTTTTAGTCATAATTAAGCCAAATATTTTTTCAATTATTAGTTTAGTTGAAAATAAAAAAAAACTACAATAATAATTTTTGTTTACTTGCATGTTAGGCTTCAGTTTTAAACAGGTTAAAGCAAGGTAATAAAAAGAAAGCGACATCACCCAAAATAATGACTGCTTCTGAAAGAATAGGGAAGAGGCTGGATTGTCTGGAAGCTAAAATTGAAGAGATTTTGGATCGGATAAAATGAGCACGATTGTTAACAAACCCACTAATGAAATGAATTTACCTGGAGCAGCAAGGGTGCGAACAATTAAACTCGATTAAAATGAAAGGGATAAATAGGGAAATCCAAGTTTTTTTCAGTCATTGGTGTTATCTTTTCTAAAATTCCAGAAAAAGGTAGGCTTGAGGTATCACCAATAAAAAATACGATGGAATCTCTTGAATTGAGAATTAATAAACTTGAAAAATTAGTTGCTGAGATGACTTTCAAAAACAGATAGTTGGCTAACTCTGTTAGTGTCTGTTTTTATTATATTTTAACTAGATTAGCTAAACGGAAAAAATAACATAATATATATTATGCGCCTAATTGTGATGACTGTTTGTCTAATTAAATAGTCAACGGAGCACTTAAAGCTCCCTTTCCCAACAAAATAATAAAAGTTCCACATAGACGACACTGAACATTTTTTAAATATTGCCTTTAAGCTATAGTATATTTTTAGGTTGAAATTCTCTTCATCAATTATGTATCTGTTATCTTTTTCAAGTTCTGAGCCATACCCACAAATAAACTCTTATTGAGAAAATCTCAGACAACAAAGGGTAATAGACATTTGGCCTTTTTTCCAAATTTTCGATATAAGCTCTAGAT
>NZHH01000002.1:0-24735 GCA_002691245.1 Rickettsiales bacterium | reverse complement strand
ATATTTACCTCTTTTTTCAAAGATGTTTTGAATTGATTCAACATAATTTACATTTTTTATAAATTTCCTTTTAACATGTTCCAAAACTCATCATAGTTTTCCTTATTAAAGTTTCTTAAACTTTTAAAATTTACATGTTTATCATTATTTTCCAAATCAATCTCGATACCCCACAACGATTTGCTATCATAGGGTAAAGTTCCATAACGAAGATCAGCAATTACATTTTTATAAAGTGGATGAATGTAAATAAAATCTTGAGAGAAAAATGCAAATCTTAATATATCTTTTCTCTGTGTTGACTCCTTGGGAATAGATGAAAAAACATTTTCTTTATCTATAACTTCAACTCTATCACCTTCTTTCATTAGAGTATCTCCAAAAAGAGGCATGTAAATAGCATCAATATAATATTTACTTTCATATTGATATACACTTCTCCATAGAAAGTTATTTCCTATAGTTGGATTAAGTAAGATTCTCTCTACTTTGTGACCTCTTTTTTCAGACAAAGCTATTACATATTTTTCTATTTGGTCATATTTAAAAAAACCAAATTGTATATAAATTAAGGAACAAATTAATCCAACATTAATTAACAACCTTGATTTTTTAATAAGACAAAATAATAACGAAATTAAAAGTATTAATGAATAAATGGGATCAACAATTGATATTACATTCCATGCTACTCTGTCATTGGAGATTGGCCAAAATAACATTGTTCCATAACTTGTACAAGAATCCAACAAACCATGTGTGAGAACACCCAAGGTTGAAAAAAAGTAAATTTTTCGAAAGGATACCTTATTTCTGTAATAAATTAAAAATAAGAAAGAGGCTAAAAAGGCGCTAACAATAGGAACAAAAAAAATTGAATGTGTGAAATGACGGTGATATTCTATTGCTAGAAGAGGATCATTTTCCGATTTAATAAGTATATCAAGATCAGGAGCCAAGCCACCAATGACTCCACAAATAAATGCTAATTTAAGTTCATTCTTTTTTGCGAAAGAACAAGATAAGCTAGCTCCTAATAGGCCTTGAGTGCAGGGGTCCATTTTAAAAAATACAACTTATAATACCGTTTGAAGCTTTATTGATAAACTCGCCATCATTGTATATTTCAAATTATCTTTTCTTAATTTTTGAATTTCACACTCCTGAAGTAATAGTTGTCTTTTTTTTTTAACAGCATCATTTTCCTTATCGTTATAATCTAAATTATGTATTTTGTTTTTGATGTCATCAACTTCTTTTTCAATTAATTTTAAATTTGAATAATACTCCCACCATAATTGCTCATTTTTACCCGTAGATTTATGAATAATTTTTATATTTTTTTGTTGGCATCTTTTACATTTATAAACATCAACAATCTCTAAATCATCATTCTGTAGTATTAAATTAAGATAAAACCTGTCAAGATTGTTATCTAGGTTTAATATCATATTTTTTTTATAATTTTTAAAAAATCTTATATTTTTAGCATTACAGATAATACATTTATCAAAAATCATTACTAAACCCTACAGATAATTAAAGTTAGAAATATAGTATCATCATAAATTACAATAAAAATACTCACCTCCCCCAAAATGGGTTATTATCTTGTTATGAATAAATCTTTTGAGAATATGGCTTATAGTTGGGAAATGTTTTTAATTGAGCACTTTAGAAAAATTAGAGAGTTACATTATAAGGATTATGAAAGCTACATAATAATGCAAGTCATTAACAGCCATTTTATTTACAATAAAAAAAAGGATAAAGAAAAATTAAATAAAAAGTCATGGAACGAATTATTTTTATTAGCTGGTTCAGATTATTCAAAAAAAATTATAAATAAAAAAAATAAATTAACGGTTAGTAGTATTTCAAGAGTTACTTCTATTCCATTAGAAACTACAAGAAGAAAACTTCATGTTCTTCAGAAAAAAAAAATGATTGGAATAAATAACAATATTATTATAATTGGAGAAAAACACAATGATTTCTGGTTAAAGTTAGGGGCCATAGAAACGGATATAGTGGAAAGGTTTATTCAAGAAATTACTAAAAATGGAGCACTTAATTGGTTATTATCTGAAGAGGCAAAAAAAATCACAAATAAAATAAAATAAATTTATTCTGAGATGTTTTTTGGGCAATTTTGAGTATTATCTAAAACCAATTTTTCATAACCATTTACAGTATTATAATGACATATAATTTTAACTTTGGTTTTAAATGATTTTACTAAACCCATACCCATTGGACCTGCATAATTTTTCTCATCGTAAATTTGATCTATCTCATTTTTATTTTTGTCTGATGACAATGCTTTAAATTGAAAATTAAAGCTGACTAAAAATATTGTTATGTAAAGATTTATAATTTTCATTTTTTTTATGTAAATAAAAAAGAAGTGAAGTTTAAAAAAAAAATTTCAAAATAATAATCTAATTAATTAAATGTAAATATTTGAGTATTAATATCAAAAAAAATCTTTTAATAAATAAAATTACCAATTATATCAAAAATGAATTCATTATATTTAATTATCTGATTACATATTTTACTTACTTATCTTATGAGCACAAAACCAACATATCAATATTTTTTTGATTGCGAAAAATCATTTTCAAAATTTGAACAAATTGCGTCTTGTTGTTTTATGCAAATAAAGAATATTTGTATTGGTGAACTTAATTGTGAATTAAAAAATAATAGATTTGTATAAATTATTTAAAAACTTGAAACAATGTTAAAAAATGACGAAATAGATAATATAGAATTCATGTTTTGGTATTTAAACATAATTGATATTGCAGAAAACAAAATGTTACTTAACAGAGAAAATAAATTCTCTAAATACAATCGACTTAATCATTATCAACACAATATTCTAGAATGCTCCCATAGAAACCCATATATTTGTTATTAATATGACTTATTCAAAGCTAAAAAATCTTTTCGAGGAGCAAAGTCTTCTTAATGATATAAATGGAATTTTAAGTTGGGATATGGCAACTTATATGCCTGCTAAATCAAGAAATCAAAGAAAAAAGCAGATTAAAGTTTTATACGATTATAAAAAGAAAATTTTTAACGAAATAAAAAAAAATGATTTATTTAATAGAATTGAAGAGCTAAAACTTTATCACAAAGACAGAATAAATGTAGAATTAATGAAAGATAAATTTGAATATTTTGAAACAATATCGTTCGATAGAATTCAAAAAAAAACGAGTTTATCAATCGAATGCGAGGGGCTTTGGAGAGAAGCCAAAGAAAAGTCGGACTTCACAATTGTTAAAGATTCTTTTAATAAACTTATGAAATTAATTAAAGAAGAATCAGAAATTCTTTCACAAAAAAAACAGCTATCTAAATATGATTGTTTACTACTAAAGTATGATAGATCACTTAATTCTAAAAAATTAAAAAAACTATTCAATCATATCGAGAAATTTATTAATTTGAAACTTCCAATCATAGAAAAAAATCAAAAAAATGAAACTAATCTTTTAGACGCAAATAAAAAACTGTCGGAGGAAGAACAATTCAACCTATCTAAAGTATTTATGAAAAAACTTGGATTTGACTTTTCAAAAGGAAGAATTGACAAAAGCATGCACCCTTTTTGCGGTGGAAGTACAGATGATGTAAGAATAACGACAAGATTTGACGAAAATGATGCTTTTTCATGCTTTGATGCACTTATGCATGAAACTGGACATGCACTTTACGAGCAAGGACTTCCAAGTAACTGGGCTCATCAACCTATTGGTTCAGCAGCCGGGATGTCATTACATGAGAGTCAATCACTGTTTATAGAAAAACAGATTATTAAATCATTACCAGTTAGCAAATATCTTGAAAAGGTTTTACAAGAAAAACTTGGTAAAGTATCAAAAGAATGGACTTCTCAAAAAATTTTTAAAAGTAGAAACAGAGTAAAAAAAAGTTTTATTAGAGTTGACGCTGACGAAGTAACTTATCCCCTTCATATCATTCATAGATTTAATATTGAATATAAAATAATAAATGAAAATATAAATGAAGTCTATCTCCCCGATTTGTGGAATGACGAATTTTTGAAAATTTTTGGAATGAAAGTGGATTGTGATACAAATGGATGTTTACAGGATATCCATTGGTTTGGAGGAGACTTTGGATATTTCCCTACCTATAGTGTGGGAGCATTTATTGCTGCTCAACTTTTAAACGAAATAAAAAATCAATTTCCAGATTTAAATACTATGCTTGAAAATGGTGATTTTCAACCAATTATTGGATGGTTAAGAATAAATATTCACCAAAAAGGTAACGAAAGTAAAATTAACGAATTACTTTCGACATCAACGAAAGAAATATTAAATTTAAAATATTTTAAAAACCACATAATCAATAGATTTGTAAAAGGAAACTTCTAAAACCATCAAAAATAATTTTTTTATTCCTATTTTCAAATAAATAGTTTAGTCTTAATTTATGTGGAGTTTTAAATGGATGATTATTCTGTAAAAAAACATTACGGTGGATGTCCTCATGATTGCCCCGATACATGTGCAATGATCTATGAGGTAGAGAACAACAAGCTTATTTCTGTAAAAGGTAATCCTGAACACCCAATGACAGACGGTGTATTGTGCGTAAAGCTCAAAGACTATGAAAAAAGGCACTATCATTCTGATAGATTATTATATCCCCAAAAAAGGATTGGTAAAAAAGGCAGCAATAAATTTCAAAGAATTAGTTGGGATGAAGCAATTGAAACAATTACAACCAAATGGAAATCCTTAATTAACGAATATGGTCCTCAGAGCATCATTCCGTACAGTTATCTTGGCAATCAAGGCCTAGTCCATGGATTAAATGGTGGTGACTCATTTTTCAATGCATTAGGTGCTACAGTTTGTGAGAGAACTTTTTGTGGTGAAGGTTCATGCACGGCTTGGTTGACAACTATAGGCCCTACTGCAGGCCTAGACCCTGAAAGCTATATTCACAGTAAATATATTGTTATCTGGGCATGTAATAGTGTTAGTACAAATCTTCATCACTGGGCTATAGTTCAAAAAGCTAGAAAATCAGGTGCGAAGGTTGTTGTTATAGATTCATATAAATCTAGAACAGCTAAGCAAGCAGATTGGCATATTGAACCAAAACCTGGAACTGATGGTGCACTCGCAGTAAGTTTAATAAACTACATAATACAAAATAATTTAGTTGATAAAGATTACGTTAGTAACTTTACCAACGGATTTGAAGAACTAAAAGAACACGTAAAAAATAAAGATCCCATGTGGGCATCAAAAATTACTGGAATTGATGAAAAAGACATAAAAACCCTAGCTCATGAAATTGCTACAACACAACCTGTTGGAATTAGAATAGGTGTAGCATTAGAAAGACATCATGGAGGGGGGCAAACAATAAGAGCAGTTACTTGTATTCCAGCCCTAACGGGTTCTTGGAAATATGTAGGTGGAGGAATAACTCAATTTCCGGTTTGGGAACATCCATACAAATTTGATGTAATATGCAGACCAGATCTTATTCCAAAAGGAACAAGAGTAGTAAATGCACTTCAAATAGGCAGAGCTTTATTAGGAGAAAATATTGAAAAAGACAAGCCTATTATGTCAATGATGTGTTGGAATGCTAATCCAGTAACTCAAGCTGCAGAAACTGAAAAAATAATCAAAGGATTAAAAAGGGAAGACTTATTTTTAGTTTCGGCTGAACACTTTATATCGGATACAGCTTCATATGCAGATATTTTACTTCCAGCTACAATGGGAGCTGAACATGAGGATATGATTTTATCATGGGGGCATTTATATTTAACTTATAATGAAAAATGTGTTGATGCACCTGGAGAAGCAATTCCAAATTATGAAATTTTCAGACGTCTTGCAAATAAAATGGGAATAAAACAAGAACAATTTTCATGGAGTGATAATGAGTGTTTGGAAAATTATGTTGATTGGGAGTCTCCGGCATGTGAAGGAATATCCCTTCAAAAATTAAAAGAAAATGGATTTGCTAGATTAAATGTTGGATGTAAAGACACAAGAGCACCCCATAAAAACGGAAATTTCCCTACTGAATCAGGAAAATGTGAGTTCCTTTTAAAAGATGCTAAGAATTTTGTGGCTGGACCATTTAGACAAATGTATGATGATTATCAACCAGGACAAGATTTACCTCCACTTCCAGACTATGTTCCTCCTTTTGAATCAAAAGAAACTAACCCTAAATTAGCAAAAAAATATCCTTTAAATATAATTTCTCCAAAGAGCCACGCTTTTTTAAATTCCTGCTATGCTAATATGGATGATAAACAAAGAGTTCAAGGTGATCAATTTGTTCTTATAAATCTAATTGATTCAAAAAGTAGAGGCATTAAAACTGGGGATAATGTTAAAGTCTTTAATGATAGAGGTAGTTATGAAGGTATTGCCAAAATAACAAATGATGTGTCTCAAGGTATAGTTGTTTCAACGCTTGGTTACTGGAGACAACATAATGAAGGTACTGTGAACAGTATAAGTTCAGCAAATTTAGCAGACATGGGTAATGCCCCTACTTTTTCAGACAACTTAGTTGAAGTAGAAAAAATTTAGAGATATGTTATTTAACTGCATATCTCTTTCTATTCTTCCTAATATTTTTTAATTTTTCACCATAAAATTTTGCCCACCCTTTTGGTGCATCTATATTACATACCCACTCAGGGTTATTGATATTTGGACCAATTATGCAATCATATCTAGACAAAAGATTATTATAAACGAATTCTATGTTTGATTTTGTATTTTTTTCATTTGAAAAGGTATGAGAGCTCAAACAAGAAACTATCAAACAAAAAAAGATAATTTTTTTCATATATTCTCCATCTTATAAAGGTATTAATTTAATTATAAGTAATACAAGCATTGCTATTATAAGTAAAATTTATTAATTGAACTCTATTTATTTATTTAATGAATAGTAACTTGTTTGCTATTTATAAATCTATCATTGAAAAAAAAGAAATAACATACAATTTATTTTTAAGGAGAAATATAAATGTACATAGCTATGAATAGATTCCAAATTGTAAAAGGAAAAGAACGTATCTTCGAAAGCATATGGAAAAACAGAGACTCAACTCTAGATGATGTAGAAGGGTTTATAAACTTTAATTTAATAAAAGGAAAAGAAGACAATGACTTTACGATTTATGCCTCTCACAGCACCTGGAAATCAGAAGAACATTTCGTAAATTGGACTAAGTCAGAATCTTTCAAAACGGCTCATAAAAATGCTGGAGATCACAAAGATATATATCTAGGGCATCCAATGTTTGAGGGTTTTCAGGTAGTTTTATAAAAAGTTGAAATTATAAATAATTCTACAGGCCGTCTTTATCCAACTAGTTTTCTAAATCAAATCTATCTGCATTCATAACCTTATTCCATGCACTAATAAAATCATTAATAAATAGCTGCTTAGAGTCATTGCACGCATACACCTCGGCTATTGCCCTTAACTGCGAGTTAGATCCAAACACTAAATCAACTCTTGAGGCTGTTTTGACCTTCTCGCTAGTACCTCTCTTAAATCCATCATAAGTGTTCTTGGATGCTGGTTTCCATTCTATACTCATGTCTAAGAGGTCAATAAAGAAGTCGTTGCTTAAAGTATTGATATCATTTGTAAATACACCTTCATTACCAGATGAGCTTATCCCCAAAGACCTGAAACCACCAATTAACACAGTCATTTCTGGAGCCGTAAGTCCAATTAGTTGTGATTTGTCTAATAGCATTTCTTCTGGACTTACAGAAAAGTCTCTTTTTTGAAAATTTCTGAAGCCATCAGCCATTGGTTCAAGGACAGAGAAGGATTCAATATCAGTTTGTTCTTGAAGTGCGTCTCCTCTTCCAGCAATGAATGGAACATCTACACCTGTGGCTTTTTCTATACCAACATTACCTGCTAATACAATTATATCAGCTGTCGAACTATTAACTTTTTTTGCGATATCCTTATAAATATTTAAAACTTTTCTCAATTGATCTGGCTTATTGACGTCCCAATCTTTTTGGGGTGAAAGCATAATTCTTGCACCATTTGCCCCACCCCTCATATCAGTATGACGATAAGTGGATGCACTTGCCCAAGCTGTTTCTATTAGCTCTTGAATAGTTAGATCAGCGGATTTAATTAATTCTTTTGCTTTAGAAATATTGAAATCTTTATTTCCCTCTGGTATTGGGTCCTGCCATATGAGGTCTTCTTTTGGAACCTCAGGACCAAGATACCTAGTTTTAGGCCCCATATCTCTGTGTAAAAGTTTAAACCAAGCCCTCGCAAAAGTATCTGCAAACAAGTCTGGATTTTCATGAAAGCGTTTGGACACCTTATTATATTCGGGATCTTCTCTCATAGCCATGTCGGCTGTTGTCATAATTGTTGTAACCATTTTATTTGGATTAGATGAGTCAGGAGCCAAGTCTTGTTTGTCGGGGTTGATTGGATGCCATTGAAAGGCTCCTGCAGGACTTTTAACTAATTCCCAGTCATACTTAAATAATAAATCAAAGTAACCATTATCCCATTTTGTGGGGTTAGATGTCCATGGACCTTCTATACCACTTGTAATAGCATCACCCCCTTTACCTAATCCATGTGCATTTTTCCATCCAAAACCCATCTGCTCAATTGGCGAACCTTCTGGCTCAGGACCAACATTATTTTCAGAAGCAGCTCCATGCGCTTTACCAAAAGTATGGCCTCCAGCTGTAAGAGCAACTGTTTCTTCATCATTCATAGCCATTCTGGAAAATGTTTCTCTAATATCGTGTGCACTAGCTAGAGGATCTGGCTTACCGTCGGGTCCTTGAGGGTTCACATAAATCAATCCCATCTGAACAGCTCCAAGAGGTGTCTCTAGGATTCTCTTTCCGGTATAGCGATCGTTTTGAAGCCATTCATTCTCCTTACCCCAGTAGATATCTTCTGGAGGAGTCCAAATGTCGGGTCTTCCCCCACTATAACCGAAAGTTTTACCACCCATCGACTCAATCGCTACGTTGCCTGCCAAAATAAATAAATCTGCCCAGCTAATTTTGCTACCGTATTTTTGTTTGATTGGCCATAACAAGCGTCTTGCCTTATCAAGATTGCCATTATCTGGCCAACTATTCAGAGGTGCAAACCTTTGATCACCAGTTCCACCTCCACCTCGGCCATCCCAAGTCCGATATGTACCAGCAGCATGCCAAGTTAATCTGATAAAAAAAGGGCCATAATGACCATAATCTGCAGGCCACCAATCTTTTGAGTCTGTCATCAATTCATTTAAGTCATTTTTTAGTGATTTAAAATCTAGTTTTTTAAACTCATCTCTATAGCTAAACCCAGGGCTCATTGGATTGGATCTTTTGTCATGTTGATGTAAAATGTTTAGATTTAATTGATTGGGCCACCAATCTTTATTAGAGGTGCTAACACCTTTGTTATTGGTAGCTGAACCGTGCATTACCGGGCATTTACTGACATCATCCATTAATTAATCCTTTCTTAAATATTCAGAGATGTTTCCTAAAACACTAAATTAAATCTAGTTTAAAGAATCACCACATCATTTATATGTTTAGCCAAAATATTTTTTCAATAAAATAATGATAGTATTAATCACATCTAATTTCAAATTAATTGTTTATCGACTTAGAATAATTCTAATTGGCAAACTAAAGGTTTTTTTAACCACTCTTTTTTATAAAAGCAATATCAGAAATTTTTGTCTTTCCCTTATATAAATGAATACCAGATATATTTTCAAACAGATATTCTTGATCCTTAGAAGAAAGTATTTTTGATTTAAATTTTTTTTTCTTTCTTATATTCGAAAGTATTTCTTTCATAGGTATTTCTGAATCATCAGAATCATTTAAATCTTGAAAGTAACTATGAGCATTAAAGTCTTCGATTATGAAATACCCTCCATTATCTAAATACTTAAAAAAAAATTTTAAGCTTAATATCATGTGTGTGAGGAAATGAGAGGCGTCATCTATAATTATTGAAAAAAAATTATTCCTAAACCTTGAAGAAAATTTATACAAATCCTTTAAATTAGTTACATCACAATTGAAAAAATCTATTCTCTTCGATTTGAATTTAAATTTAAAGTTTTTATCAATACCTATTATTTTAGAATTGGGAAAGAAATTAACAAAAGCTGCTGTTGAAGCCCCTTCCCACGTACCTATTTCAAGCATATTGAAATGGCAATTTTTAAATTTTTTTAACTTTTTTTCATAATATTTTGCAAAACCATGACCATGTATTTCCATGGATTCGTCAGAATATGGGTTTATAACACTAGACCCTTTATCGGTTCCAAAGTAATTAAACAAATCATTTAATGATTTTTTTGAATACTTAATTTCATCAACATCAATTTTTTTTTTTAAAAAAAAAAGGAAGTTTTTGTATTTTTTAGTAATCTCTTTCATTTTTATTTACTTTTGTTTGAATATTTAACCTAATTCATCTTCATCATTTAAATGATTTTTATCAGAATCAAAATCTTTAATAAGTCCATCTTCTTTATCAGCTTCATTTACTCTGGAGTTTGATGCTTGTGCATCCATGTCAGCTTCAATTTTACTTAAATCAATTTCTTCTTTTGACATTGAAGAACTAAGTAATGGATCATTCAAATTTTCAGAATGATTTACTATTTTTGGTCCAAATGTTTCAGTATTTGTAATCTGTTGATTATTTACATACTTAATCGCCTCTTCAACTGTCATCCCCTTTGCTATTGCCTGGTCTATCAATAAAGTATTAGTTGAAGATGCAGTATTTGCAAAATTCAAATCATAGTTATTAGAATCTTCTTTAGAAACCTTTGAATCAGATTGTATCGTTTGTTCAAGTATTGAATTTGAAAATTCAAAAGCTTTTGCAAAGGCTTCATCTAACGGCTTGCCATCTTGTAAATTATCATTAAAAACTTGTGTTATTTTTACTTCGAAATCTTTTATTATTTGCTCATTCAAGCCCATTTGAGTTAAATATATATTTATGTCAACAAGTGTATTTTCAAATCTTTCATCATCGTCAGACTCACTTGAAACTGCTTTTGTTGAAACAATCTCTTTAATTTTTGAAGATAAATGTTCTATAAAGTTAGTCATAGGTTTCTACCTTAATACTTTTTTCTTAATGATTATATTTGTATGTTTAAATTCCAAAAATTTTTGCTTTTTCATAAAGCCTATCTGTTTCAGAGATGTATACTCCCTTACTTATATATCCTCCAACATAAAGTTCTCTTATAGCAATCATTTCTTCTTCAATAGCCACTAAAACATCTACAAATTCGTTATCATCACTTATTTTGATGTCTCTGGTGTCTACAATATCATTTAAGCTTGGTTGATTTTTAGGAACTTCAATTTTCTTTTTCTTAGATGATGATTTTACTATTATTGAAAGAATCCAAAAAACAATAATAAATATAATAATAAAAAAAAGATACAGATATTTAGTTTCATCAATAAATGGGAGAAATTCTTTAAGACTAGTGAGGTTATAACCATTCATTTTGATCTCCATACAACATATTGTGTTTACAACTATACAATTATACAGTATATTGAATTTATGGGTTTATTCAACTTTTATAATAAAGCAAAAAAGCATATTAACAAAACTTATTTTCATGAAAAACGTGTTGTTTCATTCGAAGCTTACAATCTTTTAAAAAAATATGTGGTCAAAGGCTTCTCCGAACAGAGCTGTCTTGATAGGGCCTACCCGAAAAACTTGAAAATGAATGTGTTAAAAAATGTATCACATAGATCAATGAAAACTTTTTACAAGTTATCAGACCATTACAATAAAAATAAAAATGGTGTTCTATCTCAATCAAATCAATTTAGTGTTGATAAAAAACTTTCAACAAAAGCAAAAAAGTTACTTAAAAAAATTAAAAATAACGAGCCGCGATATAGCAATATTGACAAGCTAATTAAGGATTATAAATTTAACAGGTCAAACTAGTTTTTCTTCTTATACATACCTAATTTCACTTTGCCTGCAATACTTACTAAAAACTCAGATACCTTTTCATCAGAATTTAAAGTCGAAAGTTCCCTTATTATTTCATCTATAAAAGCACCTATAGCTATGTAGGGATCAATTTTTTTTTTTCTACATTCTTCCCTTGCTTTTAACACTATTGCTGATGCAATTTTTTTTTGATTCTTTTCTTCCATTTTAAGCTTTAACTTTTGGTATATCACACCAACTTGTAGTATAGCAAGGTGAACGGTATTGTGATTTCATTTGCCACTTCATATTTTTATTATCTTTTTCTTTATTTTTAGACAAAAAACTTATACTGCTGTCTGAAGATAATTTAATTTTACCATATCCGAATCTGTAGTTGATATTGTCAATAAGTTTCATAATTTTTATTCCTTTTTTTCTTTTTAGTTCAAGGCTAGCTTCTTGATTTATTAACGATTGTTGCACAAATTCTTTTGAATAGAAATCAGATAATATTACACCAACTTTACCATATAAAAATGAATCTTTATAAATATTTAGTAATAACTTATCAGAAATTTTCCAAATAAGTCTTAGATCAAATGTTGGTTCAATTAATGTATATGTTTTGCTATTAGAATAAATATATTTTTCATACCTCGGCGTTTTTAAAAATATCGTTATGGATTTACAAAACAAACCTTCCAATCTCATTTTTGATGCAGCCTTTTGTACATATACAATTAGAGCACTTCTAATATTTTCATAGCTCTTTAACTTATTACCAAAAGATCTAGACACACAAATTGATTTTTTGACGGGTATGATACTCTCAATATAATTACATTTTATACCCCTCAATTCAAAAACTGTTCTTTGTAGTATAACTCCTTTTTTTTCTCTAATAAAATTATCGTTACTTTTACTAAGATCGTAAGCAGTTTTGATATTATTGCCTTTTAAAAAAATGGATAATTGTTTCCCTACTCCCCAAATGTCTTCTACGCCAGTATTTTTTAATATATAATCAAAATTATTTTTTCTTAATTCTAAAACATTCTCATATCTAAAATCGAATCCAACATATTTATGTTTTTTTTTAACAGCTCTGTTTGCAACCTTTGCCAATGTCTTTGTTTTTGCTATTCCTATACTCACTGGAATTCCAATCCATTTTAATATTTTATCGGCTAAATTCAGACATTTTTTTTCTCTGTCATTCACTCCATATAAACTGAAGAATGCTTCATCAATTGAGTAAACTTCAACTTCAGGTAGATCATTCTTCAATATATTCATTATTCTATTTGAGATATCTCCGTAAACCGAATAGTTAGATGATAAAATTTTAACTTTATTACTCTTCAAAATATGCCTTATTTTAAAAAGTGGTGCCCCCATTTTTATACCTATATCTTTAGCTTCATTTGAACGAGAAATAATACAACCATCATTATTTGAAAGTACCACCACAGGTTTATTAATTAATTTAGGATTAAATAATCTTTCACATGATACATAAAAATTATTACAATCTAGTAAAGCAATCATAAATTTATCTTAAGCTGTGTATGACGTATGTAACAACGCCCCATATTATTGTATCTGTATTGAAGTTAATTTTTATATTTGGATAGTTAGTGTTTTCTGATTTGAGATAGTAATTTTCAGATTGATCTTTTATTAATTTTTTTATGACTAATTCTCCATCTAAAGAAGCTAAAATTATAGATTGTCTAGTTGGCGTTAAAGATCTATCTACGATTAGTATGTCATTGTCAAATATACCTACATTAATCATAGAATCACCTGAAACTCTTACAAAAAAAGAGGATTCTTTATTTTTTATTAAATAACGATTTAAATCTAATTGCTCTTCAATGTAATTCTCTGCAGGTGAAGGGAATCCTGCAGCAGCACTAACTAACTTTATTCTACTGTTTTTCAATTTTTTCCTCATGTTACATTATAAGAACATAAGTAGAACTTTCAAGTTAATTTATTAAATCTTTTACATCTTTTAGTATACAAACATCAGATACAGGTTTATCCCAACGAATTCTAGAAAATCTAGGAAATCTCAATGCAACTCCAGATTTATGTCTTGTGGAGTAGTTTATATTATCAAAAGCCACTTCTATAACAAGGCCAGCTTTTACAGATCTAACTGGTCCAAATCTTTGCAATGTATTATTTCTAATCCAAATATCTAATTTTTTTAGTTCCTCATTAGAATATCCTGAATATGCCTTACCAATGGGAACTAATTCTTTAAATTTCTTATTAGTCCAACAACCAAAAGTAAAGTCAGAATAAAAAGATGATCTTTTTCCATGGCCTCTTTGTGCATACATAATAATAAAATCCATGGAAAAAGGTCTCCTCTTCCATTTATACCACCCTTCAACGACTCTTCCTTTTTTGTAAATGCTATTTTTATTTTTAACAATAACACCTTCGATATGATTATTTAGTGAATTTTCTCTTATATCTTCTAACTGTTTCCAGGTAGAAAAGTTTATTGATTCTGAAAAAGTAATTTGATTGTTTAACTCTGCAAATTTTTTTAAATATTGTTTTCTTTCAGTTAATTTAAGAGGTCTACAATCGATTTTTTTATAAAAAAGAATGTCATATGCAATAAAATGCGCTGGATAATCATTTAGTAATTTATTTGTGAGAGATTTTCTTCCAATTCTTTTTTGCAAATCATTAAATGATAATATCTTATTATTTTTTTTTATTACTATTTCTCCGTCTACAACAAAGTAATCATCATAATCTACGTTAATATCCGGAAATGAATTTGTGATATCCTCACCATTTCTTGAAAAAATTCTCCCATTTTTTGATACAATTAACTGTGCTCTTATACCATCCCATTTGAACTCGGAAATAAAATCCTCGATTTTACGATTTAAAAAATCTTCTATTTTAAAATTATTAGCTAACATAAAAGAATTAAATAAATTTCTTTTATTTATGTATTTTGGTAGATTTTGGCCATCCAACCAACTAAAAAAATCTTCGTAAGGTGGTCTAAAACCATGCCATAATTCTTCAATGTCAACTAATTTTCGACGTCCATATTTTACTAAAGCTTCCTTGATCAAAGCATTTGATACACCAACACGGAGTCCCCCCGTGAGAATTTTCAAAAAACAAAATCTTTGTTTCTCTGTTGAATTATCTAAAGTCGTCTCCAGTTTTATCTTTAACAATTCTTTGTTTGTAACTGAAGATAAGAATTCCATAAATTCATAAAGTTTATAGTCTAATTTATTTTTGTGTTTGGGCTTCCATAAAAGAGATATGGTTTCAGCAAGATCTCCTACATAATCGTAAGAATATTTGAACAGAGTTTCTCCAACTCTTTTGATAACTAATTCTTTTAGATCTTTTGTATTAAAGTATTTTTTCTTTATTCCAGTTGTAAGTATTAAAAATGTCCAGCCTTTATCCCTTTTTTCAGATTTTTGAAAATAATTTGTAAGTAACTCAATTTTTTTTTTTTTTGAAGATGTAAGTAATAAATCTTCAAGTAAGTCAGCGAAATCATTCATTTTCGTCCTCAAATCCAATGAGATTTAATGCATTGCTTCTATATTTCTGCTCCTTTAGAAAATATACAAGAGCCTCTTCTCTACCATGAGTTACTAAAACTTCTTCTGGAACTACATCTTCAACTGTTTGTAAAATTTCGTCCCAATCAGCATGATCAGAAATAACTAATGGAACTTCTATATTTTTTTGCTTTATTCTCTGTCTTATTTGCATCCATCCAGAGGCATATCCTTTTACTATATTTATGAATTTTTGCGACCATTTATCATTCAATGAGGAAGGAGGACATAAAATAAGATTATTTTTAAGACTAACAGGTGTAACCGAAGAGACATTCTTTATAACACCCATGTTATTGAATTTGTTATTGTAATATTCAGAAATCTTCAATAAAGCACCGTGCAAATAAATAGTTTTATCATAACCAATACTTCTTAATATACTAATTAATCTTTGACATTTTCCTAAAGCATAAACACCTATAATGTGAGTAGAATCTTTATTATTTTCGATTGAGTTGATAAGTTTCTGAATTTCGTTTTTTTCAGGAGGATGTTTAAAAATTGGCAATCCAAAAGTTGCTTCTGTTATGAAGGTATGGCAATTTGTAGCTTCATAAGGCAAACAAGTTAAATCAAACCTTCTTTTATAGTCACCACTAATTAAAAGCCTATGTCCATTGTATTCAATTAAAAACTGAACACTACCCAAAATATGTCCAGCAGGTAGAACTTTCACATAAACATCTTTAATTTTTATAGACTCATTATAATTAACAACTTGGCAACTTTGGCAATACTTATCACCATATCTAAGTTTCATTATGTCTTTTGTCTCACCAGAACAAAGAATATATTTATTATTTGGTCGAGCATGATCTGAGTGAGCATGAGTAATTAGTGCTTTTTCTACTGGTAATATGGGATCTATAAAAAAGTCACCAGGAATACAATAAAGTCCTTCTTTTTTTTTCTTTATCCAGTTAATATTTGTTTTTTTCATATCATATTGTATTCTGATTATTTGTTTATAATTCTTATTTAAATGCAAGAAAATAAATTACCAAAAGAATTTAAATATTTTTTAAAAAAAAGAAATTGGAAGCTATTTAATTTTCAAAACGAATTTCTTGAGAATTGTGAATCTGACAAGTTCAGACAAATATTAATATCATCTAATACGGGAACTGGAAAAACAATTACATTATTTCTCCCTATAATCATTGATGCAATTAAAAATAAAAAGAAAAAATTAATTTATATTTGTCCATTAAAATCAATTATCTCAGATTTATTTGATAATTTAAAAATTATTATTGATGAATTAGAATTAGATATAACTATTGGTAAAAGAACTGGAGATGAGTCATCATTAACAAAAAAAAAACAGCTTTATAATCCTTGTGATATAACCTTGACAACACCTGAATCATTAGCATTAATGATCGCAAATAAAGAAGCAGACAATATATTTAAAAGCATTTCATATCTAGCAATTGATGAATTAAATGAAATTATAAATACAAAAAGAGGTGATCAATTAATTTTAGCAATCTCACAAATACTTTTTATAAATAAAAAAATAAAAATATTTTCATGTTCTTCAAATATTGAAAATTATAAGTACTTATCAAACTGGTTAGCTTTTAATGGAAAAACTAAAATCATAAAAAATAATATGATAAAAAACGTTAAGTTAAAAATTCTTTATACTGATAAAATACCAGATTACGGACATGGAATTGATTATGCAACAAATGAGATTTATGAAATCATAAAAAATAAAAAATCAATTATATTCGTAAACACAAGAGCACAAGCAGAAATATTATTTAAAACTCTATTTATAAATCATAAGAAACTAAAACTTGGGATTTATCATAGTTCTTTATCAAAAAAAATTAGAATTCAAACCGAAACAAATATAAAAGAAAATAAAATTAGATCTGTTATTAGTACGTCTTCGTTAGAAATGGGTATTGATTGGAAAAATATTGACATAATTCTCAATATAGGTGCCCCAAAAAGTGTAAATAAAATTATTCAAAGATTAGGAAGATCAAATCATCACCATGACGGTGTCTCTGAAGCAGTTCTTATACCAACAAATAAATTTGAATACTTAGAATGTGTTGCCCTAAAAAGGCTAATAAAAAAAAAAAAGTTTGATACTATTTTTGAGAAAAAAGGATCAAAAGATGTTCTTTGTCAACATTTGCTCTTAATATCATGCCATTCATGTTTTTATCCAGAAAATATCTATAAGATAGTAATTGGAGCTTATCCTTATAGAAACTTAAAAAAAGATGAATTTAACAAGCTCATTGGGTTTATATATAACGGTGGTTACGTTTTAAAAGGTTATAAAGAATGGTCGAAATTAAAAAAGTTTAAGAATGGCTTCTACACCGTAAAAAATGATAATTCAAGAAAAAATATTTTTATTAATGCTGGTACAATTATTGATTCAAGTAACGTAAAAATTAAAACTATTAAAGGAAAATTACTTGGTACAGTTGAAGAAAATTTTTTAAATACCCTGAAAGAAAAGGATTCATTTATATTTGCTGGAATGACTTTAGTTTGCAAAAAGATCAACAATGATGAAATTATTGTTGATTTGAATAAAAAGAAGTCTGATAGAGTTCCTGTTTATTGGGGGGGGAGCATGCAATTAAAATCAAATTTATCTGAAGAAATATTAAATATTTTTAAATATTTTAATCAGATAAATCTCCCTACAAAAATAAATAATTTTGTTATATTTCAAAAAAATAATTCAGGACTTCCTGAAAAAAATAAAATTTTAATCGAAAGCTTTCCATATAAAAAAGGTGAATATCTTTTTTTTCACACTTTTTTAGGAAGAGAAGTGAATCAGACGCTTTCAAATTTGCTAATAAGCTATTTAGATAAAAAAAAACTTTTTACATTGAATTACATAATCAATGACTATTCATTTGGCCTTTTTTTCAACAATAATACATTTTTAGAAATTAAAGACTTTAAAAAGTTTTTTTATTTTAATTTAAATAAAATCAATTCTTTAGATACCACTATTGCCAAAAGAATTTTTAGAGAAGTTGCTATGATCAGTGGATTGACTAAAAAAAAAAACGTTTCATTAAAACTACAAAATAATAGCTTTGTGAATAGTGATATTATTTTTGATACTTTAAGAAAATATGAACCAAAACACATAATTCTTCAAATTACTAAAGAAGAAATCAAGAAACATTTTATCCATCATAGTCAAATTAATAGTTTGAAAATTATAGATTTTAAACACGTGAAACTGAAAAACTTATCTGAATTTTCTAAGGCATTAATCATGGAAAAAGATAAAGTCAAAGTTCACAGTCCATTATGATTAATTCTTCAGTAACAAAAATAATACTGAAAAACGAATTTTTATTTGATATTTCCGGTGGTATTTTTTTTAAGAATCGTAAAACTTTAATAATATCAGATTTACATTTGGGAAAAGGAACCTCTTTAATAAGAAAAGGTATTTATTTTCCACCATATGATTTCAACGAAACTATAGTAAAATTAAAAAAACTTATAGAAAAATTTAATCCTTCGACGGTTATATCATTAGGGGATAATTTTCACGATAATTTAACAATAAATAACATGCCAAAAGAACAAATAAATGAAATAACTAAAATAACTAACAAGATAAAATTTATTTGGATTAATGGCAATCATGATAACAAACTTGTTAACAAGAAAAGAGTAGGAGGAAAATTTTTTGAAATTTTAGAACTAGACAAATTTTCTTTTTCTCATATAAAAACAAAAAAAATTAATAAGTTTGAATTTTCAGGTCACTATCATCCCAAAACATTTCTTAAAATTAATAATTTAAGATACTACTTTAAATGTTTTATTTTAGGAGAGAATTATTGTATTTTACCTGCATTTGGACACTATACAGGTGGTTTAGATGTAAAATCTAATTTAATCAAACAAAATATTAAAAATAAAGATAAACTTTTGATACTTGGTAAACGAAAAATTATAGAAAAAGATTATACATAATGATTCCTCTAAAAGATGAAAATCCAACAAGAAATAAATCATATATTAGACTCTTAATTTTAATTATATGTTCAATCGTATTTATACTTCAGCTCACAAATGATAACAGAGAATTCTATACATATTATTTTGGTTTTAAGCCTGCTTCTTTAATTGGTAACAACGAGTTACCAACTTTTTTTGCTCCCTTAACATTAATAAGTTCACTTTTCATGCATGGAGGTTGGATGCATTTTTTAGGCAATATGCTTTATCTTTGGATATTTGCTGACAATGTTGAAGATATTATGGGGAAAAAAAGATTTATTATTTTTTATATTTCTTCGGGCGTTATTGCCTGTTTTTCTCAAGCAATAGTTAATTTTAATTCAACAATACCGATGATTGGGGCCTCTGGATCAATTGCAGGTGTTTTAGGTGCATATCTTCACTTATTTCCAAAAGCTAAAATTCTAGTGTTAGTTCCATTTTTTATTTTCTTCACATTAAGAATTTCTGCATTTTACTTACTTTTATTTTGGTTTATTTATCAATTTATCAACCTAGGAGGCCAAGGGTCAAATGTTGCTTGGTTTGCTCACATAGGGGGATTTATATTTGGTTTTTTATATTCTTTGTTTTTCGTTCGAAAAGTTAATTTAAAAACAGTTAAAAAAGGGAAATCTATTTTTTTAAAAAAAAAAGGACCTTGGAATTAATTTATTCCTAAGAATTTTAATATATCTTCTTTATTTTCATTTAAACTGGGTGCTATCTTTCTATCTTTAGATTTATTTTTTATGAAACTAAAATTAAAAGGACTTGAAACAACCTTAATTAAATTAAGATTTTTTTCTTTGTAGTCTAGAACCATTTTTCTGTTAATTATTTGTTTATTTTTTATAACTTCTTCAATTGAATTTATTTTTGCAGATGGAATATTTTTTTTTAAAAACTTCTTCAACCAGTACTCACTATTTTCTTTTATTAAAGTTTTCTCTATTCTTTCTCTCAATTTTTTTAAATTCATACTTCTATTGTAGTTTGATTTAAATTTTGAGTCTGTATACATTTCCTTATCTTTAATTATAAGACAAAATTCTTTAAATATTTTCTGATTTCCGATAGCGATAACAATTAGACCATCGTTGGTTTTAAATGAACCAAATGGAGCGATTGATGGATGGTCAGTTCCAAGAGGAACCGGATTCTTTTTTGTAATTGAATATCTTGTAACTGCATTTTCAAGGATGGCAACTTGGCAATCAAGCATACTTAAATCTAATTTGGATCCAGAATTTGTTTCATTTCTTCTTATCAACTGACTTAAAACTCCAATTACGCAAAATAATCCAGCAGCAATATCTCCAATTGATGTTCCAACTCTTACTAAATTATCTTTATCATTTCCAGTTATACTCATCAGTCCACCCATTGCTTGGACAATTATATCGTACGCGGGAAGATCTTTCATAGGCCCAGTTTCTCCGAAACCACTTATTTTTCCATGAATTAATCTAGGGTATTTTTTAGATAAATAATTCCAATCATAACCATATTTCTCTAAAACACCTGGTTTATAATTATCTATCATTATGTCTGTTTTTTTTAATATTTTTTCTAAAATCTGTTTATCTTTTTTTTTATTTAAATCAATTACAATACTTTTCTTTCCTCTATTTAATGAAATAAAATAGCAAGACTTACCTTTATTAAATGGACCGTACTGTCTTGAGTCGTCGCCATCAGGTTTTTCTACTTTTATGACTGAAGCACCAAGTTCAGCTAGGATAAATGTAGCAAATGGACCAGATAAAACATTTGTAAGATCTAATACTATTGTTCCGTCAAGTGGGAGTTTATTTAGCTTTTTTTTCAATTAAGTACTTGAGATTTTGTTTAATTATTATCAAAATAAACCATGAACTTTGATCAATTCAATGAAAAAAGTAAATTAATCTTAAACAATGCTCAAAATAAATCAATTTCTTTAAATCACCAACAAGTTACATCAGTACATGTCATATATTCAATTATTCTCGATAATGATTCATATTTAAAAAATATAATAAAAGCTTGTTGCTCGAATCTTTTACTATTTAAAGAAGAGATAGAAAATTATTTAAAAAAGTTTCCAGTAGTTTCTGGAGAAAATATTAATATTTACCTATCAAATGAATTATTAAAAATACTTGAAAATTCAAAAGTTTTGATGAAAGAATTTAATGATTCATTTATATCTCCTGAAATTATATTATACTCTATTATTAATGATAATAATTCTGAAATATATCACTTATTAAGCAGATTTAATTTTAATAAAGAAACTCTAAAAGCAGTAATTTTAAAATTAAGAAAGGGTCAAACAATCGACGAAAAAAACTCTAAAATAGATTCAGATGCTTTAAAAAAATATTCTATTGATCTTACCGAGTTAGCAAAGGTAGGAAAATTAGACCCAGTAGTTGGAAGAGAAGAAGAAATTAGAAGAAGTATTCAAGTTCTTTCTAGAAGAACAAAAAACAATCCTGTATTAATTGGAGAACCAGGTGTTGGAAAGACTGCTATTGTTGAAGGTCTTGCTCTCAGAATCATTAATAATGACATACCAGATTCACTTAAAAATAAAAAAGTTATTTCACTAGATTTAGGTGCTCTTGTTGCAGGAGCAAAATTTAGAGGTGATTTTGAGGAAAGATTAAAAAAAATTTTAAAAGAAGTAAATGAAAATGAAAAATCATTAATACTATTTATTGATGAAATTCACAATTTAGTTGGAGCAGGAAAATCAGAAGGAGCAATGGATGCATCAAATTTATTAAAGCCGGCTCTTGCAAGAGGCGAATTACATTGTATTGGTGCAACAACACTCAATGAATACAGGGAAAATATAGAAAAAGACGCAGCATTAGCAAGGAGATTTCAACAAATATTAATAGAAGAACCATCAGAGGAAGACGCTATTTCAATCTTAAGAGGCCTTAAAGAAAAATATGAAGTTCACCATGGTGTTAAAATTTTAGATTCAGCAATTGTATCAGCAGTTGAATTATCTAAAAGGTATATTAATGATAGATTTTTACCTGATAAAGCTATTGATCTTATGGACGAAGCAGCAGCTAGAATTAGGTTGCAAATTGATTCAAAACCTGAAAAGTTAGACAGTATCGAAAGAAAACTTTTGCAAAGCAAAATTGAGTATGAAAGTTTGAAAAAAGAAAACGATAAGAAGTCTTTAGATCGTGCAACTAATCTTCAAAATGAGATAAAAGAAATTGAAAAAGAGTTTGATGAATTTAATAATAACTGGAAGAAAGAAAAAGATATAATTTTAGATATCCAAAAATTAAAATCAACTATTGAACACAATAAAAATAAACTTTCAATCCTTCAAAGAGAGGGAAAACTTTCTCAAGCAGGCGAGCTTGCTTATAGTACTATTCCAGATCTAGAAAAAAAACTCAAATCATTAGATTCTCAAAAGGAACAAAAAATTCTAAGTAAATCTGTTTCTTCCGATCATATTGCAGAAGTTATTTCAAAATCAACAGGAATTCCTGTTGACAGAATGCTTGAAGGTGAAAAAGAAAAAATAATCAAAATGGAAGAAGAGTTAAAAAGAAAAATTATAGGTCAAGAAGAGGCAATAAAAGCAATATCAAAATCAGTTTTAAGATCTAGAGCTGGCATTCAAGATCCTAATAGGCCTATTGGAATCTTTTTATTTCTTGGGCCAACAGGTGTCGGAAAAACTGAATTAACAAAGATTTTATCAGAATTCCTTTTTAATAACTCTCAGTCAATGTTCAGACTTGATATGTCCGAATATATGGAAAAACATTCCGTAGCTAAGCTTATTGGCTCACCACCAGGATATGTTGGGTATGAAAGTGGAGGAATTCTAACAGAAAGAATTAGAAGAAAACCATATCAGCTTATTTTGTTGGACGAAATTGAAAAGGCTCACGCTGATGTATTTAATTTACTACTGCAGGTATTTGACGAAGGCAGGCTTACTGATTCTCAGGGGAGATTGGTAAATTTTAAGAATACTATTATAATTATGACTTCAAACATAGGTGCAGATTTCATAAACTTTTCAGATGATCAATTAAGTAAAGTTGAAATATTTACACAAGAAAAAATCAAAGAAGAAGTAAAAAAGAATTTTAAACCTGAATTTTTAAATAGAATTGATGATTTGATTATATTCAATAGACTTACAAAAAGAGAAATGAGTCAAATAATAGATCTTCAAATAAATGATTTAAAAAAAGTTTTAAAACAGAAAAAAATTAGAATAGATATAGATTCTAGGGCTAAAAATTGGATCACAAATGAAGGGTTCTCACCATCATACGGTGCGAGACCGTTAAAGAGGATCATTCAAACAGAAATAGTAGACAAGATAGCCTTTAAAATCCTTAGTGATGAAATTAAAGAAGAAAGTAAGATTAAAATATCAACAAACTTAAAGAATGAATTAATATTTAATAATGACTAAAGAAATAGGATTTATTGGTTTAGGTGTAATGGGCTTTCATATGGCCTCCCACTTATTAAAACAAAAAAAAAGAATCCATATCATAGATCGTGAATCATTAAATACAAAAAAGTTTATTAAAAGATATAAAAATACTGGTTTATTAAAAAGTTACAAAAATCTTTATGAATTAGCTAAAAATGTTCATCTGATTGTGTCCTGCGTAGGAAATGATAAAGATCTTAAGAATGTATATCTATCTAAAAATGGAATTCTTGCTGGCATTAAACCAAAAACCTCAATCGTTGATCATACTACAGCTTCTCCTGAAATTTCAAAATATTTACATAAACAATTTCTCAAAAAACGATCATTTTTTTTTGACGCTCCCATGAGTGGAGGTGAAATTGGTGCTAAGGAAGGTAAATTATCATTAATGGTCGGTGGGGACAAAGATAAAATAAGTCTTATAAGTCCTACGTTACAAATATATTCTAAATCTTTAATTTATATGGGGAAATCAGGTAATGGACAAATAACCAAGATGGTCAATCAAATTTGTGTTGCATTTTTTATTCAAGGATTGTCAGAAGTTTTATTTTTTGCAAAAAAAAAAAAAATTAATAT
>NZHH01000001.1:0-17691 GCA_002691245.1 Rickettsiales bacterium | reverse complement strand
AATTATTACAGAAAAAGGTTCTTGGATTCTTTTTTTTTCAGCCACAAACGAATTAATCAGATATTTAACCGAAAAATGCTCAATATCGATTGATGGGATATCTTTAACTGTTAATAAAGTCTCCGATAAATCATTTGAAGTAAGTATTATTCCTTTCACATGGAAAAACACGAATCTAAATTTTTCAAAAAAAGGAGATCTTTTTAACATAGAAATAGATATGCTCGCGAGATATGTATTTAAGGCCTTAAAAAAATGAAATCCTTTTTGTCACCAATTTCTGAAATTATCCGAGACCTTGCTGAAGGTAAGATGGTTGTAATTGTTGATGATGAAAAGAGAGAAAATGAAGGAGATTTAATTTTTTGTGCATCACATGTTTCTCCTCAAAAAATAAATTTTATGGCAAAATATGCTCGTGGACTAATTTGTTTGGCTCTGGATAAAAATAGATTCGAAAAACTAGATTTAAAACTTATGACTGATAATAATTTAAGTAGACACAGAACAGCATTTACAGTTTCAATAGAGTCAAAAAAAGGGGTTACTACAGGGATAAGCGCAAAGGACAGAGCTCAAACAGTTAAAGTGGCAGCTTCACCTAGGTCGAAATCCTCAGATATTGTTAGTCCTGGACATATTTTTCCATTACTTGCTAAAGATGGTGGTGTTTTAGAAAGAGCTGGTCATACTGAAGCTGCAGTAGATTTATCGAGACTGGCGAATAACGGTTCAGTTCCATATGGTGTTATTTGTGAAATTATGAATGATGACGGATCAATGGCACGTTTTAATGATTTAATAAAATTTTGTAGAAAACATAAATTAAGAATGTCCTCTATTAAAGACCTTATTGAATATAAACTAAAAAAAGATAAATTTATTGAATGTGTAAAAAATGATGAATTAATATTGAAGGGTTATGGATCTTTTAAGATGTTCGTATACCGTAACGTGATAGATGGAACCGAACACTTAGCATTGGTTAAAGGTAAAATCCAAAAGAATAAGAATACATTGGTAAGAATGCATAGTCTCAATCTTATTTATGATTTATTAGACAATAATGAAAAGGACCTCGAAAAATCTATCGAAATCATATCAAAAAATAATTCTGGGATAATTGTAATTATTAGAAACCCTGAAAAGGAAATGAAAAAAAAAGATGCGCATAAAAATAATAATAATAAAAATAAGATTTTAAAAGAGTATGGTATTGGTGCTCAAATATTAATTGATTTGGGTGTTAAAAAAATTATTTTACTGGCAAATTCTTCAAAAAATATTGTAGGTATAGATGGTTTTGGGTTAGAGATAAATGGTACAAAAAAAATCTAAAAAAGTTTTAATAATTTATTCAAATTTCTACAATGAAATATCTGATAACCTTCTTCATGGTGCTGAATCTTTTCTAAAAAATAAAAAAGTGCCATATGAAAAAAAAAAAGTGCCAGGTTCTCTGGAGATTCCTTTTTTATTAAATAAATTTTTTAATGAATATTCAGGCTTTGTTGTGCTTGGGTGTATAATTAAGGGCGAAACAGATCATTACCAAGTTGTGAAGGACCTTTGCTATGAAAAAATTTATTCGTTTGCCTATAAAAAATCCTTACCATTAGGTTCAGCTATTTTGACAGTAAATAACTATAAACAAGCTCTAGAGAGGTCTCTTCATAATAAGATGAATTTGGGAGAAAAAGCTGCGATGGTTTGTTGTGATTTAATGAGTCAACTATAACTATAGAGTTTAATATTTAATTATAGTAAATTTTTAAGACTACGTTATTGTAATCAATATCAAGTGATTATAATCAGACTATTTAATTTTTTTGGATTTTTTAAATGAGTAAACAAGTTTTATCAAAATCGCTTTCTAGATATCTTATGGTTCAAGCGACTTTTAATCAAAGTTTTGGTTTTGACAAAAATGAGATTGAGAGACAGTTTACAAAAAATTTTGACCTTAAATTTTATGTTGATAATGAAGTTGATTCAAAAAAAAATAACTTCGATAAAGTTTTCTTTAGAAAAATTTTCAATAATGTATTCGAAAAGGAAGAAATAATTCTATCTTTAATCAGTAAAAATTTACAAAGTTCTTGGTCCTTGAATAGACTTCCAAAAATATTATTGGCTATCTTGCGAGTAGCCATTTCAGAAATGATAACCTACCCAAAAACCTCAGTAGGGATAATAGTCACTGAATATATAAAACTTGCTGAATATTTCAATTTTGAAAAAGAGAATGGTTTTTTAAACGCAATTTTAGATAGAATTAACCAAAATTTAAAATAAATGGATAAAGAAAAATATATTATCGAAAATTTTTTTTTACCTTTAGCCGACAACGATGAAGCATTACAACTCCAAAATGATGCTGCTTTATTGAAAAAACAAAATTTAGTTGTTTCTACTGATATGATGGTGGAGGATCAGCATTTTAAGAAAAACCATGATCCTAAAATTTTAGCAAAAAAATTATTAAGAATTAATCTTTCAGATATTGCTGCAATGGGAGCCACTCCATATGGATTTTTTTTAAATTTAGCTCTTCCAAAAAATAATGTTGAAGAATGGATAAAGAGGTTCTCTTTTGGATTGTCTGATGATATGAAGCTATTTGATATTAAATTATTTGGAGGTGATTTGAGTCAATCCTCCAAAATCTTTCTAAGCATGACTATTTTAGGAAAAATAAAAAACAAATGTCATAACAAAAACTATTCTAAGATAAACTCTGATATATATGTTTCTGGAAATATTGGTGATGCTCCACTAGGTTTTGAGTTTTCAAAAAACTTTAACTGCCTTAATGGTTCTAAGATTAATAAACTAACGTTAATAAATAAATTTAACCTTCCTGAACCTCGTGTTAATATTGGTTTGAGGCTAGTAAATAAAGTGGATTTTTGTACAGATATTTCTGATGGATTGGTTAGGGAAATATTTCGAGTAGCAAATTATTCAAAAATACAAGCGAATATTTTTATAGAAGACCTTCCTATTTCAGTTGAAGCAAAAAGTATTATTAATATGAATAAAAAAAAAAGAATTTTTGAAATAATTTTAAATGGTGGTGAAGACTATGAATTGTTGTTTTCTGCAAGGAGTGAGAATAGAAAGATAATTGAAAAAATCAAAAATATAAAAAGAATCGGAAATTTCTCAAAAGGGAGTGGGCTGAACATTTATGATAAAAATCATCAAAATCTAAACTTAGTAAAAAAAGGTTTTAGTCATTTTTAATTAATTTTTATTGAACATGGTATCCAATGTGATATAAGAATTGTTTTACGAGTTAAATCATAATTATGTATCTTGAGTTTTCAATAGTTTTACTTTGTTCTTTGCTCTCAATAGGCTTCGGAGCATTTACTACAAAAAAAATATTAGAAGAACCCCAAGGCACTGACAAAATGAAAGAAATAGCTTCAGCTATTCAAGAAGGTGCACAAGCTTATCTAAACAGACAATATATTACAATTTCCATTGTAGGAGCATTAATCACCCTATTGTTGTATTTTTTAATTCATAATTCTTATGTTGCCATCGGATTCGTAATAGGAGCCTTTCTTTCCGGATTAGCTGGTTATGTTGGTATGTTTGTATCTGTAAGAGCTAACGTACGAACTACCCAAGCTGCGACTGTAAGTTTGGACAAAGCACTGGATATTTCTTTCAAATCAGGTGCTATAACAGGATTTTTAGTTGTTGGATTTGGTTTGTTAGGTTTAGTTGGATATTACTGGTTCCTATACCAAGAGTTTGGTCAATCTCAAGGTAGAGAAATAGTTGAAGCAATGATTGCACTAAGCTTTGGTGCATCTTTAATCTCAATATTTGCTAGGCTAGGAGGAGGAATCTTTACCAAAGGAGCAGACGTTGGAGCCGATTTAGTTGGTAAAATTGAGGCTGGTATTCCAGAAGATGACCCAAGAAATCCAGCTGTAATTGCTGATAATGTAGGAGATAACGTAGGTGACTGTGCTGGAATGGCTGCAGACCTTTTTGAGACGTATGCCGTAACAATAGTTGGAACCATGGTTCTCGGATTAATTTTGTTTGACGCGGCTGATCAGCAACTTTTTATGATGTTTCCTCTTTTAATAGCAGGGGTTTGTATTGTTTCATCTCTTTTTGGTGCATACTATGTTAAGCTAGGCGAGGGATCCACAAATATAATGGGAGCATTATATAAAGGTCTTATTATAACAGCATTGTCATCAATCATTTTAATTTACTTTGTAACAGATTTTTTTATTGGATCCGATAAGTTGATTATTAATAGTGACCTTTTCATAGAATCATTCTTAGGCATTGATCTTTTCTATTGCGCTATAATTGGTCTGTCAGTCACGGGACTAATAGTATGGATAACAGAATATTACACTAGTACAGAGTTCACTCCTGTAAAATCCGTAGCTCGGTCTTCTCAATCTGGACATGCAACAAACATAATTCAAGGTTTAGCTGTTTCTATGCAGTCAACTGCGTTACCAACTATTGTAATTATACTAGGCATAGTCCTATCATATAAGTTTGCAGGCCTTTATGGAATTTCGATAGCTGCTACTACCATGCTCGCATTAGCTGGAATGATTGTTGCTCTTGATGCTTATGGACCGGTTACTGATAATGCTGGAGGTATTGCTGAAATGTCCAACTTGTCAGAAAATGTCAGAAAAACAACTGATGCTCTAGATGCAGTTGGTAATACAACAAAAGCGGTTACAAAGGGCTATGCGATTGGATCTGCCGGACTTGCTTCACTGGTATTATTTGGAGCCTACACTCAGGATTTAAAATATTATTTTCCCAACTTAGATGTTAAATTCTCATTAGATGATCCATATGTAGTTGTTGGCTTGCTAATCGGAGGTATGCTTCCCTACCTTTTTGGCTCTATGGGGATGACTGCAGTTGGTAGAACAGCAGAAAAAATTGTTAAAGAAGTCAGGAGACAATTTGCTGAAAACAAAGGAATAATGACAGGAAAATCAAAACCAGAGTATGGAAAAGCTGTTGATATATTAACTAAGGCGGCAATTTATGAGATGATACTTCCCTCAATGTTACCAGTTTTGGCACCATTTATAACCTACTACTTAATATTCATAATTTCAGGTGAACCTGGTTCTGCATTTACCGCCTTAGGTGCAATGTTACTTGGTACAATTGTTACAGGTTTATTTGTTGCTATATCTATGACCTCTGGTGGCGGGGCATGGGATAATGCAAAAAAGTATATAGAGGATGGAAATTTTGGGGGTAAAAATTCTGATGCTCATAAAGCCGCAATCACCGGAGACACTGTTGGTGATCCTTACAAAGACACAGCAGGACCTACTATAAACCCAATGATTAAAATTATCAATATAGTATCAATTTTACTCCTATCTATGTTGTCATAGATAGATTAATCATCAGCCTTTCCACTTCCAAGTATTGGCCCTCCTCTTCCCATGCCTGGAACACCAAAATTACCTAAAATCTGACTAAGCAAACCTTGTTTCAGACCACCACTTTCTGTTTTTAAAGAGGACATTGCAACGTCAGTTGTTCTGGATTTGTCATAAAAATAGATATCTTTAAGAATATTTTTTTTATTAAATTTAAATTCTAAAATATATTGTTCTTTAATTTTGGATTTTAGAAAAGCGATTTTTGTTTTTAATGACCCAATGTAATAGTATGAGTTGTCTCCTAAACTTCCCTTAAATGAGGGTTCTCCCAAAATTTTTAAAATAGAACTTTTATCATCTTTTCCAATTTTTAAGATTGAAACACTATCAACATCTGGTAAATTCCCATTTACTATTTTTTTAGAAGCACAAGATGTAATAATTAGAAAGATTATACTTAAAACAAAAAATTTCATAAATGTTATTATTTAATAAAAAAAAAAAAAACTTAGAGAATATTTACAATAAAGTTGTTGAACAATCAAAACAATCTTTTTATTTAATTTCAAACAAAGAAAAAAAAGAAGAGTTAACATTAGAGTTTTTTCAATTAAATTTAATTTTGATTCTTTGGTATATGAGGAATAATAAATTAGAAAAAACTCACATTGACTATTTAATTAAGAAATTTATTTTAGATTTAGAAAACCTTTTTATTGAGATGGGTGGATCTGAAACCAGTTTAAGAAAAAAGATTAGACCAATAGTAGAAAACTTTTATGGCAGGTTATACTCTTACTCTTTGTTGTTTGATAAATTTTACAAATTAAATGACAACTTAAATTTTAAAAAAATTATAAGAAAAAACTTTAGATATAAAGTAAATGTTTTATTATTAGACAGTTATCTTAAAAACAATTTAATTTTTTTAAGAAAATTAAAGGTACTTAATTTTTGGGAATCAGATTTTTTTTTTTGCAAAACATTAGTATTAAGTATTTAAAAAAATTATTGTTATTTCTTCTTTTTTTATGTACAAGTCTATTTTACCAATAATTAGGATCATAAATGGCTGTACCAAAACGAAAAACTACTCCATCGAGAAAAGGAAAAAGACGATCACATCATACTCTTAGAAACATACACCCCCTAGAATGTCCAAATTGCGGTGAATTCAAGCTGCCTCATCATATTTGCTTATCATGTGGATATTATGATGGGAAAGAAATAATAGATAAAACTGAATCTGAAGAAGAAGAAAAAGAATCAGATTCTTAAAAACAACTAGGATGAGTATTGAAGAAACAGATAGTATTGGCCATTGATGTTATGGGAGGTGATTTTGGTCCTGAAACCACACTTCAAGGAGTTTCAATGGCATCTAAAATATATCCCAATGTAACTTTCAAACTTTATGGTGATGAACAAGTTTCAAAAAAAGAAATTAAACAGAATGGTTTTGATAATTTCGAATTTATTCATACAACTGAAAGTATAAAATCTGACGATGAGCCAGTTCATGCATTAAGAAAGCTTAAAAAATCTAGTATGAGATTGGGAATTAACGAGGTTTCAGAAAAAAAAGCACATGGTTTTGTATCTGCAGGAAATACAGGGGCATTGATGGCTATTTCCAAATTTGTTCTAAAAACTTTAAGTGGCATTAACAGGCCAGCTATTGCTGGTTTAATGCCAACATTAAAAGGTCAAACAGTAATTCTTGATCTTGGGGCAAATGTAGATTGTTCTAATGATAATCTTGTTCAATTTGCACTTATGGGAGATGTCTTTTCACAAACCGTACTTGGAATTGAGAAACCCAGAATTGGGTTACTTAATGTAGGCTCAGAGTTAATAAAAGGTAACAATATTGTAAAGCAAACTCACTCAGATTTAAAAAAAATTGAAAAAAAAATAAATTTTTTTGGATTTGTTGAAGGAAATGACATTAATAAGGGAGTGGTTGATGTTGTTGTTACTGACGGTTTTTCTGGAAATATTGCACTAAAAACTGCTGAAGGAGTAGCAGAATTGATTTTTACATTCTTAAAGAATTCCTATAATAGCTCACCATTATCAAAAGTTGGTTATTTTCTATCTAAACCAGCTCTTAATCGATTTAAAACAAGAATTGATCCTAGAAAGTACAATGGCGCGGTTCTTTTAGGTTTGAATGGGATTGTTGTTAAGAGTCATGGTGGAACAGATGCATTTGGATTTTGCAATGCTATCGGTGTTGCAGTTTCATTAATAGAGAACTCATATATCACTCACATTGAAAAAAAACTTAAGTTTGATAAGAAATAATGTTGTTGAATTCTGAAATAATTGGTCACGGACATTATCTTCCAAAAAAAATTCTTACAAATAAAGATTTTATCAAATTTGTCGATACCTCAGACGAATGGATTTATACAAGAACAGGAATCAAACAGAGACATATCGTAGAAGAAAACGAGATGACTTCCGATCTTGCACTTAAAGCATCAATGATGGCTCTTGACTCTTCAAATCTTAAAAGTAATGATATAGATTGTGTAATTGTTGCAACCACAACCCCTGATGAAACTTTTCCATCTACTGCTACAAAAGTTCAACATTCTCTAAAAATGAAAAACATTCCTGCATTTGACATCCAAGCAGTCTGTTCTGGATTTATTTATTCACTCCAAATAGCTGATTCCCTCATAAAATGTATGAAAGCAAGAAAAGTTTTGGTTATTGGCTCGGAAACACTCTCAAAAATTGTTGACTGGGAAGACAGAAGAACGTGTGTTTTATTTGGTGATGGAGCTGGAGCACTTATACTAGGTGCGACTCAAAGAAAAAAAGGTGTTCTATCAACTAAACTTTATTCAGATGGCTCATGGCATGATAGTCTTTTTAGTGATGGAGGACCTTCAAGTAACCAAAAAGTTGGAAAAATTAGGATGAATGGTAAGGATATTTTTAAACAAGCAGTAAACAAACTTTCTGAGGCTACATTTGCTTCTTTGAAAGAATGTAATCTAGGTATTAATGATATTGATTGGTTTATTCCACATCAAGCTAATCAGAGAATAATTTCTAGTACTGCAAAAAAAATAGGTATAAGTGAAGACAAAACTATAAGCACTGTGAAAAAACATGCTAACACTTCTGCTGCTTCCATACCACTAGCTTTGTCGAGTTCTATTGAGGACGGTATAATTAAGAAAAATGACATTCTTGCATTATGCGCAATTGGTGGTGGCCTAACATGGGGTAGTTGTATTTTGAAGATATGAATAATATAATATGTTATGGATAAAGATGTTTTAACAAAAGCCAAAATCGTTAATTATTTAAACGAGAACATCGGTCTTTCAAAAAGAGAATGCCAGTTTTTCTTTGAATCTTTTATCGATATCATCTACTCCCAATTAAAGTTACAAAAAGATGTAAAAATTATAAATTTTGGTATTTTTAAAGTTAAGAATAAAAAACCAAGAATTGGAAGAAACCCAAAAACGAAGCAAGAAGTAATGATATCTGAAAGGAATGTTGTAAAATTTAAACCATCAAACTTTCTAATTAGTTTAATAAATTCAAATATCAATGATAATGACGAAATATAACAATATGCTAAAAAAAATTGGAGAAGTTTCAAAAGATTTAAATATACCTATTCATATCATCAGATTTTGGGAGAAAAAGTTTCCATCACTTAACCCAATAAAAAAACCGAACGGAATGAGATATTTCTCTGAACAACAGTTAGGACTGCTGGAGGAAATTAAAGATTTATTATATGTAAAAAAATATACAATTGAGGGTGCAAAAAAATTTTTAAGCAAGAAAAATTTTGAAACACAAGACAAACATTTAATTCAAGAACTAGAGAACTTAATTTGTGAAATCAATAAGAGAATTTAAATCGGGGCGTAGCGCAGTCTGGTTTAGCGCGTCCGTCTGGGGGGCGGGAGGTCGCTGGTTCAAATCCAGTCGCCCCGACCAAAAATTATAATGGAAAAAATTAATATTTTTTATACAACAACAAGCAATGAGATTGTTACTGAAAAATTAGTTCAGAACTTATTAAATAAAAAAGGAGTTGTTTGTGTAAATATAATTAAAAATGTTAAAAGTTTTTACAAAGAGGACGGAATGATTATGGAATCATTGGAGAGTGTCTTACTAATTAAAACAATTTTAAATAAAAATGATCTTGAAGAATTTTTAACAGAAGTTCATCCTTATGAAATCCCATTTGTTACAGAAATTTTAACGGGAAAGACCAACAAAGATTACTTAAAATGGGTTGAAAAAAACTTATAAAACTTTCTATTTGCTGTTGACAGTCTTTGATTATAAGTTATTTTGCATATGTTATGTTAACCTACAGTTTAAAACAATCCGAGATAAAGAAAAAATGGTACCTCATTGATGCCTCTGGTTTAGTTTTGGGAAGATTAGCTGTAAAAATTGCTTCTATTTTAAGAGGAAAGCATAAGAGTACATTTACCCCTCATTTAGACTGCGGTGACAACGTGGTTATAATTAATGCATGTAAAGTAATGTTAACTGGGAACAAAAGTAAAGAAAAAAAATACCATAAACATACAGGTTATCCAGGTGGTCTCAAAGAAACATATTTTAAAAATATAATAAAAGGTAAAAACCCTGAATTCTTAATTATTAAAGCAGTTGAAAGGATGATGTCATCTAATGCCCTATCAAAAAAACAACTTTCGAATTTGAGGGTTTTTAAAGATGAAAATCATAATCTCAATGCTCAAAAGCCTGATATTTTAGACTTTGGTGCAATGAATAGAAAAAACAGAGTAAATTGATGTCAGAAAATGAAATTAAAAATAAATCGTCAGAACCGTTAGTTGATGAAACCAAACAAATAGAGCCTAAGATTGATAAATTAGGGAGAGCCTATGCTACAGGTAGAAGAAAAACATCTGTTTCCAGAGTTTGGATAAAATATGGTACTAAAAAAATAACAGTTAACGGTAAAATTAGTAACGATTACTTTAAGAGAAAAATATATAATACAATCCTTGAAGAACCTCTATTTAAAACTGATAATTTGGATAAGCTAGAAATTTTTTCAACTGTGTCTGGTGGAGGGCTTTCTGGACAAGCTGGAGCGGTAAGACATGGAATCAGTAGAGCATTAGTTAACTTGGAGCCCTCGCTTAGAAAGAAACTTAAAAAAGCTGGTTTCCTCACAAGAGATGCGAGGAAAGTGGAAAGAAAGAAATTCGGAAAACATAAAGCAAGAAGAAGTCCTCAGTTTTCCAAAAGATAAAACATGTCAATTAATGTATGTATTTTTGGGGTCTCTGGTTACACAGGATCTAAACTACTTTATTTCTTGGATAGACACAATAAAGTTAACATTCACGGGGTCTTTGGAGAAACAACATCAGGAAAAAAGTTAGGAGATATAAATAAAAATCTTGTTAAATCCTCTAATCTTTTGGTATCTAAGTACGAAGAGTTTAATTTTAGTAGTACAGATTTGATTTTTAGTTGCTTACCACATTCTAAATTTCAAACTGATATAATAAAAGACATCGATTCAAAAATACCAATAATAGATTTGTCTGGAGACTTTAGATTGGATTCTACTAGAGACTACCAAGAGTTTTATGAATGCAAACACAATGCGGCAGAATTGCAAAACAAGTTTGTTTATGGTTTGTCTGAGGTTAATAGAAATAAAATTAGAAACACCAAGTTTATATCAAATCCAGGATGCTATCCCACCTCAATTTTAATTCCATTAATACCATTGATAAAAGAAAAGAAGTTTGGAATAAAAGAAGTAATTATCGATTCAAAGTCGGGAATCAGTGGTGCAGGTAAAAAACCTAAAATAGAAAACCTTTTCGCTGAGATTAGTGAAAACTTTTTTGCATATAGCGTAAACAAACATCAGCATTACCCAGAAATTAATCAAGAAATGAAGAAAATTAAAAAGGGTGTTTCAGTAACATTTACACCGCATGTTATTCCTATTATATCAGGTATACACTCAACTATATACTTGGATCTCAATGCAGATAAAAAAGAGTATGAGAAAGTATTGTTTGAAGCCTATGAAAATGAAAATTTTATCAAAATTTTAAAAGATTCTAATACTCCATGTATCAAAGATGTAAGAAATACAAATAATTTGGCTATGAAAATTTTTTCTGATTATTCTAAAAAAAAAATTATTTTAGTTAGTTGTATTGATAATTTAGTAAAAGGAGCATCTGGTCAAGCAGTTCAAAATATGAATATTATGTTTGGTTTTGATGAAAGGGAATCTTTGATGTAATGCAGACACTAATAAAATATAAAGATAAGTTTCCTAAAATAAAAGACTCAGTTTTCATTGCTGAAGGAGTCGTAATTGTAGGTGATGTCGAGATAAATGATGATTCAAATGTTTGGTTTAATTCAGTAATAAGAGCCGATGTAAATTATGTTAAAATTGGAAAAAAATGTAATATTCAAGATGGTACTGTAATTCATGTATCATCTTATGGATTTTCGGCAAATGGTAAAAAAGGAAATCCAACTATAATTTCAGACAATGTTACTATTGGCCATAATGCAACTATTCATGCCTGTGAAATTGGTACAAACGCCTTAATAGGAATGGGTTCGATAATTCTTGATAAGGCTATTATTGAGGATTTTGGATTTGTTGCAGCTGGTGCTTTGATTCCACCAGGTACAATTGTTAAAAGTAGGCAACTCTGGGCTGGAAATCCTGCTAAATTTATTAGGAAAATATCTGAAACTGAAGAAAAGCTTTTAATTAATACTCCTGAGGTTTATAACAATCTAAGTAAGGAATTTTTAAAAAAATAGTTTCGTATTTTGATTTTTAAACTATAATTCTTAATAAGAAAGTTGAAAAATGATCAAAAATCATAGAGTGCTAATAACAACACTTTTAATATTTTTAGTAACTAGTTGCATTTCTGTGTCAGATATGGTGGGTGACGAGGATTTAGATATCGTAGAGTCTAATGACGAGATTGGGCAACTCTTATCAGATATACAAGATGAACAGTTTGAAATGTCAGACACTCAAAACGAACCAACTACTTCTGAAAAACTAGAAACTTCTGATGAACAATTAGACCCATCTCCAACAGAGAAATACGATAGTGTTCTCTTAGATAACAGGGATGAACCAAAAGAAAGTGAATCAGAGACAATTCAAGAAACCTCAAAAGAAGTCGATCAAAATTTTAATTCTTTTGAAAATACTATAGCTAAGCTCTCTATCGATGATAAAATTCAGTATAGAGTAGCAACAATAAACTTTTATAGTGGCTCAAGCACTGTAGATAATATAGGTTTAAAAAAAATAAAAAAAATTGCCAAAATTGCTAAAGAAAGAAATGCTAAAATAAAAATTGTTGGACACGCCAGCAAAAGAACCCGAGACATGCCTTTAGCCAAACATAAATTAGTAAACTTCAATATATCAGATAAACGTGCACAATCTGTTGCAAATGTATTTATAACAAAATATAGTTTTCCTAGTTTCAATTTAATTACAGAGGCTGTTTCAGATACCAAACCACTATTTAAAGAAAACATGCCTGCTGGGACAAAAGCTAATCAAAGAACAGAAATTTTTTTGATATATTAAGTTGTGTCATCCGAAGAAATCAACATAGCTATTGCAGGAGTTGGTACTGTCGGAAAAGGACTATTAGAGTTAATAGAACAATATAAAAATAATAAAATAAATATAAACATTAAAGCTGTTGCAAGTAGAAGAAAACAGAAATTTGAAGGAAGTTTATATAAAAAAACTAAATTCTTTGACAACGCGCATGAATTTCTTAATTTCAATGACTATGACGTACTAGTTGAATTAATTGGTGGCGATAAAGGAGTTTCTAAAACGATTGTTTTTGATGCTCTGAAAAAAAAAAAAAACGTAGTTACTGCCAACAAGGCATTAGTAGCAAAATTTTGGAAAGAAATTAAAACTCTTGAAAAAAAAAAACAATTGTTCCCTAAAATATGAAGCAGCTGTCGCTGGTGGTATTCCGATAATAAAAGTGATAGAAGAATTTCTTTTATCAAATAAAATAAAAAAAATTTATGGAATACTTAACGGAACATCAAATTATATCTTAAGTAAGATGTTATCATCAAATAAAGAATTTCATTCAATACTCAGTGATGCCCAGAAGTTGGGTTACGCAGAGTCAAATCCAAAGTTTGATATTGATGGAACTGATACTGCACAAAAGTTATCAATATTATCATCATTAGCATTTTCATTTAATAATTCAGCTAAAAATATAAAGAATGAAGGTATAGATAAAATTAAATTATTAGATCTAAAATTAGCTGAGTCTTTAGGATACAAAATAAAACTCTTAGGAATAACTGAACTTGAAGAAAATTGTATAAAAAATTATGTATATCCATGTCTTACTTCTAGAAGTTCGTTTGTCGCTAGTGTTGATGATGTTTACAATGGAATAGTTGTAGAGTCTGACTTTTGCAAAAAAAGTTTTTTCGTTGGAGAAGGAGCTGGCGCTTATCCTACTGCAACTTCCGTATTAAGTGATATTGTTAATTTGACAAAAAAAAATATTAATGAATTTGAGAGTAATTCAAAAAAAAAATTTAGAAATATTTCATTAGAAGATAGATACGGTAGTTATTATTTAAGGTTTACAACAGATGATAGATCAGGTGTGATATCTGGTATAGCCAATCAATTTAAAAAATATAATATCTCGATGAAATCAATGCTTCAAAGAGAGCAAGAAAAAAACTACTCCAAAAATGCTACAATAGTTATAACCACTCACAACTGTAATGAAAAAAATATGATGAAGGCTCTTAAAAAAATAAACCAACTTGATTTTATTAAAGAGAAAACAGTTTATATTAGAATAGAAAAGTTTATTTAATTGAAATTGTATTTGGAATTTTCTTTCCAATTAACGGTAAACAATAATTTTTGAAACTCTTAGTAACTTGAAAATCCTTTTTGTTGTAAAATATGGGATTCATTCTTTTTGTTTTTCCAGCAATTTCAGACAATGGATTTTTAACAAACTGGATCTTATAAGTTTTATCAAAAACTTTTCTTTCTTTTATACCAATAGAAAATGATTGACTATCTTTATAAGAGAAATTTACGGCATTTAATCCAATTTGAAATGCTTCCTTTTGATCAACTTCAGATGCTGATCCAAGAAAACATCTTTGAGGATAACCAAGAGTATCAGCTCTAACTCTAGATATTTTCAGCCTATTTTTAATTTGATCGGCTAAATAATCCCCTAAAATACCAGAACCAGATAGTTGGATGTTGCCATGAGCATCAAATTCATTTTTGCTTTTTATTTTTTCAGTAAACAAAATGTTTTTATTGTCTTGAATACCTTCAGAGACAGCAATAATACATTTTCCATATTTTGAGTATGTTTTTTTTATACTTTTGAGGAATTCATCTAGTTTGAAAGAACTTTCAGGAATGAAAATTCTGTGTGGTCCGTCACTATCTTTTTTCTTCAATAAAGAGGATGCCGCGGTAAGGAAACCTGCATGACGACCCATTACTATACCTACATATACACCAGGAAGTGAACTAACATCAAAATTAATACCTGAAAAGAGTTGAGCTACATACTTTGCTGCCGATCCAAACCCGGGGGTATGATCATTTAAAACTAAATCATTGTCTATAGTTTTTGGAACATGAATACACTGGATTTTTTTGTTTTGAGATTTTGCAAAATCTGAAATTATTCTTAAGCTATCAGAAGAATCATTTCCACCGATGTAGTAAAATTTAGTAATTCTTTTTTTAATTAACACTTTAATTATTTCTTCACAGTAGCTGTGATCGGGTTTGTCTCGAGTAGACCCTAACGCAGCACCGGGGGTGTTTTTAAGTAAACTTAGTTCATTTAAAGAAATTTTATTTAGATTAATAAACCTATTATTTATTATCCCATTTACACCATTCAATGAACCATAGATTTCTGAGTTTTTTTTTTTTTCATTAATAATTATACCTACTAGTGATTGATTAATTACATTAGTGGGCCCTCCACCTTGTGCGATTAATATATTATTATATGTCTTCATTGATTTATGATAGATTTATATTATGAAAATAACTTCTAATGTAGTTCAAGAAAAATCAAAAAACAATTGTGAAAAAAATTATACTTCAATAAATGGCTTTGTCTGGTCTAAAAAGAAATTTGATGAATCGAATGTTGAAACTTTAAGAAACGAATTTAATCTAGATATTAGTATTGCTAAACTTGCAATATCTAGAGGCATTACCGCTACTAGTTATAAAAACTTTATTGAGCCAAAACTTAAGAATTTGATGCCAGATCCCTTTGTAATGGATGACATGGAAAAAGCAACAAAAAAAATAATTGAAGTAATTTACAAAAAAAAAAAAATTGGGATTTTAGGTGACTACGATGTTGATGGCTCTTGTGCAACCTCTCTCATATGTAGCTACCTTTTAGATTTAGGTGTTTCTTATGAGTATCATATTCCTGATAGGATAAAAGAGGGTTATGGACCAAATATAAAAGCACTCAGAAGATTAAAGGAAAAAAATTGTGATTTAATCCTAACACTTGATTGTGGTACAACTGCTATCAATTCAATAAATAAGATTAGTAATGAGGGTATAGATGTAATTGTGGTTGATCATCATATAGAGGCTGAAAAATCTCCAAATGCTTTTGCAATAGTTAATCCAAAAAAAAAATCTGATAAATCTGGTCTTCATAACCTTTGTGCAACGGGGGTAGTTTTTTTTCTTTTATGTTCTCTTAATAGAGTTTTAAAAAAAAACCATTTCTTCAAATCTCGCTCTTATCCAGATTTAATAAAGTATCTTGATTTAGTTGCATTGGCAACTGTATGCGATTTAGTAAAACTTGACCAAATTAATAGAACCTTTGTAAAACAGGGAATTAAGGTGCTTAATAATACCAAAAATATTGGTTTGAGTTGTTTAATTGAGCACTCCTCAATTAACCAAAAAATTAATGAATATCACCTTGGATTTATACTTGGTCCGAGAATTAATGCAGGAGGAAGAGTTGGGGACTCAAAAATTGGAACAAGTCTAATGATTTCAAAGGAAAAAAAAAATTCCTCTATACTCTCAAAAAAACTGTGTGATTTAAATAATTTGAGAAAAATTGTTGAGAAAAAAGTTGAGAAAGATGCTCTAGATCAAATTGAAGAAAATGATGAAAATATAATTTGTGTACATAAAGATGATTGGCATCCTGGCGTTCTTGGGATTGTAGCATCTAGACTAACCGATAAATTTAAAAAACCATCAATTGTTATTTCAGAGAAAGAAATGGTTTGCACAGCATCATGTAGGTCAGTTAAAAGTTTTGATATTGGACAGTTTATCATAAATTCAGTTAACGATGGTAAATTGATATCTGGTGGAGGACATAAAATGGCTGGTGGGTTTACTATAGAAAAATCTAAAATAAAAGATTTTAAAAGATATTTGAAAGATAAGTTTTTAAGAAAACCAGAAGACATTTCAAAAAATTATGAATTTGAACTATTTATATCTTCAATTAATAATAAATTATTTTATTTAATAGATAAATTTTCCCCATTTGGAATTGGAAACCCTAAACCTAAGTTTTTAGTAAAGGATTGCTCAATAACATTTCCTAAATTAGTTGGGGAAAAGCATTACTCATTCTTTTTACAAGACTCTTTTGGAAACTCTATTAAAGCGATATCTTTTAACTCCAAGGGAACAGAAATTGGTAAAATAATTGAGGAGACTTCAACAGTTAATGGAGTAATAGTTACAATGACGTTAAATAGGTGGAACGGAGCGGAAAATGTTGAACTGTTTGTGGAGGATATAATAAATTAATCCACAATTCTCATCTGAGTATAGTAAATTCTGCAATCTTTTCCATCAGTTGAAATAAGACAGTCAAGATATTCAGATAACCTTGCATTTGAGCAGCCTGCTTCTTTATATAGAGGAATGCCTTTGAAATTCTTTTCGAAATTTATTTTAAATTTTTCTAATTCAGTTTCTTTGATGTTAGGAGAATTATGAAACTGGTTTTTAATCTTGCTTACAGCAGCTTCATAAGGAAATATTATTTCGTACCCTCTCAGATTACATAGGTGATTGTTCGCCTCTTTGCTGTAACTTAGCAGAGGCAATAATAATGAAAAAGAAAAAATAAATTTAGTAATAATAGTCATAATAATAATTTACTTATATTTTAAAAACACTATATATATAGTCATATATTTT
>NZHH01000064.1:0-49114 GCA_002691245.1 Rickettsiales bacterium | reverse complement strand
CCTTTTGTTGATACTTATAAAATTCCTTTTCTTACAAAATATCTAGGAATGAGAAAATCTTGGTTATTAATAAGTCAAATTTTTTTAATAATTTCATTAATTATGTTAGGTTTTAGTGATCCAAGTCAAAATTTATTTTTAACAGCATTTTTTGCATTGTTGACAGCCTTTTTTTCTGCTAATCAAGATATTATAATTGACGCATTTAGAATAGAAATCCTAGATGATGAATTTCAAGGTGCGGGAGCAGCAGCAACTCAATTTGGGTATAGATTTGGAGGACTATTAGCTGGTGCTGGATCTCTATATTTAAAAAGTATATTCACATGGCCTGAAGTGTTTCTAATCATTTCAGGAATAATTTTTATGTTGTCTATCTGTACAATTTTTTTAGTGAAGTTAGACAAAATGAACATTAAGAAAAAAAGTAATAATCTTTTAGCGCCTTTTAAAGAGTTTATTCTCAGAAATACTTTTTATAAGTCCTTGATAATCATACTTTTCATTTTTTCTTTTAAATTTGGCGATGTTGTTGCAGGAATAATGGCTAACCCGTTTTACGTAAAAATAGGTTTTTCGAATATTGATATTGCTAATGCTAGTAAAATATTTGGTGTAATAATGACTTTATTAGGTGTTTTCATTGGTGGCTACTTAGTAAAGCAAATTGGATTAATTAATTCTCTTATTATTTCAGGAGTTTTCCAAATTTTATCAAATCTACTCTATGTATTATTAAATAATGTTGGTCCAGAATTTTCCTTTTTAATAATAACTGTTGCAGGAGAAAATTTTTCAGGAGGCTTGGGTTCAGCCGCATTTGTAGCATACTTATCAGTATTGTGTAAGAAAGAATATTCAGCAACACAATATGCTTTACTTTCCTCTTTTATGGGTTTGGCAAGAACCTTATTATCCTCACCATCTGGGTTTATTGTTGAATCATTTGGTTGGGGTAATTTTTTCATAATATCAACAATATTTGGTTTACCAGGTTTAATAATACTTTTTTGGATGAAAGATAGATTTCCTATTAACATGCAAATATTGGGAAGGGCTAGGTAGAGGTAATTTCTCTAAATTCCTTAAGCCTTATGAGAGGATCATAATTATTAATACCCTGATAATATTTTTTAAGAACTGGCAACTTATCTATGAAAGATTTTTCTACCATATCTAAGCGACCGGATGTAAACCAATATATTACCCTCCACGCTGTAATATCTGCGATACTGAAATTATCAGTAAAAAATTTTTTATTTTTTGAAGATTTATTCAATAAATCTTCTAGATAAGTAAACCAATTTAACAAATCATTTTTAACGAATTCCTCTCTTAGTTTTTTTGACTTTTCCAAATTTTTTTCTCTCATGGCAGCTCTTATTGATGGAGCAACTAAATTTGTTATTTCATTTGCCCAGTCTAAAACTTGATCGATAATTAAACTTTTTCTTTCATTAGTGTCGTAAAGAACAGATTTTTTAGCACAATATCTAGCAAGTGTATGGGTATGTGCATACATTTGATTATCGATCACTAATACTGGAAGTTGACCAAAAGGAAAATTCTTTTTTTCTTTTGGCCAACTATTTCTTGCTAATCTTTTGTACTTAAATGGAATACCTCCTAAAGAAAGGCATAATCTTAATATGTCTGCTCTCCAAAAATTGAAATCAAAGTAGATTAATTCTATCATTATTTTTCTGCAAACGCTTTTTCAATAACAAAACCACCTTGAACTTTTGTTGAACCTTCTTGAGACCCAATATCTTCAAATATTTTTTTCAGATCAAATGTCATTGACTCAGAACCACAAATCATAACTCTATCTTGAGAGGGATCAAATTTTTCGGATCCAACATTATTCCAAAGACTTTGATTTTTAATCCAGTCTGTTATTCGACCTTTTCTTTCCCAGTTTTCTCTTGTAACAGTATTAAAATAGATAAATTTTCCATTAGTTACTTCACGATAGATTTCATCATTATTGAGGTTGTCTAGAAGATCCTTATAAGCAAGTTCTTTAGGAGTTCTAACGGTGTGAGTAAGAATAATTTTTTGAAATTTTTCATACGTTTCTGGATCTCTAACTATACTCATGAAGGGTGCGAGCCCAGTACCCGTTGAAAAAAGAAATAGGTTTCTACCTGGTAAGAGATAATCACAAACAAGTGTTCCTGTTGGTTTGGAATTAATAATTATCTCATCATTTACTTTAATGTGCTGTAATTTGCTAGTGAGTGGACCATTAGGAACTTTTATACTCAAAAACTCAAGATGATCTTCATGATTTGGGCTAACAACAGAATATGCTCTTAATAATGGTTTACCATCAACTTCAAGTCCTATCATTGCAAACTCGCCGTTTTTAAATCTAAAACCAGGATCTCTTGTAGTTTTAAAACTAAATGTTTTATCAGTCCAGTGGTGAATTTCTGTAACTTTTTCTTTTAATAGAGCCATTTAATAATTTTTTTTTCTTTTAAAAACACCATATTAATGATTACAAACTGTGATATAAATCTAATATATAATTTTTCGGCAAATGACAAGTATTAATATTAGAAAGCTATCTCATTCAGAAATGGATCTTTACAGGAAACCATTACTACCTGAAACATGGAGCTGTTTCCCAGTTGATAGAGATATTGACACTCAACAGTTAAGAAAAATCCTTCAGAAGGATTTAGATAGAATTAGATCCGGTGCTGAAAAAGATCCCTTTTCTAACTCCATAACCATGCTTGCATTAGATATATCGAGACGATTAGAAAAAAATAAATTAAATTATTCTGCTTTAGAGGCTCTCATTCAACGTCTAGCAGTTGGATCATTTGGATTAAGAGCTGACAGACTGAAATCATACATGGGTACAATCGACCCCAAAAAAAATATCAATGTTATCTCAAAACACATTGGGTTATTAGCTACTCGAAATAATAAATTAATTCCATTCGAGGAGTATAATTCAATCTTAAAAAAAGAAATTTTTGGAATTGTTTTAACTGCCCATCCAACCTTTGGAATGACATATCAAATGATGTTAGAGCTAGCCAAACTAGCAACATCTAAAGCAAATGAAAAATATTTAACAGATAAAGAACTAAAAAAAATTGTAAAAGAGGTTTTTAAAACTGAACAAAGACCAGAAAAAAAAATCACTCTAGATTTTGAGCATAAATTGTCAATGTCAGCATTAAAATTTTTACAAAAATCTTTAAAAACTCTATACAAAGTTATTTTGGATGTTTCAAAAAAAAAATATCCAGACGATTATCAAAACATAGAACCACAAATTTTCAAACTTCATACATGGGTAGGATATGATGTTGACGGTAGAGGAGATATTTTCTGGAATGATAGTTTTGCAAAACGACTTAAAGTCAAAATTGATCAATTAGAAATATATAAGGAAGGTTTAAGCAAATTATTAAAACAATCTAAAACTTCATTTTTAAAAAAGGAACTTCAAAAAATAATAAAAATTCTCAATGACTCAATTGTTGTTAATAACAAAGCTCTTATTAGTTTTTCTGAAAAAGGATTTGTTGATAATTTTTCTGTTATAAAAAATATTTCGAATTTTATGCACCAAAATAAATCTAAATTATTAACTAATACTGATCCTATTGTTTCAATACTTGATAAGCTGATTTCATCAATTAAAAACAAAGAGATAAATGAATCTCAAAAAGTAATTGATAATATTATTATAACCAGAATTGAAATTATAAATTTTGGTCTTGGCTTAGGCCGAACACACTTAAGGCTGAATGCCAATCAACTCAACAATGCAATTTCTAAAGAGATTGGGTTGACTGGTGATCCAAATGATCCATCAAATAAAATTACTTATTTAAATATAATTTCAAAATTAATAGACAAAGTTAAACCTGTAAAAATTAATTTTGGAAGTATTTTTGAAGAAAATATGAATGCTAGAAGATATTTTATGCTTACAAAGCAGATATTAAAATATATTGATGAAAAACAGCCAATCAGATTTCTTATTGCAGAGTGTGATTATCCATTAACTGTAATGACAGCATTGTATTTTTCAAAGCTTTTTGGTGTTGAAGATAAGATAGATATTTCACCATTATTTGAAACAGAAAGAGGGCTTGAGATGGGTCATGATGTTATAAAAACTTTATTAAAAAATAATAATTTCAAAAAATATCTTAACTTAAGAAAAAAACTAACAGTTCAAACTGGATTCTCTGATGCTGGAAGATATTTAGGACAATCAGCAGCAGTTCTTTCTATTGAAAATTTACAAAGAAAGATTGCTAAAGCTCTCTTTGACAACAATTTAACTGATGTCAAACTATTGATATTCAATACTCACGGAGAGTCAATTGGAAGAGGCGGGCATCCTGTTTCCCTCGGTGACCGATTGAAATATGTCAATTGCAGTTACACCAGAAAAAAACTCAAGGATTGGAGTATTGATTTAATCCAAGAAATAAGTTTTCAAGGTGGTGATGGTTATCAGTATTTTATGAATCATGACTTGGCTTTGGCCTCGATTGCAAGGATAGTTGAGTTTTGTTTCGGTAGAGAAAATTTGATCATAAATGATCCATTTTATGAATCACCAGACTTCGGAATTGAATTTGTAAATACAATTAAAAATTTTAACACAGAGATAATGGATGACCCAAATTACGCGGCGTTATTAAATGTTTTTGGATCAAATCTTACACACTCAACGGGATCAAGATCTGTTAAAAGGCATGTTGATAATTCAATAAAAACTCTTGTTTATCATCCGAGTCAAACAAGGGCTATTCCCCAGAATTCAATATTACAACAACTAGGCATGCTCGCAAACTCTCTGGGAGGAATAGGTAGTTATTTGAAAAAAGATCCTGATAAATTTATGAAACATTATAATACGTCTGAACGTTTCAAAAGAATCATGGATATAGTTCAGCATGCATTTGCATTCAGCGATATTGAAGTTCTGAAAGCATATATAGACTGTTTTGATCCAGGAATGTGGCTTTCTTGGTCTACTAGAACTGCTGATTCCAATAGAAGTGAAAATATGAAAGAAGTTGCAAACTTACTTGAGAAGTTTGATGTACATTGGAGATTACATAAAGTTTACAGAAAACTACACCAGGAATATATGGAAATTAGAAATTGGATCTTAGGAAGAAAATTAAGAGGCAGAATAGCTGTAGGTAGAGGCAGGGTTATAGAGAAAGAAATAAGAGACGAGTTGTTATTGATGCATGGAGTAAGAGTTGCAATCTTCCATGAAATTTTTTTACTTTCAGTCAGAGTTCCAAAATTTAGTGATCAAGCAGGAACTTCAAGAGATGAAATTATTGCTAAATTAATAAGATTTGATGTGATTGATGCAGTTAGTATATTGAGGAAGATCTTTCCAGTCGGAAGACTGAAAACTTCAACTTCTGGTTTTTCAGATAAGTCTAATTACGTAAGTGAAACTAATATAAATTATACTAAAGAAGAAAAAAATATATTTAAACAACTTGAGGCTTTGTATGAATGCGCAAGAAGAGTAAGCACAGGCATTACACATTTTATTGGGTCAGTTGGCTAATCTATTCTTACTTTTTTTTGTTTTTGTAAAGTTCCTCGATAGAACCTATGTCTTCATCCGAAAGGTTTAATTTTTCTGATAATAATTTTAGCTCCTCTCTTTCTTCTTTATCAATTATGTCATCTTGGAGCATGTGTTTGAACTTGTCTTCATAGCGTTTTTGATTTCTTCTTGTAAATTCGGTAAATGCTGAAGCCATTATACCTGCGGGTAAGGCTACCGTACCAATTCCAAGAACTATACTAATTGATCCAAACATTTTTCCCAAGGGTGTTATAGGATAAACGTCACCATACCCAACAGTTGTTAGTGTGACAAGTGCCCACCACATAGATTGTGGAATACTTCCAAACTTATCTGGTTGTATATCTTTTTCTACCAGATACATACCACTTGAAACAATAATCAATGCAATGAATAGTAAAAAAAATGCTGCCCCAAATGATCTTCTCTGATCCCACAATACAGAAATAAGGCTATTTATTGAACCAGAATACCTTGAAAATTTTAATAGTCTTATTATTCTTAATGCTCTTATGAATCTTAGATCAATAGAAGGATAAAAAATTGCAATGAGACTAGGTAAAATAGCTACAGCATCGATAATTGCTCCAAAACTGAAAATATATTTGAATCTTTTGTCAAAATTACTTGCATCCTTTGTATTATCTGAAATACACGACCAAAGTCTTAATAGATATTCAATTGTGAAAATAAAAACTGAGAAATATTCGAAATATGAAAAATATATTTCATAATCTACATAAATACTGTCAACTGTTTCAAGAATAACAGAGAATACGTTTAAAGTTATTAGAGCAAGTAAAAAAAGGTCAACTATCTTACTATAATAATCCTTTTCTTTGCCTGGTTCTAATAATTCCCAACATCTTGATCTGATTTTACTATAATTAATTCTTCAACTCCTATTGAGTTACTTTTTTGGACAAGTAATTTCTTTTTGACAGGTATTTCCTGGAGACCCTAAATAAATTTCTTTGTCTTTTGCTCCTCTTTTTTGTGATTGATATGTACATACAACATCGCCAGGAACTTTTCTTTCGCTAATCAACCTACATTTTGGTTGGATAACTATCCTTTTTCTTCTATCGAAAGTCCCTTCTTCTGGAGCGTATGTTCTTCCTTTAGATTTTGGTATTGAAATAGAGATAGATGGAATGAGAAATGTAATTATTAAAATTGAATTAAGAATCTTCCTCATTTGGATTTTTTTTATTTTGTTTTTCATCATTTTCTTTTTTTTCGTCAGTTCCTGGTTCATATGCTGTGCCTTGAATTGACTTAGCAACATATTTATTCATAAGCACATCTGAATCTTTAACATAACTTTCTAAACCTTCTTGAACTATTTGTTCTGCATCAGTTTTAGTTTTTGCATCAATTTCAGCAATACCATCGATTATCCAGTGGACTTTGAAAATCATTTTTTTTCCTTATTTGAATTAAAATACATATCTTTAGTATAGATCTGATTTGCCTCTTCCTGAATAGCTAAAATTTTTTTTTTTTCTATCAACTTACTAACCCTGTCTCTCATTTTCATAGCTTTGTATACTCCAGCACTAACGGATACAGAATACCATAAATATGATTTTTCAAAATCAATTTCTGGTGAAATCTTTTCGTACCAATAACCAAGTTTAAATGCTGAAATTTCATCGTTATTATTTACAAATTCATTTTCTAATATTTCAGGAATTTTTTGAGATATTTTGATAAATTCGTCTTTATCCAATTTATCTTCGATAAATTTAACTTTTTTTAAACACCTTTTATTTCCATTTAGTGAGCATAACCAAGTATATTTCAGAGACTCACTAAAATCTTGAGTGGTGCCAATACCCTCATAAAACATGTTAGATAGGTTAAAAATAGCATCTTTATCTCCTTTTTCAGAAAGATTAAAAAAAACTATGAATGATTTTTTAAACTCACCATTATCGTAATAAGTTACGCCCTCCTTGTAGTAAGTCTGATCATCTTTTACAATATTTTCGTCTTTTTTATGATCATTAGCAATGGAAATAGAATAAAAAAGTCCAAAGATAAGAATTCTTATGATGCTCTTCATCTTCCAGCCATCATTATTAGTTGGAGGTATAGAACTCTCAATCTGAATCTGGAATTAGGTCGTTGTTCATAGACAACAATTCTTGGTCTATCAGAATTAGGTTTTTGAAATTCAATAGACATATCTTCAGGTAAATAGACCCCATTAAATTCTAGTGTTTTTTGTGGATCTTGCTCAAACTCTTCTTTAAAGTTTGAATCAATCCATATTCTAGCTAATACTCTTCCAAGAATATCCGGAAGAAATTTCCTAACGTCAGCTCTGTTTTTTAGATGATGAAGTTTTTGAGTGATTTCTAAAGAATTGGATTTTTCTTGATTAACTGTTATCACTTCATTTTGTTTAGCTTTGATTGGAAGATTTGGTGTTTTTTTTTTCATCTTAAACTTTATTATATATCGAAAACGTTAATGTAAATAAATAAATAATTAATTAAAGTAATGTAAAAATATGACGTTAGGGTATTCATGGAAAAATTAAATAATGTAATTAAGTTTCCTTGTTTACTTACAAAAAAAAAACAAGAAATGGTTAAAATAAGAGATGATATAGAAATAATTTTAAGTAAATATGCTTTAGATAAAAATGATTTATGGGCAGTATCCCTTGCTGCTGGTAGGTTTGCATCTATAAATTTAGAAAAATTTGATGGTCGAGATAACACTATGAATTTTTTCAGAGATTGTATAGAAACTCAAAAAAAATTTGAATTAAGTAGAGATTCTTCCAACATTTCCTGATATTTGTGCACCAGTATCAACTGATAATGAGTTTGTCTTTAACTTTCCGTCAATTACTCCACTATTCGAAACTTCAAGAAGATCGGCAGTGATGTCTCCATCTACTTTTCCTTCAACTTTTAAATGTTCAGCATTTATATTGCCGTTAAATAATGCGGAAGGTTCTATTACTACTGATCTTGCAACTACATTACCTTTAAAGTGACCAGCTATAACAACTTGACCATCTTTAGACTCCAGGGAGCCTTCCATCAGTAGATCTTTATTTATGTATGTTATATCACTCATTGTTAATCTCCTAAATTTTTAATCATCAGAATCTTCACTATCAATATTTTTTTTATTTTTTAATTTTTTTTCATCCCAATTGTGAATAATTTTACAATTAAGTGCAGCGCCTCTGTCCATTTGCAATGATTTATAGTTAATTTCTCCTGTGATAACAGATGAATCTGTAAGCCAGACTGAGTCTGCCTTTATTTTACCTTGATAATTTCCTGATATTACAACCAACTCTGAAATGATCGATCCTTCTAAAGAAGCATTTTTACCTAGTGTTACTTTTTCTGATTTGATATCAGCCTCAACTCTTCCATTAATTTCAATTGTAGAAGCATTTGAAATTTTTCCTTTAAATATTGCGTCTCTTCCTATTATAGATTGATTATCTGCCATAGATTATGTTCCTTTTGATTTTTTGGGCGTGTTTTGACTTTTTTTTTCTTTTTCAAGTCCTTTAAACAATTGAACTTCTAACTTTGCACCAGGTTGAGCCCTTAAGTTATTATAATACATGTTACCTCTGATATTTGCAGCGGATTCGATAGCTAGTGAATCAGCGAAAACATCTCCTTCGAAATTACCACCAATTATACATTCAAATGCCTTAATATTTCCTTTTAAATTACCTTCTGCAGAAATGCTCATGTTTTCACATTCAATGTTACCTTTGACTTTACCTTTTAGAATAAGGTTTCCATTACATTTAATATTGCCACTTATTTGCATTTCAGTTCCAATCACGCTGGATGAACTAGAACTTTTTGTTGATTTATCGGAATCTCTTGAAAACATTTTAAAGACACTGCAATAACTTTGCCAAGTTAAAGACTTGACGGTTATTAATGATTATCATAAAAAAAATTAAAAAAAAAGTTTTTATTATTAATTTTGGCTTACTAAATGCATAAATTTACTTTTATAATAAATTATAGTACTTTGAAATTATTATGACAGAACAAGTTATAGATATAAGAGATAGAATAGAAAAAATGAGAAATCAAATGACTGTCCCAAATCCACAAGAAATTCAAAAGGATAAAAAAAATCCAGCAAATGATTTTTCAAAAGTTAAAGATCGAGCCCAAAGTCATAGAGAAGCCGTTAGAGAAAATCAAAAATTTGAAGAACAGGTCATAAAACCTAATCGAGTTCAAAAAGAAGAACCATCTGAAATTGAAGTTTCTAAGATAAAAACTGTTATGACTCAAAATGTTGAAAAAGAAATACATCCTGATAAAACCGCAAAAATTAAAGAAGAAAACGCCAAATCTTATGAAGACATTAGTTACACTCAATATTCTGATACAAAAAAATCTCATAAAGAGAGCTTTAAAAAATATGATGATTATCAAAACGATCGAGTAGTGGATGAGAACAAGCAATCTGTCAAACTTGATGAAAAACAGCCATTTCCTCAATTTAGCTTAAATGTAAGCAACCCAATTTCTTGGAAACTAATGTTATTGATTATGCTTATGCAATTACTAACTAATATGATGTTAGTTATTGTTCTATATCTTAAGTAAGTTAAATGGATAAATTTTTTAAAAGAATATCTTTTAATACTATAAAATCCGGTGTTTTGAGTAATTTTAAATCAAGTCAAAGATTTGGAGAAACGAGTATTTTTTCAAAAAATTTGAGTGTTTTTTCCAATAATCTTAGACTTTTACTCAAAGAAAGAAGGTTTTTATATTTTACAAAAAAAGGTCCGATAGAAGTTGTTTTTAATATTAAGCATTATATATCCGCTTTAATTTTGGCTTTAGTTTTTGTCTTCAAATCTTTACAATTGATTTTTTTTGGTTTTTCGTCTTTTTTTTCATATTTAACTTATAAGAATACTGAAATAACAAATCAAAGTTTTACAAAAACTGAAATTCAAACTTTGAAAGATCTTGCAAAAGAGAAAGCCATTTTGGAGCAGAATATTAATTCTGAAAAAATACAAATTGTTATCAGTAGAGAAGATGAGCTAAATCAAAATAAAGATAAATCTAAGAATATCCAAAACCAAATAAGGCAAAAATTAGCTAATCTAAGAAGTATGATGGGGAACATAGCAATAGATTTTCCTGACGATGTAAATCATTCAGATGAAATAAAATTTGAACAATTTTCAAAGCTAGCTAGCCCAGAAATGATCGCAATGGAGCATACTCTTGAAAGTAAAGCGGAACATTCAAAAGTTACTAAAATTAACAAAGATAAATTTGCTTACAATAAATTGCCAGTAATTCCATTTATTGCTCCCCGAACAAAAAAGTTAAAGATTATTAATTTTACAAAAAAAATAGACTCTGAAATCATTCAGTTGATGAACGTTTTTGAAAAGCTAAAACTACAACCAGAAAAATTAGATATTTTTAGGATTAACAATTTGCTAACAGAAAATATCAATGTTAGTGATAACGAGGAATTATTGGATTATACTTCACTTAGATTCCAAATTCTTCAAGATTTAAAAGATGCTATAATTTTTGTTCCTCTAAAACCACCTATGCAATATTATTATGTTTCAAGTCCGTATGGATTTAGAATACATCCAAAGTCAAAAAGAAAGCAAATGCATCACGGTATTGATATGGCGGGAACTTGGCAAGAGGAAGTTAGAGCACCAGCTGATGGTTATGTTTCATTTTCTGGAAGAAATGGATCCTTTGGAAAAACAATAAAGGTTGTTCATAAACATGGAGTTACAACATTATACGGTCATTTGCATAGATTAAACGTGAAGAAAGGTTCCTATGTTACGGAGGGACAAGTGATTGGTAAAATGGGCTCAACTGGGAGAGCAGTAGGTGCGCATCTGCATTATGAAATTAAAGTTAATGGAAAATCAGTAAACCCATATGACTTTATTTCAGTAGGAAGAGATTTAATAAGTAGCTCTATAATAAAAAAATAAAAATTGGCATTTAATTTGCTCATACAGTTGTATGAGAGAAAATAAAGTACTGTTATTCTTATTTGCAATCTTATTTTGTAGTGATTTAAGTTCAAAAAGTTTAAATACCTGTAATTTTTATACAGAAAAGTTTGGAAAAAAGTTTAACCTTCCTACTAATCTATTAACATCAATTTCCCTTGTAGAGTCAGGAATAAAAAAAGAAAACAAAAATTTTTCTTCTTGGCCTTGGACTTTAAATGTTGAAGGTAAACCAATCTATTTTGACAGGAAGGAAGATGTAATCAATTATTTGGAGCAAAATAGAGATAAAAAAAGTATAGATGTAGGATGTATGCAAATTAACACAAAATATCACCTGAGCAACTTCGATAGTTTTGCACAAATGATTGAACCAGAAGAAAATGTAAGGTATGCAGCTATTTTTCTGGCCAAATTATTTAAAAGACATAAGTCATGGAACAAGGCCATTTCGAGATATCATTCTTCCCATCCAAATAAACAAAGAAAATATCTTAAAAAGGTTTATTCCTTCTGGAATAATTTAAGACAAAAAAAGATTGTTGTTAAAAAAGAATTTGTAGAGAAAAATAGAGATCAAATTGAATTTTTTAAAAATGTTTTGGATAAAGAAAGAATCTAAAAATAGTTAATTGGCAGGGTAATTGCACTGTTAAGGACATATAAAGGAGATAATATGAAAGAAGAATTCAAAGCTAATGAAAAAAATTATAATCTGTCAACATTGAATCCAATGATCAAAATTTCACATTTTGAAAAAGATAAGCACGTAAAAACTGATGTTTACCCAATTTCACATTTCTTGGATCATTCAAGTAAAGAAATAAAAAATATAAAGTATTCCTAGGCTTTATTAGTTTATCATAATTAATTGAAATTAATATTGTAAAATATATCAGTATTAAAAGATGTCAATTATACAAAGAAAATAATATAAAATTTATTACTTTATACATTGATATTTTGAATCTTCATTATCTTTCTTCTTACAGAGGATGCTGGAATGTTAAGGAGTTCTCTATATTTGGCTACAGTCCTTCTGGCAAGATCAATTCCTTCAGCTTGCAATCTTTCTACCAACATTTCATCACTTAGAGGACTATTTAAAGGCTCAGAGCTTATTAATTTTTTAAGTGACTCTCTAACAGATTCTGCAGAGTGTGTTTCACCTTTTTTTGTACTACTAATTGAGGCACTGAAAAATAATTTCATTTCAAATATTCCTCTTGGAGTAAGCATAAGTTTATCTGAAGTGACTCTACTTACTGTACTTTCATGCATATTAATTTTCTTGGCCACATCCTTCAAAACCATAGGTTTTAAAAATTTCTTTCCTTTTTCAAAAAAAAGTTTTTGTTGATTTACGATTTCAGAACTAATCTTTAACGTAGTTAAGTTTCTTTGTTGAATTGCTTTTAATAACCACTTGGCTGAATTTAAGGATTCATTAATGAATTTTTTGTCTGATTCCCCGCAATTCAGATTTTCAATTTCTTTTACGTAATCATCATTTATCGTAATTTTTGGAAGTGTACTTTCATTTAATTCCACCGACCAATCAGCATTGTTTTTAGAAACGATAACATCGGGATGAAATATATTCTTATTATCTTCTGAATATTTTTTTCCTGGCCTTGGGTTTAAAGAACGAATAATTCTTATTTGTTCTTTAATTTCTTCCTCTTTGAGAGAAGTTAACTTTTGAAGTGATTTGATATTTCCATTTCCCAACATCTCTAAATTGTCTACAATTATTTCATTATTCTGATCTAGTATTAACTTATTTTTAAGTTGAATCTTTAAGCATTCTTTCAAATTTCTGGCAAAGACACCGTCAGGTTCAAATGTTTGCATAACTTTTAAAACTTTTTCAATATCCAATACATCAAATCCACTGAATTCAGAAATATTATATAGATTTTCAGTAATCCATCCATTTTCATCAATATAATCAATTAAAATTTCTGATATATTTTTTTCTTTATTTGAAATAAATTCTAAGTCTGCTTGATTTTGAAGGATTGACTTGAGAGAAACTTTATTACTCAATGTTTGTTCAATTACGCTACCTGCATCTGATAAATCTCCGGAATTCCCTTTTTTGAATGTCTCATAAGAAGTGTCCGTATCCCATCTATTCTCATAATCTTCATTTTTTGGTTCATCTTCCATGGATTCTCCATTTTCAAATGAATCACTTATATCACTTGTTTCTTCAAAATCAGAGTTGTGTTGATCATCTATCTCAACACTATCATTCTCAAGAAATGGATTTTCTTCAAGTTCTTTGTTTACTAGATTTGTTAACTCAAGATTATTAAGTTGAAGTAATTTTATAGCTTGTTGAAGCTGCGGAGTCATTACTAAAGATTGACTTTGCTTTAACTTTAGATTCTGTGAAATTTGCATAATTAATATCCTTTCATGATTATTTCACAATTTTTTAATTAAAAATGCAAAACTTTAATTTGACATGTCTGATGAGTCAGAAATTTGACTTTTAATTTAATTTAAACCTTAACAAAAAAAAGTTGAGAAATACTAATAATTCTGGCAAATTTTTGAATAAATCTTATTATTTTATGTATGATTAAAGTTTTTCCGTTAATTTTAATACCCTCATTTTTTTTACTAGTTTTTTTAAACGTTAAAAATCTGACATCAAAAAATGATGTAAACATGGAAGAAAATAGAAATATTTCTGAAATTAATGATGATGAAATTCATAATCAGGCTGGAATAAATAATGAAAAGCTTCAAGAGATTAAAAATGCAAGAGAAAATTTAATAACTAATAACAAAACTGATAATAAATTGGATAAGGAAATTTTTGATCCTAAACAAAAAAATAAAAAAATAGGTAACGAAAGCGTCAGTTCCTCTCAAGAAATTTCTAAAAATTTAAAATCAACAACAAAAAAAACAGAATTGGAGGTTAGTGATAAAAAAAAAGAATTATCAAATAAAGATGAAGTTAATTCTGAGAGAAAAATAAAAATTCAATTTGGAGCTTTTTCTAAAATTAATAATGCAGAGAAACATAAACGATTAGTCATTAAAGAAATTATGACGAAATATTCAGATTTTGAAAATAATGTAGAAATTTTATCGGAAAATAATCTTTTTAAAGTTCTTTATTATTCAGTTAATATGAAAACTGCAAAGAATATATGTAAATTTTCCAAATCAATTAAAATAAATTGCTTGATTCTGAAATAATGAAAAATTGTAGAATTTGTATATATATAAGATTTTTTATTGCATTTATTCTTTTAATTATAATCACAGCATTAATGTTTAAGGAAAAATTGGGGTATCTTTCATTTGTAACCCCGTGGAATGCTGTAAAATTGATTTTTTTTCTAGGAATTATTTTGTTTATTAGTAAGTTATTTGAATACTTCAGACAAAAAGACTAACGATCTTTTACGAATCTTACAAATAATTCCTTTTCCGGAACAAATCGCCCATAGGAATAACCAGTAAAGAAGTTAACTGACCAAAAGAATTTTGGAGACCACCAATTTCTCTGTGATGTCCAAAATGGTTCAGCTGGAGTATTTGGAAATAAGTCTTCATCTATTTTTACTCCAGTACAATCTTTACAAATAAGACTTTCTAATTCTTTACGAGTAGGAAGTCGCCAACTACCTTCAAGTTGTTGGTTGAGTTGGTTGTTCGCTTCATCTATAGATGGATAATCTAATTTTACGGGGTTTCCAATACAAGTATTCTCTTTATCACTCCATTGTTGTCCTGTTGTACATTTAAGCCATTCGATTTTATTCCTTAAATCAATTATATAGTGACCCTTATCAATGTAATTAGAGGCAAATGATTTAGAGAAACTTAAGAGTAAAATGAAAATTAATAATTTGCTTTTAAACATTCTCTTATATTACAATAAAATATTAAATTTAAAAAAAAAAATTGTATTTTGGTATTAAAGTTGCAGAATCCATACCAAAATACTATTTAAATATGAATTGTTAATGGAAAAATAAATGGATTTAGCTACTTTAATTGGATTTTTGGGTACACTAGGAATGATTGCTGGAGCAATGATTTCTGCAGGTGGTTTAGGATCATATATTGATGTTCCTTCATTATTAATCGTTTTTGGAGGTTCCTTTTTTGCTGTCATGTATACAGCTCCCCTTCCTGTGTATTTAGGCTCATTTGGGGCTTTTGGAAAAGCATTTAAACCCCCTGTAAAGAAAATGGATGAACTTATCGAGCGAATAGTCGAACTAGCTGGAATTGCAAGAAAAGACGGTATGATGGCATTAGAGGGTCAAGAAACGCCTGATCCATTTTTCGATAACGGTTTGCAAATGCTTGTCGACGGTGCTGATGAATCAAAGCTTACAGTTCAATTAAAAAAAGAGTTGAAAGCTATGCAAGGTCGGCATGAAAAAAATATAGGTTGTGCTCAATCATGGGTTGATATAGCTCCTGCGATGGGAATGATTGGGACTTTAGTGGGCCTAGTTGCAATGCTTGGTAACATGGCTGACCCAAAAGCAATTGGTCCGGCTATGGCTGTTGCTCTTTTAACTACACTATATGGAGCAATGATAGCTAATACCATTTTTATGCCTATTGTAATAAAATTGAAGGGTTATTCAGCATATGAAACTACTTATAGAGAAATGATCATCACAGGATTACAATTTATTTCAAGAGGAGAAAGCCCAAGAAATATTCAAGATCAACTAGTGGCCAACTTACCTCCAAAAGAAAAACAAAAACTTTTAGAAGCTCAAGCAGCTTAAGGTCAATAGATTATGGCTGAGGAAAAAGCAGAAAATCAAGAAGCCTCAACTGAAGAAGAGGAACATGAATGCCCAGAATGTCCTCCTAAAGGCGCCCCGGCTTGGATGGCAACCTTTGCAGATATGGCAACCCTATTAATGGCGTTCTTTGTTTTAATTTTATCTTTTGCAGAATTTAATGTGCCAAAATTTAAACAAATCAGTGGTAGTATGAAAAATGCTTTCGGTATTCAAAGAGTTATACCTGTTGTTGAGCCTCCGAAAGGAACAACAATATTGTCATTGAACTTTAGTCCTAATCCCACACCTGCTGTTCAGGATAATCTAAAACAACAAACTACGGAAGTTGACCAACCAAAAGTTGAGCTTCAAACAAAAAAAGAGGATAATACAAAGGATGACGGTGAAAAAGATGAAGCTAAGGAGCTTGCTAAAAATATTCAAGAAGCAATTGCAAGAGGAGATATTAATGTTGAGGCATTAGGAGATAAAGTTGTTATTAATTTTACACCAAGTGAGGCTGAAGAAAAAGAACTTCCTCAGCTCTTACAAGAAACCTTAAATGCAGTTGAATCAGTTAAGGCTGCATCAGGGAAGTCAGATTCAGAAATTTTAATAGGCGGATTAGACAAACAACTTGCTAATTTAGCAACAGCTTCTGCTAGTCAAGGAATTAACGAAGCAGAGGGTAAAGAAGGCGATAGTATTGGTCAATCTGAAATGAGTCAATCTGCAAAGGAAGAAGCAAAAAAGGCAGAATTAGCAGAAGATAAATTAAAAATTGCTTTAAAACAAGAAATTGGTGAGGGGCTTGTCAATGTTGATAGAGAAGAGGACAAAGTTGTCATTACGGTTGGGTCAGCTGGTGCATTTAAATCAGGGTCAGCAGAGCTCACAAAAAAAGCTAGAGAAATTATGTCTAAAATTGCCGAACAAAATAAAAAAGGGAGAAGTGAAATTTTGGTAATGGGACATACTGATAATGTGCCTTTGACGTTTGGATCAAACTATAGAGATAATTGGGATCTAGCAGCAGCTAGATCAGCTTCTGTTGTTCAGCAGTTATCTTCAAATAAATCATTAGATCCAAAAAGAATGAAAGCTATAAGTTACGGTGAGACTAGACCTGTAGAGTCTAATGATACTAGGCAGGGTAGGGCAAAAAATAGAAGAATAGAAATAGAAATAAATTATTAAAATGAATATTCAAGATAGTCCATTTCATTCATTAAAGGGTCAACACGCTCGAACAAATCACAATAACCAGAATTTACAAACTGTTATTTCAAATGATAAAAGAGTTAAAAACGATAATAATTTAGATAACGCTAACAAATTCTCATTTTGGGATTGGTTTAGGGGATTGGTTAATCCACTACAAAACCTCCCTCTCATAAGTGGAATATACTCAAGTATTAATTCCGATGACGATAAATCAGATAGAGATTTGGTTCAAAATAGCCTTGGAGGATTTATGTATGGAGGACCAATAGGAGCAATAGTTGGATTTGGTAATTGGGTTTTTAATAAAGTATTTGACAAAACCCCAACTGAGTTCGCACTTGATGCAACTGGAATAAGTAATCTATGGAAAAACGACGAAGAGGATTTTGAAAAGAAAAATGTTGCAAATTCCAATGAAAAAAATCTAAACGTCAGTTATTTAAAAAAAAATGAAACTTTGGGATGGTGGGAAAGAAGTAAATTAAATTCAAGTTTGTCAAAAAACCTTTCATCGAATAGCTCAGATAACAAACAATCTAATCCTCTTAACTCAAAACTAATGTCTGATAAAAGTAAAAAACAAGAAAATATTATAGAGCCAAAGTTGTCCCAAAAAAAATTAAGATATGAAGATGAGTATATTAATTTAGAAAATAAAAAGTCAATTTTAGCGTTAAAGAAAACTTCCTCTCCCAATGAAAAAATTGTTGAGTTAAAACCTTTAATAAATAAAAAGAACTATCAGAGTAAATTTTCAAAAAGAATTGTTCAAACTGAAAGTAAAGATAAATTAAATGAATTTAGAGAAATCAATTTCGACTATCCTGTTTGGAAACCAAAGGAAATACTCGAAAAGTCAAGAATTCAAAGCAATAATAATGCAAAAAAAAGTGAATACCTAAATTACAAGTCAAATGATGTTGGTTCAAGTCTTAATCTAAAGCTCTAATTTATTCTAAATCTAACTCTTCCGCTTTATATTTTTCAAAATATTCATCCCCTAAAATATTTTTAATTTTTTCCATTGTTAATTCGTCTATTTTCGATGAATAAGATTCGTACATTTCAGAACATTTTCTTGAAACTGCATTCGCTACTCCTTGAGAAATAAAATCATTCTCTAATGCTGTACGAGCCCTTGTTGTGGCTTCTGATTTTGCTTTAGTTAACCTTGCATTAGCTGAATTACGTTTTCTATTTAAATCGTCAACCACTTCCATTAATTGTTTGTAACTTGGATCTGGGAGGTCAATGTTTATAAATTGACCGTCGACTTCATAATTAAACTCTACTTCGTCAATTTTCTCATTTAATAGAGGTATATGATCTGTATTAAAAACAAGAATTTGAATAGCATTTTCATTATCAGTTTTTTTTATATCACCAACATCTACTAGTCTTCTTGGTTTTCCTTGTATATTGATTCTTAGACCTTTGAGAGTAGTTAAATTGGCATCTGAGGATTTCACCTCTTCAATAATTTCAACATAATCTTCGATAGCAGCCTTCATTAGAGTTTCTGCCTGTATTGTGTATTTATCAGCAACCATTAGATAATATTACACTATTACAGTTTCTTTTTCATCAACAATGTTTTCTTTATTATCTTTATCTTTTTTATTTTCGTCAATCTCTTCCACCAATGGCTTGGGAAGCCTTGTGAATTTAAACTTAGATTTAGGATCAAGTTTTCTGACTATTTTTTGTGCTTCATCCATAGAATTAGCAGCCATTTTCATACAGAAAACTTTTCCTTCAAGCATAGAAAAACTAAAAAGTAAATTAAGTTGAGCCTTATAGCAATATATGGAAGTAAGTAACCAACCCAGTAAAAAAATAAATATATTTACAGTGAGAGAAATTCCCATTATGGCAACAAATAAAAAGAGTACCCACCATTTTTGACTGTAGGCTAACCACATTGGAGGAAAAATTCCAGCTGATATGGAGTTTGAATTTTCAATTATTTCGTAATTTCTATATACATCCCTCATTGCTATGTACTCATTTAACTCATCTAATTCATAAATTTGTCTTGTGGAGTATTCAGATTTAATTTTAACAGTTTCATCCTTAGTAGTTGTAACAAATTTACAACCAAAACTATTTTCAACGCGAAGTTCAAAAAATATGTCGTCACGAAGAATTGTAACAAAAGCTTTTTGCTGATTTTTCTTAATTTCTTTAAGGTCTGATGTAAGTTGTTTTTCGCCGTAAGTATAAAACTGATTGTCTAATGCAACAATAACATCATTGGGTTTTAAGAAGTTTTTAAATGCATAACTTCCATTTACAACTTTATCAATTTTTATAAGAAAATTTCCTTCTTTATTTTCAGCCATCATTATTTATGGGAAGGTAATATTTTCTTTTTGATCTTTAATTTCCTTAACCAAAAGCTTGTTTTGACTGGAAATTGCCTCTAATGCAGCATTAAGTGATGAAGTGCTGTTAGAAAGTTCTTTTAAGAGTTTAACATTTTGATTTTTTTTGTTGTCTTTTAACAATTTTCCGATTTCTTTATTAACATTCGCTGATGTAATAACTCCAGATTCTTGAATGGATTTTCCAAGCTTTTCAGTTTCGTTTTTAATTGATTTAGAAAGACCGCTCGATAGATTTGTAATTTCTTTGGATAAGTTTATCATTAGTTTTTTGTCATTGGAATTTATAGCACTAGAAAGATCCTCTATTTTTGATTTCATTTCTTCACTAGCATTTAAAAGATCAGTGTGCCTCGCAAGACTTGAATTCATATTATCAACTGCTTTATTCACATTTTCAACATTTTCTGCAAACACCACCAAGGCCTCTCTACTAGTACTCGTCATTTCTTCTAATTCTGACAATGATTTAAAATATAATAAACCAGTCAAAATTATAGCAATAACCGCTGTGGCAATTGAACCAGAAAAAATGATAGTTGTATATTTATGAATTTCTTTCATTTTTTGCTCCGTTTTTAAATATTCGTTTTTTATTCTTTTGTACTCAGACGTGACGTCAGTTGCTGCATCTGCTGCATCTAGTGCGATTTTTATGCTTTCTTGCATTGCATTAAGTTGTTGAGTCATGCAATTCTTCCTTTAAAATTTATTTTATCATTTTTTATTCTTTTTGAAAATAGTGCACAATTTGTGCCAGAAACTTTTTTTATTTCCAAATATGGATTTTTTTTAGATACTATTCCAAATGCTCTACAACCGTAGGGAAAGCTTCTTTTATATGTAACGTAAAAGTGGATACAATTATTACAATTAGTTTGTTTCATTTTTTTTTCAAATCTTTAATTTTATAAATAATTTTGGCAATTTGGAATCTCAATCCACCGCAAAAAGATGTAAATGAACAAAGCCATAGAAACAGAGCATAAAGCAATTTATCTTCTTCAAACAGTTCCATAGCCTTAAAATGACAAATAATTGAACTATAAAAGAAAGCAATAGTTACAATTATTTGCGAAATTTCTCTACTTATCATCTTTTCTTCCAAATTCATCAAAAATCATATCTTCTGGTATTTCAATTTCTGGTTTCTCTATATCCTCTCCATTATTAACTTTATAGATGTAGGCTAAGGCAATAGCAACAGCATTATAAAGTTTACTCATTATTTCCTCTCCAATTTCACAAGTGAAGTATAACGCTCTTGCTAATTTAGGACTTTGCATTGTTCCAATTTGTAATTCTTTAGCTTTTTCAATTATTAATTCTGCATTCTTACCTTTACCTTTAGATATAATTTTAGGAGCTTGTGAGTCACCAACTTCATATTTAAGCGCTACTGCAAAGTGTGTTGGGTTTGTAATTATTGCTGTCGCTTCGCTTAAATCTTCTATAGAGGAAGCTTCTTTTCTTCCTTTCGTTGCAGCCTCAGCCTGTAATTTTCTAATTTTTTGTTTAACTTCGGGTTGTCCATCTGTTTCTTTATATTCATCCTTTAGATCTTGATGTGACATTCTTAATTGTTTTATGTAATCATACTTCTGGTAAATTACATCTAATATTGCGAGAAATGCAAGAACTACGAGTAATGAGATTATCAATTCAGGAAAAAAAGATGTCATCCTGTTTACTGCTGAGAAGATGTTTGCAGTTGTTAAATTTGTTAAATCTGGAAGATAATTTCTGATTACAAAAAAAGACACAATGCCAAGAAGTGTTACTTTTAAAATAGCTTTGACTAATTCAACTAACCCTTTTACTGAAAAAATTCTTTTTAGACCTTTTATTGGGTCCATTTTTTCAAATTTCCAATAAACTGATTTAAGAGAAAAATTAATTCCGCCAACAATAAACTGAGTCAGAACACTAACAATCAACAAAGGTATAGAAAAAATCAAAAAAACTTGTAATAGAAACCTTACTACAACAGCCATTGATTCTAAGGGTGATTTACCTCCAGCGACTTCCGGTCCAAAAGAAAAAAATGATTTACAAATTTTTAGAAAATCATCAATCAGCATTGGCGCTAGATAAATCAATAATACACCCATGAGCATTGAACTAAAAACAAATGCCTCTTTAGATGATAAAACTTTACCGTCTTCTTTCGCTTTTTCTAATCGTCTGGGGGTTGGTTCCTCTGTTTTTTCCTGACTTTCATCTCTATCTTCTGCCATAAGTTAACCCTCTATTTAACAAGTATATTTTCAATAGAATCAAGTGAACTTTTGGTTAATTCAGCGAATGCATTTCCTATTGATTGAGAAGAAATATACATTATAAAAAATGCTAAAATCATAGTGACTGGAAAAGCAAAAGAAAACATATTTAGCTGCGGAGCGGCTCTAGTAATAATGCCAACTGCAATATTTGTCATTAAAAGTGCTCCAACAACTGGTAACATTATTAACCCCCCAGTATAAAACATAGCTCCTGCAGCTTCGATACCTAAACCTACTAATCCAATAGGTGGTAGACCACTATTAATATTAAAAATTTCAAAACTTTTAAATAAAAATTCAATAGCTATTAAATGACCATTAAGTGACAAGAAAATAGTTATAAGAAATAAATCCATTATCAAACTAACAACTGGTGTCTGTCCACCCGTATCGGGATCAACCATCTGAGAAAAACCAAGTCCTGTTGTTGATGCTATTTTTTCTCCAGCTAAGCTTGCTGCAGCGAACCAAATTGAAAGTGTTAAACCAAGTGATAGGCCAATAAGTGCTTCAACAATAATTATAATGAAAAGATTTTCAAGTATTTGCTCTGATATCTGGATATCAGAGAGATAACCAAAATAAAAAAAAGAGACTATCAAAGAAAAAAGGATTTTAACATTTAATGGAATAACTCTAGATCCAAAAAAAGGGCTTGATATAAAAAATGCAGAAAGCCGAATAGAGCATATAAAAAACTTAAATAAATATTCTAGTAGTGAATTTAATTCAAGACCTGGAAGTGCATCCATGGGATTATAAAACGGAAGGGGTATAAACATTAATTAATACCCGAAATTGTATCAAATATGAAATTGAAATAATCCGTTAAACTAACTAAAAGAAAGTTTGCAAGAAAGCCAATTGCAAAAATAACTATTACAATTTTAGGAACAAAACTTAATGTCATTTCTTGAATTGATGTGGCTGCCTGAACAATACCAATTATCAACCCAATTGCGAGTGCTGCCCCTAGAAACGGACCACTAGAAATGAGTACTTGATAAAAAGCCAACCTTATCATTTCAACATTTTCATCAAAACCCATAATATTAACCTTTCCTAATTAAGAAAATGTTCCCACTAGAGAGCCAACAGTCATAGACCAACCATCAACTAAGACGAACAATAATAATTTAAATGGAAGAGCAATAAGCATTGGTGACAACATCATCATTCCAAGTGACATCAAAACTGATGCAACAACCATGTCAATGACTAAAAAAGGTAAGAAAAGTAAAAAACCTATCTGAAATGCAGTTTTTAACTCACTTGTAATATAAGCTGGAAGAACAATGTAAAAAGGTACCTGAGAACTGTCCTCGAATTTCCCTTCATTAGCCATTTGAGAAAACATAAGTAAATCGTTTTTTCTCGTATTTTTGATCATAAATTTTTTTAATTCACCTCCGCCGCTTTCAACTGCCTCAGTTAAATTCATGTCACCGTTATTATATGGTTCAGAAACATCTGCATATATTTTGTTAAAAGTTGGGGCCATCACAAAAAAAGTTAAGAAAAGAGAAATAGCAACTAGTATTTGATTGGGTGGAGTTTGTTGTGTGCCTAGTGCCTGCCTTAAAATTGACATTACAATTATAATTCTTGTGAATGCTGTCATTCCTAAAACAAGGGACGGCAAAATTGTTAAGGCAGTCATCAATGCCAGAATTTTTAAAGAAACTGAATAAGTTTTTGTACCGTTGGCAGCTTCGGTTATTGTAAGAGCTTCAAGTCCTTGAGGAGCTATTTGGGTTAAAGCTAATGAAGGTAAAAGAATTAAAACAAATGCTAAAATACTATTTTTCATTCATCAACCTTTTTTCAAATACCTTTTCTAGGTTATTTACTTTAACGTTTTTACTTTTAATTTCTGTAAGCAAAGATCCTGAGTTTTTTCCAGAAATAAATAAGTAATCTTTATCATCTAGATTTAAAATTAAGGCTCTGTCTCCCTGACCAAGGATTGTTACCTCTGAAACTTTCATTCTTCGCTTAGAATTAATTGTTCTAGAAATGATGTGTTTGTTTTTCTTAACATAGTAGAATCCTACAAACAATAATGCTAAGAACCCTAAAACTAGTAAGTAATTTGATAAGCTTGGTCCTGTGTATTCTGGCATTTTTCCCTCTTCTTAAATTTTAAGAGGATAGATGCAAAAACTTTGCCGTTAAGGGATATTTAATTCTAAATAATTGAATTTATTGACAAAATAATTTTTTATAGATATCAATGTCAAATAGCTGACATTATAAGTTTTGCATTAATTCTTCAGGAGTTGCAACTTCTGTGAACCTAATACCGAATTTTTCTCCAACCATTACTACTTCACCTTTGGCAATTTTAGTACCGTTTGCGAGAATATCTAGTGCATCACCTGCTAAACGGTCAAGTTCAATAACTGAGCCTTCATTTAGCCTTAAAAGATCCTTTATCTTGATTTCAGTATTTCCTACTTCAACTGTCAGTTTAACTTCGATATTTTCCAAAAGCCTAAGGTTACTTACTGCAGCAGAATTAGTTTCTACTTTTTTTTCAGGAACTTCTTTATTTTGATCTGACGCACTTTCTGAGGCTTTTGAGTTCTCGGGTGCATTCGAATCTTTGTTCTCTGTTACTGGGGTATTTTTTTCTTGTTCAACTGTTTCTGCATTCATTGTTTTTCTCCTTAATTTGATCTTTTTGAAAGTTTTACTGAGGCGTTTCCTTTTAATTCTCCCATTTCGGCCTTAAAGTACCTTTGATTTTCGACATAAAAATCAACTGTTTCCTCTAAATTTACTGTGAGCGTATCACCAGATTTCATTCTCAATAATTTTGACATTGAAACAACTGGTTCAGAAAGATTACTTTTAACTGTTAATGGTACCTCCAAAACAGCTTTTTCTAATTTATCTCTCCAAGACATATTCGACTCCACAACATCTGATTGCACTCTAGATCTTAGTAGGGAAGAAACTGGTTTTAATGTTTGTAATGGATAAACAACATCAAATGACATTGAATCTATATTTGGTAATTGCATTACAAAAGAGCATACAATAACTAAATCAGTTGACTCTACAAATGCAGCAAACTGTGGATTTTGTTCTCTACTTTGAAACTTGATAGTAATGGGTGTCAAATCTTTCCAGCATTGTTCAAGAACATCTGAAATACCATTATTAATTACTTCAATTATTTTCTCTTCTGTTGCCGTAAATTCTGTTCTAGACGCATCATTGACTTCAAGTTTTCCACCGTATCTGCTACTTGTACACAAACTAACAAACGATGGAGGAAGGACCGTCAACATTGAACCTCTTAGTTCATCAATTCTATTATTTGTTAGACTCATAAATGCGTCTAATCCTGAACTGTATTCTTCAAAGGATTTTACTTCAGGTGGGAAAGAACTAATTCTAGGTTGTACTCTAAGTAGAGGCAAAAACACTCCTCTAACTGTTCTAGCAAATCTCTCATTAATTAATCTCAAAGCGTAATAATCGCCGAGTAATGACAAATCATCGGATCCAAAATTAAATTTTTTATATTCAACTTCAACTCCGTCCCTGACAGAAGTTGAGGCACTAAGATCACCAGACTTTAGGCCATCCATTAATGCGTTTACTTCGTCACTAGATAATTTTCTTGATGGTTCACTCATAAACTTAATTTACTTATTGTACAACAAATGAGGTGAAATGTACATTTTCAATTCCACCAAATCCTTCAACTTTAACTAAAACCTCATTAATTCCTTCTTTTAATGCCTCCGCAAGATTATATTTTCCATCTTTACCAGCAATATCCTCGGATGAGAATTCTGACATTATAGTTAGTATTTCTGATCTTAATGCTAATTGATGGCTTTCAACATTCACCATAACTTGTTCATCATATTGAGTTGAAACCCCAACTGACAATTGAAGGAATTTTTTGGAGCCTTTTAAATTCGCTGTAAAGTTTCCTGGAAACTCATAATATGTTGTCGTGAATATTTCTTCCTCAGGAGTAATTTTTGGTATTTTTTTTGGTCCAGTTGGACAGTTACCTTCTTCATCTTTTTCCTCTTCTGTACATTCTTCAGCTAGTTCTTCTTCATTTTTTTTATTATCATTTTCTTCTTTTTCAGGATTTTCTTTTTTTTCTATAATTTTTGATATTTCAGCAGAAGGATCAGTATCATCTCCACCTCCTAAGAAAATACCTAAACCTATACCTAAACCTAGAAGTACTACACCACCCACTATCATTAAAATTAATTTTAATGGGGATTTTTTTTCATTTTCTTGATTATTCTCTTCTGCCATTTTTTTCTCCTTAATACAATAGATTAATTAAGCATTTACATCAATATTATGATTACTAATTTTATTAACTTCAGAATCGCTTGCTTCTTTTTTGTTTTTCAGATTTTCTTGAGACACTAAATTATCTTTTTTATTATTTCCATTAAAGTTACTATTCTGATGACCATCGTTGTTAAATAAGCTTGAAAACGATTTACTTTCTTTTTCAATTATCTCCGTAAAACGAGGAAGGTTTTCGTTAAGGATATTTACTACTTCCTGATTTTCTGAACTAATATTAATAAAGGTTTTATTATTTTTGAGTGACACCTCTAGATTTAGTTTCCCAAGGTTGTGTGGTTTTAGTTCAATTTCTAATTTATTAATTCCATTTTTTAAAGAGTTTTTAACAATTTGAGAAAACTTCTCACCCCAACTACTTTCTAATAAATTCAAAAATTCTTTTCCATTTTGATTAGAGAATGTTTGTTTATTTTCTGAAAGTTTTAATTCATTTTTTTCTACCGTTTCTTTTTTCACTGAAATTTTATTTTCTCTGGGATTTTGTATTTTTTGAACTAAGTTGCTATCAGTTTTTATTAAACTCTTATTCTCGTTTATTGAAAGATTTAAATTCTCATTAGTGTTTTTAATAGTCTTGCTAAGTTGTTTATTTTTCTTTTTAGTTTTTTTTTCAATTAGGCTTGAATTTTGAATAACATTTAGATTTTTATTAATTTTTTCTTTTTCAAAGGGTTCTTGTTTCTTTTGACTTGTTAGGGAATCAAAATTATTTGTTTTGTTAGATTCGAAAAAATTATCTAGTTTCTCTGGTTTAAATTTACTTTCTGTGGATTTTTTCTTTTCAACTTTCAAAATTATATTTTCTGATAACTTGAAATCTTTTTCACTTTCATTTTTTTGATTTGTCATTTCGTTAAAGTTTTTTTCATTTTGTGAGGTTGATTTTGTTATTTTTTTCTTAATACCGTCAATATTAATGTTTAATTGATTTATTGTTTTTGGATTGTCATTTGCCTCCGGTTGAGATGCAGAATCGTCAATTCCAAATTCTTTGTAAAATATTTTGATGAGAGATTTAGCTAATTCTAATTCGTTATCGGTGTTAAAAGATTCCGATGGATTTGATTGTTCTTTTATTTGATTTGGTATAACTGACAATTCATCTGTTGTTTTGTCAGTTGGTTCGACCATTATATTTTTGAGAAGATTCTTTTCTTCATTATTTTCAACGTTTGAATTCATTAACGCAAAAAGTTCGGCAAATAGTTCATCATTTTGTTCTAATGAACTTTTTGAAGAGAGTATTTTAAACTTTTCAGTTAAATTATTATTTATTGCAACCATAACTGCCTTTTTTTATGCAGATTCTGCAATAATAGTGCCACTACTAGAAAGGAACTTGATTTTTAGGTCTAATATAATTGTCTTTTTTCATATCTAGAAGTTTTTCTTTTTTTAAATCTGTTAGTTTTTTTTTTTCTCTTATTTTTTGCTTTTGTTTATCAATCTTTCCAATCTCAGAGAGATTATAGTTAATTTCATTTTGCAAATGAGCTGCTCTATTGGAAGAAATTTCTAACTTATTCATCAAACTTTGTCTAAAATTTGCATTAACTTTCAAATCTAAACCATATGATTCTCCTACTTTATTAAGGTCTGTGGAATCTATCATTTCATTGAGAGTTTCTCTTACTAGTTGAACTTTATTTTTTTCAATATTAAGAGTACTTAAATTATGAAGTAATTTATTTTTTTTTACTTTTTTAAGAACTAAAAAAGTATCGTATTTATTTTTTTTCATTTAGTTAATGTTGTTTAAGCTTTCGTAGCTATTTTTAAATTCCGATTTTATTTTATAATTTTGTTTAATTAACTCGCAAATTTTGGGCCAATTATTCAATGCACTGTCAATATCAGCATTTTGGCCTTGGTTATAACCTCCCATTAAAACAAGATCTTTATTTTCCTGATATATAGAATATAGCTTCTTCACGTTTTCAGATTTATTTTGATGTTCATCCGAAACTATTGAATTCATTACTCTGCTAAGCGAGTGGTTTAGGTCTATTGCGGGGAAAATTCCTAATTGAGCGAGTTCTCTTGATAGTACTATATGACCATCTAAAATTGCTCTTGCTGTATCAACTACCGGATCATTAGTATCATCAGAGTCAGCAAGAATAGTGTAAAAGCTAGTTATTGTTCCTTCATCTTTAGACCCGGCACCGGTTCTTTCAATTAGGTTTGGAATCATGGAAATAACTGATGGAGGATAGCCTTTTGATGTTGGTTGTTCACCGAGTGCCAATCCAACCTCTCTTTTTGCATGAGCAATTCTTGTAAGAGAATCCATTATCAGTAAAACGTTTTTTCCTTTTGACCTGAAATATTCTGCAATTGACGTTGCTCTTTCAGCACCTTTTATTCTTAAAAGTGGTGATTTGTCAGCTGGAACGGCAACAGTAACTGTTCTTTTTCTAGAGTCATCATTTAAAATTTCTGATATAAAATTACCTAACTCTCTCCCTCTTTCTCCAATTAATGCTACAACTACAACATCAGCATTTGTAAATTTAGTCATCATTCCCAGTAAAATAGATTTCCCTACACCAGAGCCTGCAATAATACCTAATCTTTGGCCTCTACCAACTGTAAATAGAGAGTTGATTGCTCTTATACCGACATCTAATACTTCATTAATAGGCTTTCTATTCATGGGATTAATATTTTTTCCATTTATAGGCCAGAGTTCATTTAATCCAATATTTTTTTCACCCCCATCTATTGGCTTTCCAAATGCGTCAATAACTCTACCTAGAAGATTTTGACCTACCGCAACATCATTAGACGAATTTAAAACTTTAATTTTAGACCCTAGAATGATGTTTGCATTAAGTTCGTGAACAGCAATTATATTTTTTTTTTCTTTAAAACCTATTATTTCTCCTGTTACATAAGATTTGTCATTGCATTCAATTTCGCAAACTGTTCCAATCGGGGAGGGGAATGAATCACATTCAATGACTTTTCCGTCAAATTTTGAGGTTTTACTTGTATAAAATCTGTTATTGCTAACACGATGTTTTTCAGTGTTTCTTAATATATTTTCTGCAATTAACATTTCGTTTATTTTTTTTGATCAGTTGATTGATAATCTGTTGTTTGATCTAAGTTTTCGAAATTTAAATCAAGATCATTAGACTCAGAAAAATTAATTTTATTAGAGACGATATCCCCTAAGTTAATTGAACCAGATTTTATTCTAAGATCACCTCTTTTAAGATTAGGGTCAGGTTGTAATTTGAAGGATATGGTAATATTATTTTCCTTATTATAATTATTAATTGCATCTAAATCTTTTTGGTTAAGGTAAATCTCCACTTCTTTAANTGATGTTTCAATTGANTCTACAAGCTCTTTTATTCTGTTTTGGAAAAATTCATTTTTATTATCAATTTCATAACCTAAAACTTCTGTCGTAATTTTAGAAATTAGTTTATTNATTGATTGATTTAACCTAGANGAAAAATCAGGTGTAACAGANAAAATATTATCAGTGGTTTTTTTGAATGTTACAGCTAAAGCTTTATCCCCTTTCTGNAATTCTTCNGTAGTTTTTTTTACACCTAGTTTATAACCATTATTATAATATTGTTTAGCNTAATCGTTGGCTAATTTCTTAGCTTCAGCTTCTGTATATTTTTTTTCATCCTCTGGNTTTTTANTNTCAACTTCTTCNTCTATAATTTCTTCACTTTTTGATTCTNTTTTGTTGTCNATTTNATTATTTTTNTGNTCCTCAAAATCTTTATTCTTCTCNGCAAGAATAGTTGGAGTAACTTTTTTGAATAGATTTGTTATTGTTGAAGAAATTTCCGANTCTTTGANAAANTCTTTATTGCTTTTATTCAACAAACTTACTATTTCTTCAGTGCTTAANGCNNCAGAAANTTTTTCTTTTTTATTGTTTTCATCAGTACGTTCAAGGTTGTCNTTCAAAGGCATCATACAAAGTCATCTCCGCCTCTTCCAGCAAGAACAATTGTACCTTCATCAGACATNGTCCTTGCTACGTTAATAATGGCTTTTTGAGCCTCNTGCACTTCTGTTAATCTCAGAGGTCCAAGCACCTCCATTTCGTCCCTGATGTTTGCAGAGGCTCTTTGAGACATACAAGAAAAAATTTTGTCTTTCAACTCATCCTCTGTTCCTTTCAGTGCTATTATTAAGATTTCTTGATCAACATTTCTCAGTAACGTCTGCATGCTTCTGTCATCCATCAAAATTAGTGTATCAAAAGTAAACATACTTTCTTGAATTTCTTTTGCTAGATTTCTATCTTTCTCGCCAAGAGTTTTCATNATTCTTTGTTCCATATTTTGCTTGGTAAAATTCATTATTGAAGCAGCATCTTTAATACCGCCAACTGATGAAGCTCTAAGAGATGTATTTGTTTTAAATTTTAATTGCATTACTCTTTCNAATTCTGCAAGTGCATCAGGTTGAACTGTTTCTAACGTTGCAATTCTGTGNATTATATCTGACTGGGTTTCTTCAGGTAATAAAGTAAGAACNTCAGCTGCAACNCCTGCCTCTAGATAAGANATTATTAATGCCATGATTTGTGGATGTTCATCAGAAATAAGTTCAGCTACAGATCTAGCATCCATCCAATCTAGTATTTCAATTGGTTTGTCACTTTCGGTTGGAGTGATTCTTCCAAGAACTGATTGTGCTTTATTTTCACCCAGTGCTTTCGTCATTACATTTCTTATATANTTNGTGGATCCCATACCCAAATCGGTTTGTGTTTTGATAATTGCAAGAAATTCGTCCAGGACTCTGTTGACCGTATCTTGATCTAAACCTTGAACATTATACATTTCTTTNCCTAATTGTTGTACTTCNTTNGGTCCTAANTTCTTTAAAATTTCNGATGCTTCTTCCTCACCTAACAACATCATAAGAATGGCACATTTTTGGGTACTAGTNAGTTGTTCGTATTGTGATTTTTCTTCTTCTTCTTTATTTTCTTCTTTAACTTTTTCTGCCATTTTTTACTCCTAAATTAGTATTATTATACATCTTTTTTCATTAGTTGTCTGAAGACATTAGAAACTTTNCCAGCTTCATCTCCTACGATCATTCTTATAACTGCAACTTTATCGTCATAAGTATTNGCTGTATCAAGCATATCTGCTGAAATNGTAGATTTTTTAGGTTTAAGTTTGGCTTTGATATCCTCTAAAGATTCCCCTTCTTGTACTTGGACTTCGTCTTCAGCNTCTTCAGCCTCTAAATCAGCTTCCGATGCCCCAGCAACTCCACCTCCCACTCCTGCTGAAGGAACTAGGATTCTATTTAATAGTGGTTTTAGAGCNCCAAAAGTTACTATTGCTAATATTAAGACCGTAGACAACTGTCCAACCATATTTTGAAACCAGGATTCTTCATACCATTTTTTTGTAATAACATCCATTTCTTGAATAAAATCTCCGCTTGTTACAACAATAGAATCTTCACGATCTTCATTGAAACCAACAGCNTCTTTAACTAAAGAAGTTNTTTTTTCTTTATCTTCATCACTTAATGGTTGTGAAACAGTACCTTCTGGAGTTTCAACAATTTTATTTTTAACTAAAACTGCAGTTTTTACTTTTTTAATTTTTCCAATTTGACCAACCGTTGTACTTAGTTTTTTACTTACTTCATAGTTTTTTACATTGCTTGAAGATCTCTGTTTAAATTCAGCTGCACTTCCTGTTTCAGGGGCATCAACTTGTAGATCAGCTGCAAGAGGAGCTTGATTGGCAACTGCACCTGGAATTCCTCTAGCCGGTCTATCTGTAGATTCGTCCTGACTGTTTTGTTCACTTCTTGTTGAGATGCTTTCTGGATCAAAAATTTCTTCAGTTGTCTGATTGCTAGTAAAATCCATTTCGACATTTACTTGTGCTGTCAAATTTCCAGCACCTACTATTGGAGAAACTAATGATAAAATTCTCTGTCTGTAAATTGATTCAATTTTAACTCTATGAGCAAGTTGTTTTTCAGTCATTGCCAAATTTGGGTCATCTTCAGGTTTTGATAAAAGGGATCCATACTGATCTACAACTGTTACATTGTCTGAGGTCATATTAGGAATAGAGGATGAAACAATGTGTACTATTGAACGTATTTGTTCTAGACCAAGCGCTCTTCCATCGGCTAGTTTTACAAAAACCGAGGCTGTTGGAGGAGAGGAGTCTCTTACAAAGACAGATTTTTCTGGGATTGCTAAATGCACTCTAGCGCCTACAATGTTAGCTATTTCATTTATTGATCTTGCTAGCTCTATCTCTTGAGTTTGTTTCATCTTCATAAATTCTACTGACCTACTTGTTCCCATTGGGATTTTTTCCAATACATCATAGCCCTGTGGTACAGAGCTTGGAAGTCCTTCGGCTGCTAGCTTCATCTTTGCTTCATAGTATTCAGGAGAAGGAACTAAAATTTCACCTGTTGTTCTGTCAATTGACACATCGATTCCATTAGCTCTAAGCACATCCATAACTCTTGACTTTTCATGTTCAGGAAGTGCAGAAAAGAGAGTTGTTCTTGATGGCTCTCTAAATGATATAAAAAAAACTAAACCTATGAAAATTACAAATAAAGTTATCATCACAGGAATGGATCTCTGAACTGCTGGCTCGTTTGAAAATTTCTTAATTTTTTCTAGAGAATTTCCTACGTTTGCCAAAAATCCTTGATTGGTTATTTGAGTTTTTGCTATTTCAGCAGTTTGAATATCTTCAGCCATAATGTTATCCTTTTAATTTATACGGGCATGTTCATAATATCTTTATATGCGCTTAAAACCTTGTTTCTGACATTAAGAGTCATTTGAAAACCTAAACTTGATAATTGTTGTTGAATCATTACTTTAGTTAGGTCATTTTCCAGTCCAAGTTCAAAGTTTTTTGTAAGTTCAGCACTTTGTTTTTGTGTGTCTGATACTTCCTGAATTGCAGATTTAATATTATCCAAAAATCCTCCGTCTTGAGATTCAACTATTTTCGGAGATANATTAGCAACNTCTTCTTGAATATTCTTAATTTGAGTTTGGTTGTTTGGTGTTGTAAGTGTTGGTTTTAAATTTGTAAGATTTGGTTTCATTTTTTCTCCTTCAATTAAGCNTGCATTAACTTATTTTCTGATAAGTTTTCTTGAATATTATTGTAAAAATTACTTTGCTTGGAGACATCAATCATAATATCTTTTTCTCCAATAATATTATTTTCGCAGAGAACAAGTGCCCTTTGAAGAACATTTTCAAGTTCTCTAACATTACCTGGCCAACTATATTCTCTTAAAATTTGCTGAGCCTTAACATTTAAGTATGGTAAAATAGAGTTTTCAGTGTGTCTGTTTAATAATGCAATACTTATTGGTAAAATATCGTCAGGTCTATCTGATAGATTATGTGTTTCGATAGGAAAAACATTCAGTCTATAGTAAAGATCTTCTCTAAATTTTTTTTCTTTCACTTCGACCAACATATCTCTATTTGTAGTAGCAATNACTCTTACATTAACATCGATATCTCTTTGNCCTCCNATTGGTGTAACNTTTTTTTCTTGGAGAACTCTTAAAAGTTTNGCTTGAAGNGATAATGGCATTTCTGAAATTTCATCTAACAATAATGTTCCAGTATCAGCNGCNCTAAATATTCCCTTATTTGCAGANGATGCTCCNGTAAANGCTCCCTTTTCATGNCCAAACAACATAGCNTCAAGCATATTTTCNGGAATAGCTGCACAGTTTATTGCAATAAATGGTTTCTCTGACCTNTCTGATTTNTTNTGTATTAGATTAGATATTACTTCTTTTCCAGTCCCNGTNGGTCCATGAATAAATACAGTAACATCTGTTTTNGCAACNTTTTCTACCATNTTTACTAGACAAATTGTTTTTTTATCTGAGAAGCTATATTTTTCAGTTGATATTGTTTGAAAAATTATCTCTTTGATCACTTCATCAATGATTTTAAACGATAATTTGATGTAAGCTCCACCCATATCTTTTGATAGAGAGTAACCATTTTCATTATTTGAATTTAATACTATTATTTTTGTNCAACCAATATTTCTGGCAATTTTAAGAATTTCGGATTTACCTCCTTTTTTCTCTTCAAATTTTTGATGAATTAAGATTGTGGATTTGGATGATTCTAAGTTATTTANATCTTCATTGTCGATTAATTTTACCCCTGAACCTTTTCCTGAAAAAAAATTACTTATTTCTTCACAATTTTCAAAACAATCTTTAATTATATATATTTCCTTCATTCTAATTCCTTTTTNTTTCTAATGGNATTCTAAAAGCAAAAACATTGCCAAATAATTTAAGAATCTTTATTTTTTTTTTATTTATCAATATTTTCAATAACTTAAAGGGTTTATTTTTTTTATATATATTTTAAAATTTGATTATTGTCATTTTTCTGACATTATGAAGTTCATTTAATTTTTAAAATGTCAGATATTATTAAAGGACAATGTGATGCAACACTTCAACTGAAAAAGTTGGTTAGTATGGTTGCCAAATCAAATTCTACAGTTTTATTAAGAGGGGAAACTGGATGCGGTAAAGATGTTGTCGCAAAAGCAATTCACGATTTTTCAGAGAGATCAGGTAGCTTAATCAACGTAAATTGCGCTGCCATACCTTCAGAATTACTAGAATCTGAGTTGTTTGGNCATGAAAAAGGTGCATTTACAGGAGCCGATTCCAAAAGAGAGGGGCGNTTTGAAGCCTCTGATAACGGGACTCTTTTTTTAGATGAAATTGGAGACATGCCATTACCTCTGCAGGCTAAATTACTGAGAGCAATTGAAACTAGAAAAATACAAAGAGTTGGTGGCAGAAATGAAATCGATCTTAATTTAAGATTAATTTGTGCTACGCATCAAAATATTGAAAAAAAAATNGATGAAGGACATTTTAGGGCAGATTTGTTTTATAGAATAAATGTTTTCCCTATNGAAATTCCCTCTTTATCTGAGCGAAGAGAAGATATTCCGATTCTNGTAGAACATATTTTAGGAGAGTTNGAAAAGATGGGTTCATTAATTCCTAAGATTGATCCTTCAGCAATTAAAGCTCTTCAAGAGTATATTTGGCCNGGAAATGTAAGAGAACTTCGCAATGTNATTGANCGNGCAACAATAATNTTTCCTNAGCAAATTATATCATCAAAGAATATNAAGGAAAACTTANTAAAAATTAATTTACCAGANNATCAAGGNGAAAAAGACATTTTATGGGAAATGACNTCAGAGCTTTCTGAAGTAAAAGAAATAAAAAACGAGAAATCAAGTTTTATTCCTCATCCGAATGACTATAAAAAATGGTTTGAAATGATTGATAAAATAGATATGAGACGTCACCTTAGTGAGGTGGAGTTGATACTTATAGAGGGTGCTTTAAAAAAAAATAATGGTTCTGTAACTGAGGCTTCCAAGTGTTTAAAAATAAACAGAACAACTTTAATTGAAAAAATGAAAAAATATTCAATACCCAGATTAGGTGGTGATTAAGTACCTAGGTGCTTAATGTTTTTTTTTTTTGCGATTTTCATTTGTCTTTGTCTTTCCTTATAACGATTTCTTTGAACCTCTGACTTAACTTTAAAGCATTTGGGACATGACACACCTGATTCATAAAATGATGATTTCATTTCTTCTTTAGTTATTGCGGATCTACAAGCAAAACATTGTGAGTAACTTCCCTTTTCTAAATTTTCATTTAGTGTGACTCTTTCATCAAAAACGAAACATTCTCCCTTCCATAATTTATTTTTATTTTTGGTTTTATTAAGATACTCAATGATTCCACCATGCAATTGATAAACATCTGTTAAACCCAAATTTATCATGTAACTACTAGCCTTTTCACATCTAATACCACCCGTACAAAAAACTCCGATTTTTTTATTCCTTAACATTCTTTTATTTTTTTTTATCCAGTTTGGAAAATCACGAAAGTTTTTAGTTCTAGTTTTTAATGATTTTTTAAAAGTTCCTACCTCAGACTCATAAGAATTTCTTGTATCAATTATAAGTGAATCTTTCATATTGATTAAATTATCCCAGGAATCAGGATTTAAATATTTGCCAGACTTCTTTTTGGGGTCGATATTCTCCTCACCCATTGTTACTATTTCCTTTTTCAATTTGAATTTTAATCTTAAAAAAGAATGATGGTCGGTATTTTGAGTTTTGTAATTAATATTCGAGCTAATTGTTTTATCTAACAATTCACAAATATTTTTGAATTCGTTTGATTTGACTGAGAATGATCCATTTACGCCTTCTACACCAAGTATGAATGTACCTTTAATATTAAATTTATTTAATTTTCTTTTTAAAAAAATTATTTTTTCATCAACATCACTGAGATGGACAAATTTATAAAAGCTGGATACTATAAAGTTTTTTTTATGCATGATTTATTTCTTCAGAATTTTTTTAAAACATTTGTTGCGATAGACCCAATTTCTTTAATACCTATTTTATCAGTAATAACACAGGGATTAAACACAAAAAAAACATTTAGACTCGCCACTTTTGTTTTTTTAATAACCTCGTCTGTTCTTATTTTTTTTTCGTTTTACGGAAATATTTTTTTAAACTTCATGGGAATTTCAGTAGGATCATTCCAAATAGTTGGCGGTTGTTTTCTTTTAATAATTTCATACGAAATGGTTTTTGAGAAAAGAGTAAAAAGAAAAAAATCTCTGGCTTCAGAATTAATAGATGATCAAGAAATTAATAATTTAGCAGTTTTCCCTATATCTATACCATTGGTAGCAGGACCTTCAGCAATAACTTTATCAGTTTTAATTTCAAAAAATATTAACTTTTCATTATCCAGTGTTTATACTCAAATATTACCTCTTATATTGACTTTGTTCATAACTTCATTAATTATTATTTTTTCAAACTTTTTTGTAAAAATTTTTAATAAAACTGTTATGAATGTTCTTCAAAAGGTTTTTGGTTTAATTCTTGGGGCACTAGCAGTAGAGTATATTATTTTGGGAAGTGCTAATATTATATGAATGTAAAATCTCCTTGCATTGATAAATGCAAATTAAATGAAGAAAACAATCTCTGTATTGGTTGCCACAGGACTGTAGAGGAAATTGCTGAATGGAATTCATATAATAATGAAAAAAAAAAAGATGTTCTAAAATTATTGAAGTTAAGGAAATTTGGATCCTTATGTTTTATTGTTTTATCATTATTATGTTCCAATGCTTTATCTTCTGCTAAGTGGACGGGCAAATGGCTTGCCCTGGATCAGTGGCAATCTGAATTCCATATTGTTATAAAGAAAGATGGAACTTCAACTACAGATTATGGATCTGGAGATGAGGGGAATTGGCTAATCGTGGACGGTAATCTCAGGATTAAATGGCGCTCTGGTAAAGAGGATTATATATTTAGTGGCGTGATGGGATATCAAAGACTTTCTAAAGATAAAAATGGAAGCTATACAAGTGGTTTACGCAAGCTACTTGACTAACTTTAAATATGGTTTATTCAGATGATTTATTATTTTTCCCAGACTTTTCGAACTTGCTATAACATTATTTTGTGAGGACACAGTAAACAAACCTTCTTTCTTAAAATTTTTCTTAATTTCAAGACAAGGGCCGAGTTTAAATGATCTATGGATAGCAAAAGTTGCACAAGTTTTTTGAAAACTTATAGAATAGTCTTTCCATTCTCCTATTGTTATTTTTTTTGAATATAATTCCATAATTTGATGGATTTCTTCTTTTTTAAATCTAATTAATTTTGACTTCTTTAAATTATTCATAATTATAAAATTGAAATTTTAATTTGATAGAATATAAATACATTAAATATATGATATTAGAGAAAAAAGGAAAATAAACAAAAAAATGAGTGAAGAGTTTATCAGAGAGGTTGACGAAGATCTCAAAGAAGAAAAAAGACTAAAGTTTTGGAAAAGAATATTGCCTTATGTAGTAAGCATTTCATTAGGAATCATACTTAGTACATCGGGCTTTGTTTTGTGGGACAACCACACACAAAATGTAAAGCAGAACCTTGGAGATGACTTTACTGCTGCTGTGGAACTGGCAAAAGATGAAGATATAGATGCGGCTCTTCTGGCTCTAGATAGAATTGTAGAAAAAGGTTCGGATGGATATATTACAATGGCAAAAATGAAGAAAGCTTCTCTTCTTATTGATAAAGGTGAGTTGGAAGAAGGCTTAGAAATCTATTTAGATCTTGAAAGAAATGCAGTTGATCAATCCTTCAGAGATATCGCCACCATATTGTTTGTTATAAATTCTCTTGATACTGAAGAACCGCAGAAACTATTAAATAAATTAAAACCGTTGGAGGATAGTTTGATATGGAAATCTTCGGCTTTGGAATTAAAAGCCTTTGTTTATTTAAAATTAAATGAAAAAGAGAAAGCTCGTCAAACTTTCGAATCAATTATCCAAATGCCAAATAAGCCATCAACTTTAGGTTTAAGAGCTAAAAATATGTATGACTTTTTAGGAAAAAAATAAATTGTTGGGAAAAATTGTAATTACCGTTTTATTACTTTCTACTTTTACTTCATGCTCTTGGTTTGATGAAGAGGAGGAAATTTTACCGGGAAAAAGACAAGCAGTATTTGAATTTGACAATGATATAATTTTAAAATCTAACGAAAAAATATTTATTGGAGATAGTGTTGCAACAGAAAACTGGAGTCAACAGTATCAAAACGAAAGAAATCATTTATTTCATTTTAAAAGTAAGAAAAGTTTAAAATTAATAAAAAGACTGAAGTTAAAGGACATTGCATTTGATAAAATTGATGACGTCACAATACCAGTTTTCAGCAAAGATAAGGTTTTCTACGCTGACAATGATTATAATATTTATTCAATGAATATTGATAACGGGAAAAAAAATTGGAAAACTCAATTAAAAAAAGAAAAAGATGAAAAACTTCCATTTATTGGAGGTTTTGCTCTTTATGATAATTCACTGATAATTACAACAGGCCTTGGAAACGTTTATTTAATTAATTCAATAAATGGGGAAATATTGTGGTTTAAAAATTTTTTGGTACAATTTTCTCGACCACCGTTAGTTCAAAATGATAAAATTTATGTTGTTTCAGACGATAATCAAACATTTACTTTAAATTTAACTGATGGAAATTTAATATGGACACACTCCGGAAATTTAGAAGAAGTTTCAATTATTGGAGGATCAAAACCAGTAATACATAACAATATTCTAATAGTATCTTATTCTTCAGGGGAAATTTATGCCTTAAATGCAAGTGATGGAACATTACTTTGGTTTGACAACATTACATCAGGTAATTTTTTTAATAAATCTTCATTAAATGACATCCAATCACCAATATCAATTGTGGAAAATAGGGTTTTTGTTCCAACCTTTTCTGATAAATTTATCGCTTACGACTTGTCGAACGGAAGTGAATTGTGGAACGTTAAGTTATCCTCAATAAACCCAATTGTTATTTCCGGAAAATCAATTTATATAATTGATACTACAGGAAGATTATTGTGCATAGATAAAAATGTAGGAAAACTTTTGTGGGCAGTTCAATTAAAGATATCTGAGAAAGGAGAAGAAATATCCTGGTATGGACCACTGCTAACTTCAAACAAACTAATTTTAGGGAGTTCCAATGGTTTAGTTCTTTCAATTTCTCCATTTACTGGAAAACTTCTCAGCAAAGTTAATTTTTCAGAGGAACTAGTCGCTAATCCAATTCAAATTGGTGAAGAGATTATTTTAATTTCTAAGGAAGGAACACTTTTTATTTTAGGTTAAAATGTCAACGAAAGTCGTAATTTTAGGAAAACCAAATGTTGGAAAATCATCATTGTTTAACGTTTTTTTAAAAAAAAATATTGCTATTGTCCATGATTTACCTGGTCTAACTAGGGATATTAGAAAAAAAAAGTTAAAACTTTGGGATAAAGAATGTGAATTGTTTGATACACCAGGGCTAAAAGATGCTGGTAACGATTTAGAAAAAGATATTATAAAATCAACCCTTCATTATGCAAATTATGCTGATCTGATAATTTTAGTTTTTGATGGAAAATCTGAACTTACAGGGCTTGATTTGGATATTATGCAAACCGTAAGAAAACTTAATAAAAAAATTTTGATAGTGCTCAACAAAACGGAGGGGATTGTAAATGAGAATATAAAGGTAAGACTTCAAAAAAAAGGTTTTGGAAATGTTATTTTAATTTCAGCCAGCCATAATCAAAATATCGATCAATTAAAGTGGGTTATTTATGAGTGTTTAGAAGATTCTGGAACAAATAAAATTGAACAAGATAATCATGAGAAGCTATCTATTGCAATAATTGGTAAAACAAACACAGGCAAATCAACAATATTTAATTTAATAAACAATAAAAAGATATCCTTGACTGGTTCAGAACCTAATCTAACAAGAGATGCTGTTGAATCTATTACAAATTTGAAAGATGTTAATTTTAAAATCTTTGATACTGCAGGTTTTTCAAATAAAAATAAAGAAAAGGTCAATAAATTATCTACGGACCAAACTTTAAAAAAAATCAGATTAAGTAAATTGATACTTATGATTTTTGATATAAATAATTATTACGAAAAGATTAACTCAAAGATAGTAAGATTAATTTATAATGAAAATAGATGTATGATCATTTTAGTAAATAAAATTGACACTAATAAAGAATTTTCAAGAGAACAAACGCTAAAACATATAAAGGAACTAAACCCACAAATAAGAGATGTTCCAATTCTCTTTACTTCAGCAAAAAAGAATATTGGATTTAAAGATTTAGATCTCATAATAAAAAAACAAATACAAATTTGGGGAAAAAAAATTAAAACAAATGAATTAAATAAATGGTTAAATTTCATAATGAAAGAAAACCCACCACCTTTGAAAAGTGGAAACATTGTAAAATTGAAGTATATTTCTCAAATTAAAGTATCACCTCCAAAATTTAATATTTTTTCAAATTATCCCAATTCGTTGACTGATCATTACAAGAGATTTTTATCAAATAAACTAAAAAAAGATTTTAAATTAANTGGNCTTCCTATAAAAATTCTNTTTAAAAAAACAAATAATCCTTATGAAAAAGGTTAGTTTCCTTTTTTTTATATTTTTTTCATGTCTTTGCTATGCTAGAGATGGAAAAATNAAGATTATTGTTGAAAATTGTAAAGCTTGTCATAATTTAAATAANCATGTNAAAGAAATACCTTTTTTATATGATATATCTAAAGANGAATTNNTTGAGTTAATGTTAGGTTACAAAACTCAGAAAACNAATAATGTTATGCATAGAATATCAAAGGTTTTATCAAAAGATGATATTTTANATATNGCNGATTTAATTTATGACTAAAAACATTTCCAGAAGAAGATTTATTAAGAAGATTNTATTTGGGTTGACTTACTTTAATTTNTTGAACNTGTTTTTAATAAAAAGATNAAATGCAAAAAGNAAACCTAAAGTAGTGATTTTAGGAACAGGTATTGGAGGTGCTTCATGTCTTCAATATTTAAATAAAATGTCTGANNTAATTGATATAACNGTTATTGATAAAAATAATAAAATAAGAACGGGNCCTTTNTCNAACTTGGTAATAGGTGATATATTAAAGGAAGANGAAATAACATTTTCACTAAACAAGANTAGNTATAANAATGTNATTTTTNTTAACNAAGAGGTTAAATATATTGACTCTGATAACAAATTTATAAGTTTAACTAATGNTTTAAAAATTAGTTTTGATTTTCTTATTCTATCTCCTGGAATAAGTTANAAAAATAATATTATTAATGNTTTTAATNCATNAGATCAATCATATNTTCCACATTGCTGGGATGGCGATAGTGATATTAGTATGTTTAAGAAAAAATTATATGATCTNGAAAANAATTCNAAAATTATTATTACGTCNCCAGATTATCCATATAGATGCCCTCCNGCACCTTATGAAAGAGCTTCACTTATTGCTAATTACTTNAAAAGGAAAAAGATGAATGTNAAAATATTANTTTTGGATTCAAAAAATTCTTTTACAAAACAACAAAATTTTTTCAGGGAGTGGAACCTCAAATTTAGAAATACAATNGAGTGGGTTTCTAGAAAAAATGGGGGAAAAGTAGTNATNTANGATCATAANAATAATTTTGTAAAAAATGATCAAGGGCAAACTTTCAAAGCTAATTTTATTAATGTAATTCCTGACCAAAAAGCAGGNAAAGTAATATTTGATTCACGTTTATTGNCTGACAAAAAAGACTGGTGCTCAATTAATCCAGTAACCTTTGAATTAAAGAATTTTNAGGATATATATGTTGTTGGAGATTCAGTATATGCTTGGGATATGCCAAAATCAGGTTTTTCNGCAAATAGTCAAGCAAAGGTATTAACACTAAATTTGATNAATAGAATTNTGGAAAAAAAATATATTGATCCANTATTTTTAAATACTTGTTATAGCTTTTCAGATCATGAAAGAGCCTTCTCAATTTCAGCATGGTATAGATTAAATAANNNAAAAAACAAAATTNTTTCAACGGGAAGTAACGAAAGNTTNGTTCAATCTAGTAAATCTGATAGAAGAAAAGANGCAAAACATGCNTATGGTTGGTACAAAACCTTAGTAAANGATATTTTTCTCTAAANAATANTTCANTAAAAATTTATTGCTTACACAAANTTAAAATTTTATTAANAGTTTTCTCAAAACTGATTTCATCCAACTTTTTGTTATTNGAAAGTTTNGAACTCATTCCATCGTTAAATACTTCNGTTTCTANAAGATAAGTTTCNANTTTNAGATTTTTGTTCTCTTTNTTAAATATTTCTATTAAAGANTTCATNCCATTTTTGCATATACTAAAAGTATTATGATATTCTTTTCCTTTAGAGACTTCAGAATTTGTGATTGTTATTATTTTAGGTTTTTCCGATTTTCTTATTAAAGGTTCTAATTCTTTTAAAATTCGCCAATAAGAGGAAAAATTAATTTCTATAAGTTCATCCCACTCTTTATGAGATAGGTGTGTGAGAGGTTTTAATCCTNTAAATAGACCAATTAAATTAATTAGAATGTCTATTTTATGAAATCTCGATCCAATNANTTCAAGAAGACTTTGGTAGAATTCTTTATTTAAAACATTAGCCTGAAAAAGAGTTGCTTNCTTTTTCATNAGTTTGATNTCATTATCTAAATTTGTTAATTTTTTTCTCGATGTACCTTGTAATATTAGGTTTGTGTCTAATTTAGCAAGCTCAGTAGCAACTTTGTAGCCAATCAATCCAGTTGAACCAAAGATGATTCCATTTTTTCCTTTCATTGTATTCATTTTTTATTTAGTTGGTTCAATTAGTAATGATAATTGAGAAGGGGAAACACCCGCATCTTGATCGATTAACTTTACCGGATAATCTCCGCTAAAATAGTGATCAGTAAAAAGGGGATTTTTGGTATCTCTACCATTTTTAAATCCTAAAGCTTTATAAACCCCATTCAATGATATGAATTTTAGACTGTCTACCCCAATGTAATCTTTGATTTGAGTGATGGTATATTTTGATGCTAATAATTCTTCTTTTGTGGGAGTATCAATTCCGTAAAAACAAGGATATTTTACTGGTGGACTAGCAATTCGCATATGAATCTTCTTTACCCCACAATTTTTTAACATCTCCACAATCTTTATTGAAGTTGTACCTCTAACAACAGAATCATCAATTAGTGCAATATTTTTATTTTTAAATGATGATGTATTAGGATTGTGTTTAAGTCTTACTGAGAGGTTTCTTACTGTAGTTGAATCTTCTATAAACGTTCTGCCAGTGTAGTGGTTTCTAATAATTCCCAGTTCAAATGGTTTTTTAATTTTTTCAGCATAACCCAAAGCCGAAGCATTTCCAGAATCAGGAATTGGAATTACAATATCAATCAGTTTATTATCTCCTTTATTCTCCAATGCTAACTGATTTCCAATATTTTTTCTTACGTTATAAACATTTCTTCCTTCTAAAACACTATCTGGTCTAGAGAAATATATATATTCAAACAGACAAGGTCTTAAGCAAGTTTTTTTAAATGGTTTTATAGATTCCACAATGTTATTTTTTATAATAACTATTTCGCCAGGCTCTATATCCCTAATTAATTCGGCTCCAATAATATCTAGTCCACAACTCTCTGAACTTAAAATAAAAGATTCATTAAGTTTTCCAAGAACAAGGGGCCTTATTCCAAACGGATCTCTCACGCCAATCAATGAATCATGGGTGAGTAATACCAAAGAAAATGCACCTCTTATAGACTCCAAAGCATAAATCAATCTGTCAATTAGTTTTCCTTTATACGTAGAAATTAAGTGAAGAATAACTTCTGTATCAGAAGTTGACTGAAAAATAGCACCATTTTTAATAAGCTTTTCTTTTAGTTGGTTGGTATTTGTTAGATTTCCATTATGAGCAATAGCAATGCCACCTATATTAATCTCTGAAAATAAAGGCTGAACATTTTTTAGTGCAGACTCTCCGGTTGTTCCATACCGGTTGTGCCCAACAGAGATATTACCTGTTAATTTTAATAGAATATCTTTATTTGAAAAAACATCTGAAACTTGTCCCATACCCCGGTGTGCAAAAAACTTTTCTTTATTTGAAGTTACAATGCCAGCAGAATCTTGTCCCCTATGTTGCAATGCATGAAGTCCCAAAGCAGTTAATTGCGCAGCGTGATCGTGATTATATACGCCAAATACACCACATTCGTCTTTAGGTTTTGATTTTGGAAGGTAAAGATACACTTTATTCTAAATTATTTTCAATTATATTTTCAATATTTTTTCTACCAATATTGTCATAAATATTTTGTTCTGTTTCACTATTCTTTTTTAACTTTAATTTTGAGTCAATACTCTTTTCAAAAAGTAAATCAGACTTTTTTTTGATTTCATCCCTTAGCTTCTTCGAATATTTATTATCAATATTCATTAACTCTAGTATCATATTGTTAGTGATTTTTATGATAGGTATAATTTTTGAATTTTCAATCAAATCTATTTTTTTGCCTTGATAGAAATAGTCAAAGGTAAAAAAGCATAACCCCACCAAAACGTATCCTCGTGTAATTCCAAAGACGAAACCAAGACTTTTGTCAAGCAAACCAACGTAACTATCTTTGATATAACTAGAAAACTTTCTTGTTAAAAATGAAAAAACTATAAATATTACTAAAAAAGTAATTACATATGAAATTATATTAGAAATAAAAATATTATTTAAGATTTGGTTAATAATATTTACCAAACTATTTCCGTATAAATAGGAACCTAAAAATGAGATTATCCAGCCACTTATTGAGAGAATCTCAAGTGAAATACCTCGAAAAAATGCAAAACAGGCAGAAACTAATATAATTAATAAAATTAAAACGTCAAACATTGTAATTAATCTTTTCTCAATCTATACCTTTAATAAAATTATTTAAATTCACGTTAGTAGATTTATTAATTTTTTTTGCATAACCATACCACTCAATTTTCCCATCTTTCAAGAAAGCAACGTAATCTGCAAATTCATACACACTTTCCATGTCATGCGTAACAGTAATTGTTGTGATTTTTTTTTCTTTAACTAGATCTTTTATAAGAAGATTGATTTGCCTTGCAATAATTGGGTCTAAACCTGTTGTAGGTTCATCTAAAATCAAAATTTCAGGATCTTTAATTATAGCCCGAGCCAGACCAACTCTTTTTTGCATTCCAACAGATAATTCAGAAGGAAATTTACTAAGAATACTTTTTGGAAGACCGACTTCATCCAAATTTTTATTATAATTAATTTTTTCCTTTGCAAACTTCAAGTTCTCTAAAATAGTTAGGCTATCAAGAAGTGCAGAATTTTGAAAAAGGATACCAAAATTTGACATATATTTCATTTTATCATTCAAACTTAATTCTTTTATATTACTTGAATTTTCAAAAAGAATTTCACCAGTTTCATATTCCATCAGGCCTGTCAAACATCTTGTTAGTATTGACTTACCAGATCCGGATTCACCTATTATGGATAATGATTCTGATTGAAAGATATCTAGGTTAAGATCTTTTAGAATTACTTTTTTTTTAAAACTCTTATTGAGTTCTTTCACAGTAATTTTTAGTTTTCTCATAATTTAAAAAAGAATGAAGTAATTATATAATTCATCAAAAGGATTAGTATAGAGGATGATACAACTGAGTATGTAGTGGATTGCCCCACACCTTGAGCACCACCTCTTGCATTAAATCCATGGTAACAACCCATAAATGTTATTAAAAACCCAAAAACACTTGCTTTAACTAGACCGGAAAAAACATCGATAAATTGAACAAAATTGAATGTATTCTGAAGATACACTGTAGGATTGAAATTTAGAAGATTAACACATATTAAGTAACCTCCCATTACACCAATAATATCTCCAATAAAAACTAAAACTGGTAGAGAAATTATTCCAGCTAATATTCTTGGAATAATTAAATAATTATATGGGTTCGTTGAAAGTGTTTTTAATGCGTCAATTTGCTCAGTTACTTTCATAGTACCTATTTCAGCAGCAATAGCAGCACCGGATCTTCCTGCGACCATTAATCCGGCAAGAACTGGTGCTAGTTCTCTAGTTATGGATAAAACAACAACATTTGGAATTGCACTCTCAGCTGAGAACCTTGAAAATCCGGTATATGATTGAAGAGCTAAAACCATTCCAGTGAATATCGAAGTGAGTCCTACAACTGGGAGTGAATTAAATCCGATTTTAATACATTGTTTAAAAAATATTTGATGATAAAATTTTCCGATTATGGCAAATTTTAAGGAATCTAGAAAAAAGTTTACAATCTCTCCAATTGAATAAAAAAAGTTGAAAACAATAGAAAATACTTTATTTAAAAAATTCATTACTGTGATTTGAAAATTTTTGTTACGTAGACAATATATTGTTTTCAACTAGAAACCAATAATATTTAAATTTCTATAACAAATTTACCTTTAATTTTAGATTAATTTATTGCTGATGATTATTATCTGCTAAATCTGAAAATTTTGTCCAACTAGGGTTAAAATGAAGTTTTACTTTGGAGATTGGTCCATGCCTATGTTTTGCAATTATTGCCTCAGCTATATTATGAACTTTCTCCATTTTACTAGTCCAAACCTCGTGTTTGTCAGTTCCTTCTTGAGGTTCAGTTCGTGCTAAGTAATATTCCTCACGATACAGGAAAACCACTAAATCAGCGTCTTGTTCAATTGCTCCTGATTCTCTAAGGTCAGATAATTGTGGTCTTTTTTCTTCTCGATCTTCAACTTTCCTTGAAAGTTGTGACAGAGCTATGACTGGTATTTCTAATTCTTTGGCTATAGCTTTTAGACCCCTTGTTATATCTGAAATTTCCTGTACTCGGTTGTCATTAGATTTTGAATCACCATTTACTAACTGTAGATAATCTAATATCAAAAGATCTAAACCAAATTTTCTTTTAACTCTTCTTGCACGAGTCCTAATTGAAGAAATACTTAATGCTGGAGTATCGTCGATATAAAGATTAAGCTTTTTTAGTTCTTCACTGGAAATCATCAATTTGTTAAAGTCTGGTTTTGTTAAGTTGCCAGTTCTGATACTTTCTGATGAAATTTCAGCAAGCTCTCCAAGAAGTCTAGTCGCAAGTTGTTCAGATGACATTTCTAGTGAAAAAAAAAGAACATTTTTAATTTTTTTATTTTTGTTGTTATTATTTGAAATGTTTGAAGCAATATTTGTTGCAAATGCTGTTTTCCCCATTGAAGGCCTGCCTGCGATTATTATTAGATCAGATTTATGTAAACCTCCAATTTTTTTATCAAAATCTGACAGCCCTGTTTTTAATCCAATAACGTCATCGCTTTTTTTAAATGCTTTTTCGGCGTAATCTAAAGTTTTATACATAATATCTTCAAAATCTCTAGGTCCTGAGCTCACATCATTTTTGTTTGTTAAATTGAAAAGACTTTGCTCAGTTTTCTCAATTAAATTAATTGAATTATTATCATTATCAGTAGCGTATGAATCATTGATCAAGTCAGTTCCAAGATCTATTAATTTTCTTCTCATAAAAAGATCTTGAATTAATTCTCCATATTGTTTTGAATTAATAATACTTATGGTATTTTCACAGAGTTTAAGAAGATAACTCACACCACCATTTCTTTGAAACTCTTCATTTCCGTCAAGTTGTACTTTGATTGTGTTTATATCTGCTACTTGGTCATTGATGACCAGTTTTTTTATTGATTCAAATATTATTTTATTTATCTTACTTGAAAAAAATTCTGGTTCTAAAAGTTCTTCAATTTTTTCAAATGCTTGATTATTTGAAATAATGGCACCTAATAATGCTTGTTCAGCACCTAAGTT
>NZHH01000063.1:0-11084 GCA_002691245.1 Rickettsiales bacterium | reverse complement strand
TTATAATTTTTTATTTTCTATTAGTTTTAAATATTTTTTATACTTCTTTTTGTAAAATAGTATTAACTGAATCATTTTTCTTTAGTCTTATAAACATTGCTATTGCAATTCTTCTAAAAAAACAAAAAACTAGGTCCTTTTGTATTCTATTAGGTATTTGTCTTGGGGGAATAATATCAATAAAACATGAAGGAATCATAATAAGTTTTTTTCTAACTTTAATTTTTTTATGTTTAGGTCAAAAGAATAAAATTATATTCTTTTTAATTGGCTTTATTTTACTACCCTTAATAGAAAATTATTATTTTTTTAAAACTAATGATATTCGTGGTTCTCAACTAGATAAAATATATTTTGGAAAAATTTTTATGCTTACCGGAACAAACTCTTTTGAATTAAAAGATTTTGACGAAAAGATAAGACCTTATTTATTTGAAATTCAGAAAGAATCAGTTAAGGTAAATCAATTCCTGAAACAAATCAAAAATCCAGTACTTAAAGCAAATTTAATTTCAGACTTTGAAGTTGTTGGACAATTCCAAATATCAGATAAAATTTGGAAAAAGTTAAATGTGACTGTTATTTTTGACAAAATTTATTTAGAAGATGAATACCTTAATCAGAAGGAAATATTTTTAAGTATTATTTCTAAATATCCATTTGAATATTTAAAGTTAAGTTTAGCGCATTATTTTTCGTTATGGACACCTGGATCTAAAAATATATTTCTTGATTTCATAGATTTAGAAAATAAAAATGAAGACACTTATATTAGTGAGTTGCTAAAAAAATCCTCGTCAAATATTTATTCACCAAATCAAAATCTTTTAAAAATTAATTTATTATTCTTTTTATCTCTCATGTTCCTACTTTTGATTATCTTAATAAACCATATTTATGGATTATTCAAATATCCTAGAAAATATATTTCTTTAATTTTTTTGGTTTTGTCTGTTCAAATTCATCTAATTTTTGTTTCTACTGTGAACATCGGTACCCCAAGGTATTTAATGCCTGTTTATCCATTAATATTATTGATTGTAGTCTTTTTTATTAATGACTTGATTAGTAAAGAAAAAAGAAATCTTAACTATTTCGATAATGAAAGTTAGTCAATATACAAAACATGATTTTGATTGTGTTGTAGTAGGAGCTGGAGTTGTTGGTTTATCAATTGCTAGAAGTTTATCTAAATCTGGTTTTCAAGTTACAGTTCTTGAATCAAAGAGTGTTTTTGGTCAAGAAACTAGCTCTAGAAATAGTGGCGTTATACACGCTGGGATTTATTATAATCAAGCATCATTAAAATCAACGTTTTGTAGAGAAGGAAATAAAGCATTATATGAATATGCTTCAAAAAGAAATATAAATCATAAAAAATGCGGAAAGATAATATTTGCTAGAAATTATAAAGAAAGTAAAAAGCTTTTTGATTTACAAACAAATGCTAGAAAAAATAATATAATTCTTAAACACATGAATTATAAAGAGGTAAAACTTATTGAACCAAATCTTGAGTGTCATTCTGCGTTGCTTTCTGATAGTACAGGAATAATTGATGTTCATGATTTGATGCTGAACTTCATTGCTGATTTAGAAAAAAATAATGGAAGAGTAGTTTATAATAGTAAAGTTGGAATTGTAGATGTTGTAAATGAATCAATAATTTTTTCTATAAACAATACAGAAAGTTATTCAACGAAAATATTTGTAAATAGTGCTGGTCTAAATAGTCATATATTGGCGGGGGGAATTATGAAAAAAAAGAAATTCTTTGTACCAAATGTTAAGTATTTGAAAGGAAATTATATAAAATTATTTGGGAAATCACCATTTAAAAGATTGATTTATCCACTTCCATCAAAAGATGGGTTGGGTATACATTCAACTTTAAACTTAAGTAATCAGACGATCTTTGGTCCAGATGAAGAAGAAATAAAAGAAATTAATTACAATATGAATGGAAAAATAATAAATAAATTCGTCAAATGTATATCTGCGTTCTGGCCCAATATAATAAACAGTAAAACTGATATTGATTATTGTGGCATAAGAACAAAGGTTGAAGGTAATGATTTTATAATTCAAACATTTAAAGATCATAAAATTAAAGGTTTAATAAATTTGTTTGGCATTGAATCTCCTGGATTAACTTCATCAATTCCAATCGGAAATTATGTGGCAGAATATTGTAAAAAATATTTCAAATAAATTTAAAGGTGATAAATTAAGTAATGTATTTTTCACAAGGTATAGACATTATAGAAAAGAAGAGAATTAAAAGATTAATCTCATTGTATGGAAAAATTTTTTTGAATAAAATTTTGTCTGATAATGAAATACTAAATTTTAATTACATCGCAAGAGAAAAAAGAAATGAAAAGTTATCTGGTATTTTTGCAGCAAAAGAAGCTGTAAGCAAAGCTCTGGGATTTGGATTTAGAAATGGAGTTACATATAAAAATATTGAAATAATTAATAATGAATTTAATAAACCTGAAATTAATTTAGTTGGCGAATCTAAAAAATTATTTTGTACACTTAAAAAAGAAAATAATTCAGTCCTTTCTGTTTCTATTTCTCATGAAAAAAACTATGCATTAAGTATAGCCAGTATATTGATTTATTGATAAAAATACTTAATTAATAAATGTTTGTTAATCAAATTTAATTTTGGTAATAAAAAACAGAAAGTTGACTTCTAAAAAAAATATTTAATAATACATTTATGGACGGATCATTAAAGAAATTTAAAGAAAATTCATTGTTAAATGAATTTATCAAAATTAGAAAAAAAACAAATCATTTGATTTCTAATCTTCACTCAGAGGATATGGTTATACAAACTAATGATTTTGTAAGTCCAATAAAGTGGCATCTTGGCCACACCACATGGTTTTTTGAAAATTTTTTACTTGTTCCCTATCTTAAGGGTTACAAAATATTTGATAACGACTTTAATTTTATTTTTAATTCTTATTATAATAGTGTTGGACCATTTAATTCTAGAGAAAAAAGAGGATATTTAAATAGACCTCTTTTAGAAGAGGTTTTAAAATATAGAGACTATATCGATGAAAAAATAAGTAAATTATTAACAATTAATAATTCTTTAAATTTTCTTATTGAAATTGGAATAAACCATGAAGAACAACATCAAGAATTAATTCTCATGGATATAAAAAATATTTTTTACTCTAATCCTCTTAAACCATCCTATTCGGAGGGTAACTCAGTCAAAGAATTTTCTGAAAATCATAATAATGAATTTGTTGTGGAGAAAATTAAGGTATTTGAGTATGGATGTTCTGCAGAAACTTTTTGTTATGATAATGAGATGCCAAAAGGAACCAGTTCTATTGATCCACTAAAGTTAACTAATTTTGTTAGTAACGATGAATGGAGAAGATTTATAGATGATGGAGGTTACGATTCTCATGAATACTGGCTATCTGACGGATGGGATTATATTAAGAAAAACAATATAACTAGACCACTTTATTGGTTGGACAATAATCACCACTTTACTTTGAATGGTGTGAAAAAAATTGAAAGTGCATTACCTGTTTCGCATATAAGCTTTTATGAAGCATGTGCTTACGNAAAATATAAAAGATTAAGATTACCATCTGAATTAGAAATTGAATATTTATTGAAACTACAAAGTAAAAAAGGAAATCTTTTAGAAAAAAATAATTTTATGGAGGTTAGTTACAAAAATTCAACTTATTTCAATTCACTTTATGGCAATCTTTGGTTATGGACCTCAAGTAACTATGCACCTTATAAAAATTATAAACCATACAAAAAGGAACTAATGGAATACAANAGTAAATTTATGTGTAACCAATTTGTTCTTAAAGGTGGTTCATTTGCTACGTCGAAAAATCATATTAGATCATCTTATAGAAACTTTTATTATCCTCACAATAGATGGCAATTTTCAGGTTTGAGACTTATAGAAGACTTATTATGAATGAAGATAATATAAGTTATCATAATCTTTGCAATACAATTGAAAACGATACCTCTGAAGTGTTAGATGGTCTTCTAGATAAACAACAAAAAAAAATCAGTTCAAAATTCTTTTACGATGAGACCGGATCTATTTTATTTGATAAAATTACAAAATTAAAAGACTATTATCCAACCCATAAAGAAATGGAAATTTTAGAAGANANTAGCAAAGAATTTNATGATTATTTTCCNTCTAATTCGTCTGTAATTGAGTTTGGTAGTGGATCAAATAAAAAAATAAAAAAGCTGTTAAAGTCACTAAAAAAACCATGTGAATATGTTCCTATTGATATAAGTAAAGATTTTCTATTTAAAAATGCACTTCACTCAGCAAAATATTTTCCAAATTTAAAAGTAAAAGCTATTTGTGCTGATTTTAACCAAATCCAATTAATAAAAAAGTTTANAAATAATAAGAAAAAAAAGATTGGTTTTTTTCCAGGNTCAACAATTGGAAATTANTGTCCAGATGAAGCAAAAAAATTATTAAAAAGTTTTTCAATGATTTTAGGAAAANATAATTATTTAATTGTNGGGGTNGANCTTAAAAAAGATAAAAAAATAATTGAGANGGCCTATAATGACTCAGAGGGTGTAACTGAATTATTTAATAAAAATATCTTAAATGGTNTAAATAAAAAATTTAATACTTATTTTGATTCAGANAATTTTAANCATAAAGCTTTTTTTAACAATGAAGAAAGTAGNGTGGAGATGCATTTAGTTAGTAATAGAAATCATTCAGTAAATTTCATGAATAATCNCATAACTTTTAAAGTTGGTGAGACTATACATACTGAAAANTCNTATAAATATTCNATNGAAGANTTTAGGGANCTTGTTGGATCNGCTAAAATGGAGATAAAAAAAGTTTTAAAAGACAAAGAATCTTTTTTCGGTATTTTTTTTTTGAAAGTTATTAGTTTTTGAATTACGTAAATTTTAATAACGCAGGTTCNAGTAAATCCTATAATTCTGTTGATAAAGNGATCTNCAAATANTTNCAGGTAGAAAAAAAATANGGGGGATATTATGCAGAAACTNTATACAAAAAAAAAATTGATAAGTTTTANACNAGTTTANCGAAATTANTAAAATGTAAAGAAAATGAAATTTCCTTTCTNCAAAGTTCAACNGTAGCGTGGAATTTATTTCTTAACTCAATAAAAATTTCAAAAAAACAAAATATTGTGATTTTAGATAATGAGTATGGAAGTAACTTTATTTATTTTAAAAAAAATTTTTTAAATATAAGAATCTCACAATTAAAATATGACGGTAGTGTGTGTATTAAAGACTTGGAGAGTAAAATTGATTCCAATACAGTCGCGATTTGTGTTTGTCACATAGCTTCACAATGTGGAGATATAATAGAAGTTGAAAAAATTGGTGGATTTATTAAGAAAAAATATCCAGAAANACTTTTTGTTCTTGATGCCTGTCAATCTTTAGGTCAGGTTGATATCGATGTTAAAAGAATTAAATGTGATGTTTTGGTAGGTTCAGGAAGAAAATATTTAAGAGGNCCAAGAGGAACNGGGTTTATATATCTTAACTCTAAAATTAATATTTCTGTATGTCCACAAGTTTTAGATTTAAAAAACTGTAGAATTGAAGATAATAAAATAAAAATTATGAAATCAAAAACATTTGAAAATTTTGAATATTCCCCAGCTTTGAAATTAGGATTGACGGAAGCTATCAAAGGAATCAATAAGCAAACAATAGAAAAAATCCAATTAGATATAAAAAAAAAAAGTAATTATTTTCGAAATAAACTTAAAAACCACAAACATATTAAATTTTATGAGAATATCAATTTTTTGTCTGGCATACATACATTTAATATAAAAAATATTAATTCAAGCTTTATATATAAATATTTAATTTCAAAAAAAATACTTTCATCTTTAATAAATAAAGCAACGAGCCAATCATATTTTGAAAAAAAAAAAATTAAGAGTCTTAATAGAATCTCCATTCATTCCTATAATACATTTAATCAAATAGATTATTTGATTAAATGTTTAATTGACTTAATCAAAAAATAAGCAATTATATATCTATGAATGTTGAAAAATTTATAAGATTCATACAAATTATTTCTGTTCTTTTGATTTTAGCTGGAGCCATTGTTGGTTTTGTCATTGAGATTAGTTTAATGATAAAAAAGATGAAAGTCGAACTAGCTGATCTTCTTCTTCTTTTTATCTATGTTGAAGTGATGGGTATGATCAGAGTTTATCTTGCTAATGCTGAAATAAGGATAACATATCCTTTAGTTATAGCGATAACAGCCATATCAAGATTAATAATTTTACAAAAAAAGGATTTAGATCCATCAATTCTTATATATGAGTCTTTAGCAATACTAATTATTGCCATTGCCATTATAGTTCTAAGGTTGCGATATTTGAATATTCTAAAACCAAAAAGAGACTTTAAGTAAAGTTTAAATTAATAAATGTATGGACAAATAACTAAAAAATTATTTTTTTATAATTCCTTATTTTTTTTTTTCTTTTTATTACTTTTCTTGTCTTTCCCAGAACTTGATATATTTTTATCAAAATTATTTTTTATAGAAAATGAGTTTATCTCTGAAAAATATATTTTTATTAAATACCTAAGATCTTTTTTGAAGGACTTTATGATAATAATTCCTATTTTGGCGATATTAATATTATTAACACGAAGAATAAATAGAATTCAGAAAATAAAAATGCTTGAAAATTCTAGAATAAGATTATCTTTGATTGGCCTTATACTTGGTCCAGCTATAGGATGTGGATTAATTGCAAATTTATATTTCAAAGATACATAGGGTAGAGCTCGACCAGTGCATGTAGAAGAATTCGGTGGTGACAAAATATTTACCCCTGCATTTGTAAAATCTGATCAGTGTGAAAGAAATTGTTCATGGATCAGTGGGGAAACATCTGCTGCATTTTCATTCATAGTTGGAACAATTCTTATGAAAAATCCTTTATTTATAATCGCTAACTTTATCTTAGGTTTTTTAGTTTTCTTTTGTAGGATGGCAATGGGAGGACATTTTTTTAGTGATAACATTTTTGCAATGATCTTTATGATCTATTTAGCAATTTTATATAAAAATTTGATATTCTTTTGTATAAAGAAAAAAATATTTTATGAAAAAAATACTCATTATAACTGATGAAAAAAAAAGTAGCCTTGATCAATGCAATGCATTACTTAATTATCTAAAGAAAAAAAATAAAACAGAGGTGGAATATAAAATTATAAAGAAAGAAATAATTCATTTTTTACCTAACTATTTAATTTTTCTTTTTCTTTTTGCAACTGATATTCTTAAAAATATAAAATCTTGTGGTTTTAACCTTGTCATTTCATGTGGTAGGATTTCTGCACCTTATAGCATATTATTCAAAACAAAAAATCGTTGTAGAAATATTCACATACTTGATCCTTACTTTTTAAGGGATAAATTTGATTTAATACTATTACCATTTCATGACAAAACAAAATTTAATAATTTAGATAATATAGAGGAAACTTATGGGACGTTAGTTAATAAAAAACCAATATCTAAATACGAAAAAAAAAAGTTTAAAAATCTATTTTCGAATAAACAAACAGTTTCTTGTTTTATTGGAGGAAGTGGCAAAAGTTCACATATCAGTGTTAAAAATATAAAAAAATTAATTGAAAATGTTAATAAAATTTCCAATAATTTCAATGTTATATATTGTTTGTCCAGAAGAACTGGAAAGAAAATAAAAGAAGTAATATTGGATGAAAAAAAGCCTAATCATTTTTGTTGCGAATATAAAGATCCAAATCCTTATTGGTATTTAATTAGTAAATCTGATTATTTCATTGTGACTCAAGATTCTGTCAGTATGATTTCTGATTGTATTACTACAGGGCAACCTGTTTTTATTCATAAAGTTGAAAAACTAAAAAAAAAAATTAAACAATTTTCATTACAGCTTGAAAAAGAAAAAATTGTGCGTTGTTTTAACGGTGAAATTAACATTTGGACCTATAAATCAATAAACGAGGCACAAAGAGTTTCAAAGATAATTGAATCAAAATTTTAGTTATTCCATCTATTGTGAAACCATATCCATTGTTCGGGATTTTTCCTTACCCAATCTTCAACATATTTATTCAGATAATTCATGATTCTCTTCTCGTTTCCCAGTTGTTTAATTTTTTTTGGTGAAATTGGTTTTAAATATGAAACATTAAAAAAAGTAGAATTTGTTCTAAGGCATACAGCTGGGATGATAGGACATTTAAACCGTAGAGCAAATTTAGCAATTGCAGATGGAGATTTAACAACTTCATTGAAAAACTTTGAATTTATTCCATCATTCATTTTTTGATCTATTAACATCCCAATGTGCCCACCTTTTTTATTTAGAACAGTCAAACATTCTCTAGCTCCTCTGTTACCTTTTTTTATTAAATCAACACCATAATCATTTCTAATCTGTCTTAATAAATTATCTACATATTTGTTGTTTGGTGCTCGATATATGAAATGAATTTTAAAACCACGCTTTGTAAGCAGATGTGATGTAAGTTCCCAGTTTCCAATATGAGCAGAAAAAAATAAACAATTTTTATTATTTTGTAGTGGTTTAATTAGATTTTCTTCATTTGATACAGAAATATTCTTATTTTCTCCTATTTCAAGACGATTTAAATTTGGATATTCACCGATAACTCTACCAAAATGGAACCACATTTCATTTATAATTTGATTTTGTTTCTTTTCTGTAATTTGTGGAAAAACTCTTTTAAGGTTTTTTTTAACGATGTTATTCCTTCTAGAAAAAAGCCCATAACACAATAAAATAGATCCTCCTAAAAAAGATGATATTCTTACTCCAAGTATTTTAAATAAATAAAAGAAAAACATCAAAAAGAAATATTCAATATATTTTTTCAATTTATGATCACTTTAATTAATAATAATTATTGATGGAGGTAGAATTCTGTGTTTAATAATTTGCTTAGCTATATTACTAAGATCTGATAAAATTATTCTTTCACTGCTAAATGATGTCTTAGAAACTACAGTCACATTTGTTTTCTTTGACATTCCTAAATCGATTAGTTCACCTGAAATCTTTTTTATTTGTCCAATACCCATATATACAATTATTTTACCTTTATTATGAAAAATTTTATTGATGTCTGAAACTTTTTGTTCATCAATAATTTTTCTATGACCTGTAATAAAATTACAAATACCATTACTCATAAAAAAATTTAGGTTAGCTTTTTTTATTGCTTGTTGCGATGAAGAAATACCCGAAAAAACCTGATATTTAATTTTGCTTTTTATTAAAAATTTTATCTCTTGGCTTCCTCTACTAAAAAAACTTGGATCACCTCCTTTAAGCCTTAATACTTTTTTATTTTTTCTTGCATAATAAACCATCCATTCATTAATATCCTTTTGAGAACAAGCTTTTTTTTTTGATATTTTTCCAGCAAAAATATGCTGAGAACTTTTGTTTGATAAATTAAGTAATTCTTCATTCACTAGTGCATCATAAATAATGATATCTGCCTCCCTTAAAGCACTATATACCTTAAGTGTAATTAATTCTTTGCAACCGGGACCTGCCCCGGCAAGCACAACTGTTCCTTTCTTAAAATGAATAAATCTTTGTTTATAATTTATCTCCATATGATATCGTAGCATTAAATGTTATGAAAAATACAATCGTTTTAAAAAAAGTATCATTGATAATAGATCATAAATTTATACTTAATAACATTAGTTTTACAGTTAATCCTAATAGTCCTTTATGTATACTAGGTAGAGGATCTTCAGGTAAAAGCTCTCTTCTAAAAACAATTATGGGAATTCTAAACTTTGATTCTGGCCAAATAACAATTGACGGAATAAGTGTAAGAGAAAAGAGAATAAATGAAATTTACAAAAGTTTTGGTGTTGTTTTCCAAAAAGATGCCCTTTTTGATAGTTTGAATGTTTGGGAAAATGTTATGTTCAGAAGTTTGGACAAAGTGCCAAAAAAGCAATTAATTAATGACTCTTTTAAAATTTTAGAGCAAGTAGGCTTAGAAAAAAATGATGCTTTTCTATTTCCTAATGAGCTTTCCGGTGGAATGAGAAAAAGAGTCGCAATTGCCAGAGCTATTTCACACAAACCGAGGTTTTTAATACTAGATGAACCCACAGCAGGGTTAGATCCTGTAAAAACAAATGTTATATTTAAAATTATTAAACAATTATCTAAAAGTTATAATACAACTTTAATAGTTGTAACATCTGATATGAAAGGAGCTTTAAAATATTTTAATGAAACGGTTATACTTGAAAACACCAAAGTATACTGGAAGGGTCTTGTAAAAGATTTGAAGTTTACTAAGAGTGCGTATGTTAGAGAATTATTTGCAAAAGTAATATTTTAGATTACTTTCTTGTTAGGTCTGCACACCCAGCAGTTGCGTCAATACCCGATTCTACGTAACATGCGCTCAATCTGTTATTGCTTAATAATTTTCCTAGATTGTAACCTCTACTGTTGGATGCGACCCAAGTTATTGTGGTATTATCTGGGTGAATAACACCGAAGAAATTTTTTGTACCGTCTGTATAAGAAAAGGTACCCTTAAATCTTCTTCCTTTTTGTTCAATGATTTCAACTTTTTTTTCCCATGTTCTAAAGCCTCTTTGTTCGGACAAAGTCTTATTTTCACCAACCCATGTTCCAACAATATTTGGAACTTTGTCTGATGAATTGGCAGGATAAAATTTAAATAATCCTAGTATTGATAAAGTGTAAATAAAAATTTTAATATGCATAATTCTATTATTGTTATTATAATTTAAAATTCAACAATAATTATGAATAATAATTTACTAAAAATATATTTATCCAAAAAAATTTTTGTTATTTTTTTAATGGGTATTGCAAGCGGAATTCCACTTTACATGGTGTTATCAACTTTATTAATATGGTTAACAAGAGAAAATATAGAAATTGCAACTGTTGGGCTTTTTGCATTAACACAAATACCTTGGAGCTTGAAATTTCTTT
>NZHH01000062.1:0-17165 GCA_002691245.1 Rickettsiales bacterium | reverse complement strand
ACAAATACCAAATTTTGACTTAGGAATTAACAAATATAATAAAGGACATGTTTTAGTTATCGGAGGTGAGATGCCAGGTGCTTCTAGATTGGTAGCATATTCCTCTAGAAAATCAGGTGCTGGACTATCAACCATTGCAGTTGATAAAAAATATATCAATCTGTATTCCGACTCAGAACCAGGAACAATAATAAAAAAATATGAAGAATCTGATTTAGATAATAAGGATGCTTTAGTAATTGGCCCTGGACTAGGAAAAAAATTTAGCAAAAAGAAAATTATTAAGATTTTAGAAATTTTTAACGGTCCAATAATAATTGATGCAGATGCTATAAGTGTTTTTGAGACTCAAAAGAATGAATTTAAAGATTTTTTAAAAAATAAAAAAAACATCTTACTGACTCCACATGTTGGCGAGTTTAAAAGAATTTTTAATTATGTATTTGATTCAAAAATTCTAAATTGTGTTGAAGCTTCCAATTCCATAGAAAATCATGTCCTTTTTAAGGGACATGATTCAGTTATTTCATTTTTTAATGATGATATTTGGATTAATAGTCTTAAAAATAATAATTTAGCAACTGCAGGTTCTGGCGATATTCTATGTGGTTTAGTGGCTGGGTTGATAGCTCAAAAAATGAACTTTAAAAGTGCTGTTATTGCAGGAGTTTGGATTCAAAATGAGATTTCAAAATCAATAAATAATGTTGTCGTAGAGGATTTTCTTAAAAAAATACCTCATACCATCAACTCTTTAAAAAATAATAATTGATTTAAGAAGAATAATGTTGTTCTTTATAATTGTTTTAGCGGGCGTGGCGGAATTGGTAGACGCGCTAGATTTAGGTTCTAGTGACTTATGTCGTGTGGGTTCAAGTCCCTCCGCCCGTACCATAAGAAAATGAATATAAAAGAGATAAAAAATAAGGATAAATTGACTGTAGAGTGGAATGTCACAATTCCAGCTAAAGTAATCAATGATGAATTAAATAAAAAATATTACGATCTAAAAAATAAGGTAAATCTTCCAGGCTTTAGACCAGGAAAAGTTCCAGTTTCTATTATAAAAAAAAGATATAGTCAAAACATAATTTCAGAAACTTTAGATAAGTTAATTAACGAGTCTTTGACAAAAGAAGTAAGAGATCGAAAATTAAAACCATCAGTTCAACCCAAAGTAGATATCAAAAATTATGAGGAGGGAAAAAATCTAGAATTTAATGCAGTATTTCAGCTTATGCCTGATATTCCTGATTTTGAATTAAAAAAGATTGAGATTGAAAAGTCAAAATTAAAAATTGAAAAAAAAGATATTGATAATTCTTTGGAACAGATTGCTGAAAAGCACGAAAGATTTATTCCTCTACAAAAAAAGAGAAGATCAAAGAAAGGCGATCTAGTCTTATTTGATTATGAGGGGTCAATTAATGGTAAGTCTTTCGAAGGGAGTTTAGGAAAAGATGAAACGGTTGTTTTAGGTTCAGGTAAATATATCCCTGGATATGAGGATCAGATGATTGGCACTGAAATTGGAGAAGAAAAAACTATTAGTGTGATCTTTCCTGAAGATTACAGGGTAAAGAAAATAGCTGGGAAAAAAGCGAGTTTTGAATTGAAAATTAAAGATATACAAGAAAGAGTAAAAAAAGTTTTAATTGACGATAAATTAGCTGAAGAAGTTGGAGAAACAAATTTAACAGTCCTTAAACAAAAGATTGAAGATAGAATGAATAAGGATTTTGAACAATTGTCGGCACTCAAAATGAGGAGGGAAGCGACTGAAAAAATGTTAAAAGAATTTTCTTTTACAATCCCTACAAAAATGGTCGATGCTGAGTTTGAATTTTTAAAAAATCAAAGCGAACAAAAAGAAAGAAACGAATCCGAAATAAAAAAATTAGCAAACAGAAGAGTGAAGTTAGGACTAATAATAAATTCTATATCGGATAAAAATAATATTGTGGTTGAAGATGCTGATTTAACACAAGCCGTGGTTAGTGAAGCTACTAGATATCCAGGGCAAGAAAAACAAGTTGTAGAATTTTATAAAAATAACCCTAATTTAATGAATAACCTGAGAGGTATTGCTTTAGAGGAAAAAGTAATGAAATTTGTTGTTAACAGTTGTAATAAAAAAGATAAGATTTGTTCGATTGATGAGCTTTTTAAATCAGATTTTTTGCAAAACGAAAAAAAATTAATATCAGATAAAAAGGAGAATAAAAAATGAGTTCATTAATTCCAATGGTAGTTGAGCAGACTAATAGAGGTGAAAGGTCATATGACATTTTTTCAAGGCTCTTAAAAGAAAGAATTATATTTTTAACTGGAGAGGTTAATGACGCTGTTTCAAGTGTCATTTGTGCTCAATTCCTTTTCTTAGAGTCAGAGGACCCAAAAAAAGATATTTTTCTGTATGTAAATTCACCTGGCGGAGTTGTTTCTTCTGGATTGGCAATTTATGATACTATGCAATATATAAGACCAGATGTCTCAACGGTTTGTATAGGTCAGGCTGCGAGTATGGGGTCGCTTTTATTAACGGCCGGAAAAAAAGGGAAAAGGTATTGTCTTCCTCATTCTAGAGTAATGACACACCAACCTTCTGGGGGTGTTCAAGGACAAGCTTCAGATATTGAAATACATGCTAAAGAAATAATAAATCTAAAGAAAAGCTTAAATAAAATTTACGAAATACATACCGGCCAACCCCTTAATATAATCGAAAAAATGATGGATAGGGACAATTTCATGAATGCTGAAGAAGCAAAAAAGTTTGGGATTGTTGATAAAGTTGTTTCAGAAAGACCTGATTTAAAAAAATAATAATAATTTAATTTTGGAATAAAGGTTGCAGTATTAAAATAATTTTATAATTATATAATAATTAATGGTTGAATCAAAAAATAATAAAAACACGCTATTTTGTAGTTTTTGCGGAAAAAGTCAGCATGAAGTTAGAAAACTTATTGCAGGACCAACAGTTTTCATTTGTGATGAATGTGTAGAACTCTGCATGGATATCATCAGAGAAGAGAATAAGGTAGTATCATCTCCTAAATCTGGCCATGTTGAAACTCCAAAAGAACTCTATAACCTACTAAATGATTATGTTGTAGGACAGGATGATGCAAAAAAAATTCTTTCTGTTGCTGTCCACAATCATTACAAAAGAATAGATAATGCATCAATTAATTCAGACGTAGAACTATCAAAATCAAACATACTATTGGTAGGTCCAACGGGTTCTGGAAAAACTTTAGTTGCCCAAACCTTGGCCAGAATAATTGATGTTCCTTTTACAATGGCTGATGCAACAACACTTACTGAGGCAGGATATGTGGGTGAGGATGTAGAAAATATCATACTTAAGTTACTTCAGGCTGCAGACTATAATGTAGAAAGAGCACAAAGAGGAATTGTTTATATTGACGAGGTAGATAAAATAAGTAGAAAATCAGATAATCCCTCAATTACAAGAGATGTTTCCGGTGAAGGTGTTCAACAAGCTCTCTTAAAAATAATGGAAGGTACTGTAGCATCAGTACCCCCTCAAGGAGGAAGAAAACATCCTCAGCAAGATTTTCTTCAAGTCGACACCACTAATATTTTATTTATATGTGGTGGTGCTTTTGCTGGTATTGATAAAATCATCTCAACCAGAGGAGACAAGTCAAGCATCGGATTTGAAGCTGAAGTAAAGGATAAATCCGAAAAAGAAATAGGTCATATACTTAAAAAACTAGAAACTGAAGATCTTCTAAAATTTGGACTAATTCCAGAGTTTGTTGGAAGACTTCCAGTTATTGCAACTTTAGATGATTTAGATGAAAACAGCCTGATCGAGATTCTAACAAAACCAAAAAATGCTTTGATTAAACAGTATCAAAAGTTATTTGCGTTTGAAAACGTAAAATTGGAGTTTACTGATGATGCTCTATCTTTGATTGCAAAAAAAGCAATTGAGAAAACTACTGGCGCCAGAGGTTTAAGATCTATTCTTGAAAATATTTTACTAGATACCATGTATAATTTACCAGGTGTTGAAGGAGTAAACGAAATTGTAGTAAACTCAGAAGTTATTGAGAGCAGCTCCAAACCCTTATACATATATGATAAATCTAACAAAATTATTAATAAAAAAGCTTAATGACAAACTTTAAAGATCCTTTTTGTGTCCTACCATTAAGAGACATCGTAGTATTTCCTAACATGATTGTTCCTCTGTTTGTTGGAAGGTCAAAATCAATTAAAGCATTAGACTATGCAGAAAAATTTGAAAAAGAGATTTTCTTAGTCGCTCAAAAAGATGCAAACGTTGATGAGCCTCAAACAAATGATATATATTCGTATGGAACAATTGCTTCAATTCTTCAACTACTTAGATTGCCAGATGGAACTGTCAAAGTTTTAGTTGAAGGTATCGAGAGAGCAAAAACATCTCATTTTTCAGAAAATAATGAATTTTTTGAGGCATATTTGGATCCTGTTCCACAAGATGTTGGAGCTAAAGACAAAGAAATGAACGCCTTGTCCAGAACCGCAATCAATCAATTTGAGAATTACGTAAAATTGAATAGAAAAGTTCCCCCTGAAATATTAGTCAGTTTAAACCAAATCACTGATCTCAGTAAACTAGCTGATACCATGGGTGCACATCTAGGTAATAAATTATCAGAAAAACAACAACTACTTGAAACAGTTTCCGTTAAGGACAGGTTAACTAAAATAATTGATTACATGGATGATGAAATTGGCGTTCTTCAGGTTGAAAAGAAAATAAGAGGTAGAGTTAAAAGGCAGATGGATAAAACACAAAAAGAGTATTACTTGAATGAGCAAATAAAGGCAATTCAAAAGGAGTTGGGTGAGACATCAGACGTAAAGGATGAGATAGTAGAAATTGAAGATAAATTAAAAAAGCTGAAACTTTCCGATGAAGCTATGGAAAAAGTAAAGTCTGAAGTGAGGAAACTAAAGCAGATGGGCCCAATGTCCGCAGAAGCAACTGTTGTAAGAAACTATTTAGATTGGATAATTTCTTTGCCATGGAATGAAAATGTTGAGGTTGATATAAATCTATCGAAAGCTCTTAAAACCTTAGACAAAGATCATTACGGACTAAAAAAAGTGAAAGATAGAATCATTGAATACCTTGCTGTACAATCAAGAGTAAAAAAACCAAAAGGTCCAATCCTTTGCCTAGTTGGCCCCCCAGGAGTTGGTAAAACCTCACTTGGTAAATCAATAGCAAAAGCACTTGGTAGACCTTTTATTAAGGTTTCGTTAGGCGGAATTAGAGATGAATCTGAAATCAGAGGACATAGAAGAACTTACATTGGTTCAATGCCTGGAAAAATCATACAGAGTTTAAAAAAATCCAAATACTCCAATCCATTGTTCTTGCTCGATGAAGTAGATAAGCTCGGTGCGGATTGGAGAGGTGACCCATCTTCAGCTTTACTTGAAGTTTTAGATCCCGAGCAAAATAAAAATTTTAACGATCATTACCTTGAAGTGGACTATGACCTTTCAAATGTTATGTTTGTTACTACTGCTAATACCCTTAATATTCCTCAACCTCTAGTCGATAGAATGGAAGTAATTAGAATCTCAGGATACACAGAAAATGAAAAAAAGAATATTGCAACTAAATATCTTTTACCTAAGCAACTAAATGATAATGGAATTAAAGGGAAAGAAGTTAAGGTTGCGGAAACCGCAATTGAGAGCATTATTAGATATTACACCAGGGAATCTGGAGTTAGGTCACTTGAAAGAGAGATTTCAAAAATTATTAGAAAAGCTCTTAAAAATATCATTATGAATAAAAAAAGATCTCTCTCAATTTCTAAAAATAATGTTGAAAATTATCTTGGTGTCAAAAAATTTAAGTTTGGAGAAATTGAGAGTAAATCTTTAGTAGGCGTTTGTACCGGTTTAGCTTGGACAGAAGTTGGCGGTGAGCTGCTTCAAATAGAATCTGTCATAATGCCTGGTAAAGGAAAAGCCATTTACACTGGTAAACTTGGTGATGTAATGAAAGAATCAGTTCAAGCTGCTCAAAGTTTCGTACACTCCAATTCTGCTAAATTTGGAATATCTCCACACTTATTTGAAAAACATGATATTCATGTGCACGTTCCAGAAGGTGCAACTCCGAAAGACGGGCCCTCCGCTGGAATTGCTATGTTTACATCAATTATATCGGCATTTACAGGTGTTTCTATAAAAAATAATATTGCTATGACCGGAGAAATAACACTTAGAGGTAGAGTTTTGCCGATAGGAGGTTTAAAGGAAAAATTGCTAGCAGCTGTAAGAGGTGGGATTAAAGAAGTCATAATTCCAAAGGATAACAAGAAGGATCTAACAGAAATTGACGAAAAAGAAATAGTCAACAACATAGAAATACATTTCGTTGAAAGTGCTAACGAAATCATAAAAAAAGCTTTCACATCAAAAATATCTCCTTACAAAAAACCTAAACAAAAAAAAATAGGGTTATCGGATAAACCAATGAATCCTAAGGAAAATACACTAAGACATTAAAATTGTGTTTGACTAGGCCTCATCTTCATATAATATTGAAAATGTATATTAATTTATACTTCTTATAATTTTTAAAAAGGGGGTCTAGAGTGAATAAAAACGATCTAGTAAACAAAGTTTCAGACCATACTGGTTTAAGTAAAACTGACAGTGCGAAAGCTGTTGATGCTGTTTTCGATACCATAACTTCTGAATTAAAAGGTGGAGGAGACATAAGATTAGTTGGGTTTGGTACTTTTCTAGTTACAAAAAGAAAGGCAACCACCGGACGAAATCCACAAACTGGTGCTGCAATTAATATCCCTGCGGCAAATGTACCTAAGTTTAGACCAGGTAAAAGCTTAAAAGAAACACTCAATTAAACATAAAAAATCACATCTTTTTTTGGGAGATGTGATTTAACTTCTTTTTACTTTTTTTAAAACTTTAAGCATCATTTCTTCATTGATCCTTCCAGTATTAACGTTTCTTGGACTAGGATGATAACATGCAAATAAAGTCAAGTTCTTTCCCACTGGATATGACATTCCGTGGGCAAATACATTCTCCGATTTCTTACAATTAAATAATTTTAAACATGCATCAAATGCAACTTTACCTAAAGCAAGTAATATTTGGGCATTTTTGAGGTAATTAATTTCTTTTGTCAAAAAATTAAAACAATTTTTAAGTTCATTTTGCTTAGGTTTGTCATTAGGTGGAACACATTTTAAAACGGGTGTCATATAAACGTTTTTAAGAATAAGTCCATCATTCATATGTTTAGAATTAGATTGATTAGCTAAATTTGCTTTATACATGCACCTAAACAAAAAATCAGCTGATCTATCTCCAGTAAAAACTCTTCCAGTCCTATTTCCTCCATGCGCGGCAGGAGCCAAACCTAAAATAATAATTTTTGCTTTAATATCTCCAAAACCAATTACAGGTTTACCCCAGTAATCCTCATTAATAAATCTTTTTGTTTTTTGTTCAGCAACTTTTTCTCTGAAATCAACTAATCTTTTACATTTCATACATTTAATAATATTTTGATTTAAAGAGTTTATTTTTGTTTTCATTCACTTTTAATAATTTTACAGTTAATTCAAATAATTAATTTAAACATTAAAAATTAATTGTTTAAAAATAAATCAAAATAAATTATAAACAAATTTATTATGGGCGGTTAGCTCAGCTGGGAGAGCGCCACGTTTACACCGTGGATGTCGGGAGTTCGATCCTCTCACCGCCCACCANTCTGGGGGTGTAGTTCAGTTGGNTAGAACGCCTGCCTGTCACGCAGGAGGCCGCGGGTTCGAGTCCCGTCACTCCCGCCANNNATATTTAGGTCTATAAAATTAAATAAATGTTATTATAATTTATATAAATGTTTTATAGATCTTTACTTTTGATATTTATTTTTTTTTCTTTCCCTTTGTTTTCTCAGGAAGAAGATGATGACGATATAGACTTTTCTCAACCCAATGCTTTAAAACAAATTGATGAAGACCTTGAATGTGCTTTATCCAAAGATTCAGAATTAATAACACTATTAAATTTTAAATTGAGAAAGTTTAACCCAACTTCCAAAGAATTTGAGTCTGGCCCTCCCTTGACTGATGAAGAAATTAAACACAAAGGGATAAGATTTTATTCCTTACAACTTAAAGATGAAAGAACTGTAAAAATAGATATTGATAAATTTGCAAGCCTTGGAGGTGCCACTCTTGCATCACTTCTTGATAGATCATCTAAAATTCTTTTAAAACATCCTGAAAAATGCGAATTTTTTACACTATTTGGTGATCAAATTCTTGGATATTATGAAATTTCTTTTGATAAAATTCTTAGGTTATATGCAACTGCAGTGAATAAGCAAAATAACATTGCTCAGGAGTTTATTAGAACTCAAATAGTTCCATCTCCTATGTCTTTAGACATGGCTATAAAATCTTTGTATGATGATTATGGATATCAGCAAAATATTATTGAGTCTTTATTACCTCAAGAGGTTAGAACATTGTTTTTTGGAGAGAATTCTATGGTTAGCGTTGCTGACGTTGCGGAATCTAAGCTTTTAGCTTTTTCTCTTTTAGGTGGAAGAATAATGGACAACAGTCAAAGAGAATTATTTATTTTTGTTCCTTATTCTAAAAAAGGTCTATTAGGTAGTAATGAGACGATAGTAATTTCAAGTACTTCAAGAATATATGAAGTGCCTTTACTTAATGTTCCTCTTGCGTTGAATGTGCTAAGGTCTCTTGGATTTAATGCAAAAATTATTCAGTTAAAGCAGGTGTATATAGATGAAAACTCATTTTGTAAAGTTGGTGAAGGTGGTTTGTGGTATCACTATAAAGGAAGAGAAAAAATGGTGGGTTGTGATTTTTTATCTAATACAATTAAATCAATTACAACAAATACACTTAAAAATTCAACAGATTATCCTATTTTTAAAGAAAGTATTGATAGAGTTTATGAAATTATGAACAATTGATGTAATTTTTAAAATACTTAACTATATTAAACTAAGATGTAATTTTTAAAATATTTAACTATATTAGTAAAATGATTGAATACTTACCAATTCTTATCTTTCTTGTGTTTGCATTAGTCTTTTCTTTTGGGGCTTTCTTTTTATCCATTTTAGTTGGTAAAAAATCTCCCTATGCTGAAAAAAACTCAACATATGAGTGCGGCTTTGAACCTTTTGATGAAACAAGAGGAAAATTTGAGGTAAAATTTTATTTGGTTGCCATTCTATTTATTATTTTTGATTTAGAGATTATATTTCTCTTTCCATGGGCAGTAGCATTCAATGAAATTGGAATGTTTGGCTTTTGGTCAATGATTTTTTTTCTCTTTGTTTTAACAGTTGGTTTTTTATATGAATGGGTGAAAGGAGCACTAGATTGGAATTAAAAAAAGTTGATGCAAAAAACTATGATCAAATGGAAAAACATATTTCAAAGCATGGTTTTTTAATAACAAAAGCAAATGATCTAATAAATTGGGCAAGATCGGGTTCTTTGTGGCCAATGAGTTTTGGATTGGCATGCTGCGCGGTTGAAATGATGCAATCTGCAGCAAGCAGATATGATTTTGATAGATTTGGCGTTGTATTTAGACCTAGCCCCAGACAGTCTGATGTTATGATTGTTGCTGGAACCCTAACTAATAAAATGGCACCTGCCTTAAGAAAAGTTTATGATCAGATGCCTGAACCGAGATGGGTAATTTCTATGGGTAGTTGTGCTAACGGGGGTGGATATTATCATTACTCTTATTCAGTTGTTAGAGGTTGCGATAAAATCGTCCCAGTTGATATTTATGTGCCAGGTTGTCCCCCAACTGCAGAGGCATTATTGTATGGAATACTTCAGCTCCAAAAAAAAATAATGAGAGACAATAAAATATATAGATCATGAGTCAAAGAAAACACGATAAATTTATTTTGGAGATGAAAGATTTAATCAAAAGTTTAATGACTTTTTGTAAATTCAAAATAAATATTTCTAATAATGAGATAAGTATCTTTATTCAAGATAAAGATATCCTTAAAACATTAATGTTTTTTAAAGACAACCCTTCGTTTAATATGCACACACTTATTGACTTTACAGCAGTCGACTATCCTAATGAGGATAAAAGATTTTTATTAATTTATAATCTTTTAAGCGTTTCAAAAAACTTTAGAATAAAGGTTAAAACATGGGTTCCTGTAGATAAACCTGTTAGCTCTGTCACTGAAGTTTTCCGATGTGCTAATTGGTATGAAAGAGAAGCATGGGATTTGTTTGGAATTAGATTTGTTGGACATCCAGATTTGAGGAGAATTCTTACAGATTATGATTTTGTTGGTCATCCTCTGAGAAAAGACTTTCCTCTTACTGGTTTTACACAAGTCAAATTTGACGATGAGTTAGGTAAGGTCATTAGTGAGCCAGTAAAACTTGAACAAGAATACAGAAACTTTAACAATTTAAGCCCATGGGAAGGAATGTCAAAATATCTTCCTGGTGACGAGAAATCTAAGAAAATTGATGACTAAAACAGAAAATTATACTCTTAATTTTGGTCCTCAGCACCCAGCTGCACATGGTGTTTTAAGATTAGTTTTGGAACTTGATGGAGAAATTGTTGAAAGAGCAGATCCTCATATAGGCCTTTTACACAGAGGAACTGAGAAACTTATTGAAAATAAAACCTATATTCAAGCTTTGCCTTATTTTGATAGGCTTGACTATGTTTCGCCAATGTGTCAGGAACACGCTTACTCGCTGGCAATTGAAAAGCTGTTGCAAATAGATGTTCCAAAAAGAGGCCAATACATTCGGGTTTTATTCTCTGAAATTACTAGAATTTTAAATCACATCCTTAATATAACCACATTTGCCCTAGATGTAGGTGCAATGACACCTTTTCTGTGGTTGTTTGAAGATAGGGAAGTATTAATGGAATTTTATGAAAGAGTTTCAGGGTCAAGACTACATTCAGCTTATTTTAGACCGGGAGGTGTTCACAGAGATATACCAGAAGGACTCTCTAATGATATTGAAAATTTCTGTAATAAATTTACATCACATATTGATGATACTGAAAAATTGATTGAAAAAAATAGAATTTTTAGACAAAGGTCTGTTGGAATAGGAAAGATTTCAGCTGATGATGCACTTGAATGGGGATTTTCTGGTCCTTGCATTAGAGCTTCCGGTTTGAACTGGGATTTAAGAAAAAAACAGCCCTATGACTGTTACAACGAAATCGATTTTAAAGTTCCAACAGGCTCAACTGGCGACTGTTTTGAAAGATTTCTGGTGAGAGTTGAGGAAATGAGACAATCAGTTTCAATAATTAGGCAATGTCTAAAAAATATGCCTGATGGACCATCAATTAGTGATGACCCAAGAGTTGTTCCTCCAAAAAGAAATGTTATGAAAGAATCTATGGAATCTTTAATTAATCATTTTAAACTTTTTACCGAAGGTTTTCATGTTCCGCCTGGCGAAACCTACACTGCGGTTGAAGCACCCAAAGGAGAATTTGGTGTCCTTCTTATTTCAGACGGAACAAATAAACCTTATAGATGTAAGATCAGGGCACCTGGCTTTCCCTTTCTTCAAGCTACAGAGTTTTTATCTAAGGGTCACATGCTATCAGATCTAGTAGCAATTATTGGAAGCCTTGATGTTGTTTTTGGAGAGATAGATAGATGAGTCAAATATCTTTTAAAAAAATTGCTGAAGACAAAATACAACCCAAAGAGTTTTATTTTAACAAGGAAAATATGTTATTAGCAAAAAAAATTTTAAAAATTTATCCTAAAAACTACAAAGAAAGCTCAATAATGCCTTTGTTGTCTATAGCTCAGAACCAGAATAATGGTTGGTTGCCAAAAAAAGCAATCGAATATGTTTCTAGTTTTTTAGAGATCCCAGAAATCAAAGTCTTAGAAATAGCAACATTTTATTCAATGTATAATCTTTCCCCAGTTGGTAAGTTTCACATTGAAGTTTGTACAACTTCCCCATGTATGCTGAGAGGCTCAGACGATATATTATCTTTTTGTCAAAAAAAATTAGCTGTTCAAATTGGCGGAATTTCAAAGGACAAAATGTTTTCACTTAGTAGAGTTGAATGCTTGGGCGCTTGTGTAAATGCTCCTGTAGTGAAAATAAATCAAGATTATTATGAAGATTTAGATTTGAATACTACAGATAAATTAATAAATAATATAACGAATGAAAAAAAATTAAAAATTGGTTCCCAATCCGGTAGAAGGGGTTCGGAACCTAGAAAGAGTTCTTATGATAAAAAAAGATAATATAATTTTTAAAAACCTTTACGGTCGAGATACCCCCTACCTTAAATCGGCAATTCAAAGAGGAGATTGGAAAGATATTAAAAAAATATTAAAAAAAGAACCTCAAGAGATCATCAATACGATCAAAGAATCCGGCTTAAGAGGAAGAGGTGGGGCAGGTTTTTCAACAGGTATGAAGTGGGATTTTATGCCAAAATCTAGAGATAAACAACATTATTTAGTTATAAATGCAGATGAAGGCGAGCCCGGGACATGCAAAGACCGAGATATTATTAGAAATGAACCACATAAACTTATTGAAGGTTGCTTGATTTCAGGTTACGCGATCGGAGCTACTAAGTGCTACATCTATATTAGAGGAGAATTTTTTAACGAAGCTTTAATTCTTCAAAAGGCAATTGATGAAGCTTATAAAAATAATCTTCTTGGAAAAGATGTTAAAGGCTCAAATTTTGATTTTGATCTATATTTACATTATGGGTCTGGGGCATATGTTTGTGGAGAAGAAACAGCTTTGATTGAAAGCTTAGAAGGTAAAAAAGGTCAGCCTCGACTAAAACCACCCTTTCCTGCAAGTGTAGGACTTTACGGCATGCCCACAACAGTAAATAATGTTGAAACCATTGCTGTTGTTCCTACAATAATGAGGAGAGGACATGACTGGTTTAGTAAATTAGGTAGAAAAAATAATACTGGTTCAAAAATTTTTTGCATATCTGGTCATGTAAACAATCCTTGTAATGTTGAGGAAGAACTGGGTGTTCCTTTGAAATATCTTATACAAAAATATGCTGGAGATGTCATTGGTGGTTGGGATAACTTACAAGCAATAATACCGGGTGGTTCTTCCGTACCACTTTTACCTAAAAATTTATGTGAAGAAGTTTTAATGGATTTCGATTCATTGAAAGATGCTGGTTCAGCTCTTGGTACAGCCGGCATAATAGTAATAAATAAAAATACCAATATTACTAAGGTTATATTAAGACTTTCCGAGTTCTATAAACATGAATCATGTGGACAATGTACTCCCTGCAGAGAAGGGACAGGTTGGTTAATGAGAATGATGGATAGAGTTTATAAAAACGGCGCTACAGCAGAAGAGCTAGACCTTCTTGAACAAGTAACCAAACAAATTGAGGGACATACAATTTGCGCACTTGGTGATGCTGCCGCGTGGCCAATACAAGGACTGTTAAAACACTTTAGAAACGATTTATTAAAGAAACCAAAAAAAGTCGATAAGGTTGCATAGATGGTTCAAATTTTCATTGACGATAAATCTTATGATGTAGAAGATGGTATCACTGTTATTCAGGCATGCGAGTCGGCAGGAGTTGAAATTCCAAGATTTTGCTATCACGAAAAACTTTCTATAGCAGGAAATTGTAGGATGTGTTTAGTTGAAATGGAAAATTCAAATAAACCAGTTGCTTCTTGCGCAATGCCCGTAGCTGAAGGAATGAAAATAAAGACGAATTCTGAGATGGTTGTGAAGGCTAGAAAAGGTGTGATGGAATTTCTTTTAATCAATCACCCTCTAGATTGTCCTATATGTGATCAAGGTGGTGAATGTGATCTTCAAGACCAAGCAATGGCATACGGCACTGGTATTAGTCGTTTTGTTGAACAAAAACGGGCGGTTAAAGATAAAAATTTAGGACCTTTAATTCAAACTCATATGACCAGATGTATACATTGCACAAGGTGTATTCGCTTTTCTGAAGAAATTGCTGGAAATGAAAAACAGTTAGGTGCAATAGGTAGAGGTGAAGATACCGAAATTACAACTTATCTCGAAGAATCTATGGATTATGAGATGTCTGGAAATGTTATTGACTTGTGTCCTGTTGGAGCACTTACCTCAAAACCATATGAATTCGTTGCTAGACCCTGGGAACTAAAAAAAACTGAAACAATTGATGTTTTTGATGCAGTTGGAAGTAGTATCCGAATAGATTCAAAAAGTGATAAAATTTTAAGAGTTTTGCCGAGAATTAATGAAGAGATTAATGATGAGTGGATTTCTGATAAAACAAGGTTTGCATATGATGGAATAAGTAATCAAAGAATTGACAGGTATTATTCTAGAAATACTGAAGGAAAGTTAATTGAGGAATCTGAAGAAAATATATTAAAAGCTATTCATCATAATTTATCTAATACAAAACCCTCACAGATTGCAGCATTAGTAGGAAACACACTTGATTGTGAATCCATTTTCTCATTTAAAAATTTCCTCGATGAATTAAAAATCGAAAATTATGACTGCAGACAAGATGATTCATTTTTTATTCCATCACAGAGATTTTCATATATTTTTAACTCCACTATTAAAGGAATTGATAACTCAGACTCGTGTCTTCTAATTGGAACTGATATAAAAAAAGAGGCACCGATTTTATCGTCGAGAATCAGACAAAGGTTTTTATCTTCACCGAAAAATTATAAGATCTTGAGTATAGGTAATTTTAAACCCAATTTTTTAGTAAACTCTCTCGGAGTAACTTCTTCTTCACTAAAAAAATTAAATGAAAAGAAGAATTTAGATTTCTTTAAAAAATTAAAAATGCCACTTTTTATCTTAGGTCAGGGTGCCATGTGTCAAGATGATGCGGCCGGTATATTCAATTTTTGTTTAAATTTTTATCAAAAAATTTCAAAAAATTCCGACTGGAATGGTTTCAATGTTTTGCAAACATTTTCGGGAAGAGTTGGTGCTCTTGATTTAGGTTTTTATAACAAAAAAAATATCTCTAAGTCTTTAATCAAACAAATATATGAAGGTAAATTTAACGTTTTATATTTAATGAGTGCAGATGAAATTAACTTTGATAAAATACCAAAAAAAACTTTCGTAATTTATCACGGTCATCATGGAGATAAAGCAGTCAAAAGAGCTGATTTGATCATACCAATGAGTTGTTTTACTGAAAAAGAAGGTATCTATGTTAATCTTGAAGGTAGACCTCAAATATCAAGCCAGGTTAAGTTTCCAATTGATGGTGTCAATCATTCCTGGGATTTCTTAAATAAACTATCTAAATTATTTAATCTTGTAGCTTTTTCAAGTTTCAGTGATTTAAGAGAAAAGATGTTTATGAATTACGAACATTTAAGTTATATTAATGAAATCAAATTATCAAAGATAAATAAGAATAAACAAAATAAATATAAATTTTTAGATCAAGAAATAAAATCAAATATTTCAAACTTTTACATGACTGATTCAGTTAGTCGAAACTCTAAAATTATGTCAGAGTGTTCTTTAGCCTTTTTGAAAGAAACAAAATAAATGTTTTTTGATATTTTAATTATAGTTTTTAAAATTTTGCTTATAGTCATTCCACTACTGCTTTTCATTGCCTACCTAACCTACTTTGAAAGAAAAGTAATTGGAGCAATTCAGCTAAGAAAAGGACCAAATGTTGTTGGTCCCTTTGGTTTATTTCAACCGATTGCTGATGGTATTAAATTACTGACTAAAGAAACTATTTTTCCCGAAAACTCTAATAAATTAATTTTTATACTTTCCCCAATTCTTACTTTTACATTAGCTTTAGTAGGGTGGGCTGTGATTCCGATTGATTATAAAATTGTTCTTGCAGATATAAACGTAGGAGTCATGTATATTTTTGCTGTTTCATCTCTTGGTGTTTATGGAATAATTATGGCTGGTTGGGCTAGTAATTCTAGATACGCATTTCTCGGTGCGCTTAGATCTGCCGCTCAAATGATTTCATATGAGGTTTCTATTGGTCTTATAATAATTTCTGTTTTAATTACATCTGGCTCATTAAACCTTAGTGAAATTGTTCTTAAACAACAAAATATGTGGTATGTTATACCTCACTTCCCAATGTTTGTTATTTTCTTTATATCTACTTTAGCTGAAACAAACAGGGCTCCTTTTGACCTTCCTGAAGCTGAATCAGAACTAGTAGCTGGTTATAATGTTGAATATTCCTCAATGTCTTTTGGACTTTTTTTTCTGGGTGAATATGGGAATATGATTCTGATGAGTTCTATGTCAACAATTCTTTTTTTAGGTGGATGGTTACCACCAGTTGAAATTGCCTTTTTCCAAAATATACCAGGCTTTGTCTGGTTTTTATTAAAAGTTACAATTTTACTTTTTCTTTTTCTTTGGGTTAGAGCTACTCTTCCTAGATATAGGTATGATCAGTTGATGAGATTGGGTTGGAAAGTTTTCCTTCCTTTATCATTAGCTTGGATAATAATTACATCTTCTGTTGTTATTTATTTACAAAATTAGATAATGAATTAATGAAAAAGTTAAACAAAATAGCATTTATTTTTAAAGAGTTTTTCTTAATTGAGATAATTTCGGGTTTATTTCTAACCTTAAAATATTTTTTTAAACCTAAAGTAACAATTAACTATCCCTTTGAAAAAGGTATTTTAAGTTCAAGGTTCAGAGGTGAACATGCTTTAAGACGTTATGACTCTGGAGAAGAAAGGTGTATAGCATGTAAGTTGTGTGAGGCTATTTGTCCTGCCCAGGCAATTACAATAGAATCTGAACCAAGAAATGATGGATCAAGGAAGACAACCAGATATGATATTGATATGACAAAATGTATCTACTGCGGATATTGTCAAGAATCATGCCCTGTTGATGCAATTGTTGAAGGACCAAACTTTGAATTTGCTACGGAAACTAGGGAAGAGCTAATATATAATAAAGATAAGCTTCTAGAAAATGGAGATAAATGGGAAATGGAAATTAGCAGAAATTTAAAAAAGGAATCAAAATATTTATGACTTTATACTTTTTTTATTTTTT
>NZHH01000061.1:0-52931 GCA_002691245.1 Rickettsiales bacterium | reverse complement strand
AGCTTTTGTATTTTCTAAAAAAGAAAAATGGGCTGATTTTTTTATTATTTCAAATTTATCTACTTTTAACAAGTACTGCGTTTTTAATTTATCAGATTCTTTGGCCCAATCACGACTCCCATAATAAAGTTTGACCGGCACACCAACCTTTTTATAAATATCTTTTATTACATTGTTTTTATTAAAGTGTGATAATACTTTTCTAAAATGATAAACATAACCTTCTTTTTTTAACGAAGTACATAACAAATTTAAATATTCATCAGATAGTTTGGTTTTATCGTAAAATCCACCTTTCATAATATTTTTTAATATAAATTTATTTTCTAGACTAGCAAATAAATTACCAATAAAGGGTAGTCCTACATGAAATAAAATAAATTTTGCAAAAAAATTACCTCTTTGAATACCCTCTCCAAAGTAAGAATCAAAATCATACGGGTTAAACATGAAAACTTTTGTGACAGTTTTTGGAAGCACATTTGATACACTAACTGCTAAAATTGCACCAATTGACTCTCCTGCTATAGTTAAAGTTTTAATTTTCATTTTTTTTATAAAACTAACTATTGATTTTGTAAAAAAATCAAGATTGTAATTTGTTTCTGTATTAATAGGAGAATCCCCGAAACCTGGAAGATCAATTGAGTATACTGTAAATTTATTTTTAAGTAATTCACCTAGTTTATCGGAATATTCCAGTCTATTTCTGAAAGTATGAAGCAATAAAATAGGTTTACCTTTTCCTATCTTTTTAAATCTAATATATGTTCCATCGTCTAAATTAAATTTTTCTAATTTCATTGGTTCTCCTTTAAAAATAAATTATTGGAATAGAATGCAAGTATATACACGAGTATATACATTTTAGTATTTATTCTTTTTTATAATTTTGTAAAGTATTGTATTAAATATTATGAAGAAACTTATTGAAATTAGTGAATTAGAAAAATGTCCATGCTTCAATCTAAGAACAATGGCCAGACAACTTACCAATAATTACAATAATTCCTTAAAAGTTATTGGTATTAATGCAACACAAATCCCTATCTTAGCACTTTTAAACATCTATAATCAGATTGAAATATCGAAAATTTCTGATCTATTAAATTTGGATCCTTCAACTATAAGAAGGAATTCATCTATTCTTATTAAAAAAAGATTTATAAAGATTGTTAAGAGGAATTTTAAAGGAAATACACTTACATTAACAGAAAAAGGTTACAACACATTAAAAAAAATATTACCCATTTGGAAAAAGTCTAATATTGAAGGTAAAAAATTGCTAAGAGATTATGTACAAGTTTTAAATAAAATTTAAAACTGACAACTAGAATAGATACATGAATTAGTCTAAACCCTTAGACATAGAAACTAATAAAGAATTTAATACTTGATATAAAAAATTATTAGTTATAATCTCTAATAAACGTTCAACCAATTTGGTCGGAAGTAGGTTTGAAACCGAAGGAACGCATCCGTCAGTCTCTTTCTACTTCGTCATTGAGTAAAAGATAATGTATAACGAAGTTTATAAAAATGAAAAAGTCAGAAAATTTTATGATAAGATTTATGACTGGGCTAAGTCCTTACCAGAGAATATAATCGTTAAGAAAAAAAATGAGGCTGAAAATCTATTTAAAAAGATTGGAATTACCTTTTCAGTATATAACAATTTTGATTCATCNGAAAGATTAATACCTTTTGATATGTTTCCAAGGATAATTTCNGGAACAGAGTGGAAAAAAATTAAAAAAGGAGTTNTTCAAAGAGCATTAGCTATTAATGCNTTTCTNAATGATATTTATAACTCTGGTGAAATTGTNAANGCTAATATAATGCCAGNAAACTTAATATACAAAAATCCAGCNTATGAAATAAAAATGGTTGGATTTACTGTCCCTAAAAGNATCTACAGTCCNATAATTGGCTCAGACATTGTAAGAATTAATGAAAATATATTTAAAGTTTTAGAAGATAATTGCAGAACNCCNTCAGGAGTTTCATATATGATTGAAAATAGAGAAATAATGATGAGAATGTTTCCAGAATTATTTGAAAAATTAAAAATTGAAACAGTNGAAGATTATCCAAGTTATTTATTAGATGCACTTAAAAGTCTAGCTCCAAGAAAATGTAANAAGGAACCAAAAGTTGTNATACTTACGCCTGGATCATTTAATAGCGCNTATTANGAGCATAGTTTTCTTGCTGATCTNATGGGNGTTGANCTTGTTCAAGGTCCAGATCTTTTCGTTGACGAATCAATAACATATATGAAAACAACAAGAGGGCCAGAAAAAATAGATATAATTTATAGAAGAATTGATGATAAATTTATTGATCCAATCACTTTTGATAGNTCTTCACTNATCGGANTTCCTGGACTATTTGATTCTTATAAGTCTGGTAATGTTAATATTTGTTCAGCTCCTGGATCAGGTATTGCNGACGACAAAGCAATTTATTCTTACCTACCTGAAATTATCAAATTTTACTTAGGTGAAGAACCAATACTNGAAAATGTAAAAACATGGAGATGCNGTGAAAAAAATGAAAAAAANTATGTTCTNAATAATTTNAATANATTGGTGGTTAAAGAGGTTCATGGCTCNGGGGGTTATGGTCTAATGATTGGAAGNAAATCTTCAAAAAGTGAAATTGAAATATTTAGAAAAAAAATTCTTTTAAATCCTGAAAACTATATAGCNCAACCANTTCTTGAATTATCANCAGTCCCTATTTTTGATAAAAATGAGTTGTCGCCAAGACATGTTGATCTTAGGCCCTTTTGTTTGGTTGGAGCAAAGAAAACAAAATTAGTCAATGGNGGATTGACNAGAGTAGCCTTAAANAAGGGTTCTTTAGTGGTAAACTCGTCTCAAGGTGGNGGAGTTAAGGATACTTGGGTGCTAAATGAATGATTTAATATGTTGAGTAGAACTGCAGAAAATTTATTTTGGTCAGCCAGNTACATNGAGCGAGCCGATTCACTAGCCAGNCTTTTAGAGGTTGGTTATAGNATTTCTTTGATTCCNAATACAGAAAAGGGNTATACNAATGAATGGGAATCAATTCTCGAAACNTCAGGAATAAAATATGAATATTTAAAAAAATATAAAACNGTATCAAANGAGCAAATTATTTTTTANTTACTTTTTGATNACGAAAATTCATCCTCTGTCAAAAACTGTATNACAGCAGCAAGAGAAAATATACGNATGGTNAGAACTGCTGTTACACTTGAAGTTTGGAATGCNGTCAATTCGGCNTATCACGAATTAGNCAAAAACCTGAAGGAAACTAAAAATATCTTAAAAGAGTTACCTGAAATAATTGAATGGATAAAAAAACAAGTGAATTTGATAAGAGGCACAATATTAAATACTCAACTTATAAATGATGGTTATGATTTTTTAATATTAGGAACNTATTTTGAAAGNGCNGACTTCACNGCNAGGATTATTAATGTTAAATATTTTATTTTACTTCCAAGCATAAACTATGTTGGAGGTGAAATTGANAATTTTCAATGGAGTTTAATGCTNAGGTCAATTTCGTCATTTAGAGCTTTTAAATGGGCATATGGAGGTCAAGAAATTACATATACCAAAATTATAGATTTTTTGATTCTAAANATGACTTGTCCAAGATCTTTAATTTTTTCAATAGAGAAAATTCATCATCATTTAGCNAGATTATCCAAATTTTACAAACAAAACTCTACTTCTAAAACAAAAGTACAATTAATGTATAAAAATCTTAAGAATTTAAATGCCAGTAAAATTTCAGATATTGGTTTACATGAATTTTTAAAATCTTTTATTGAGGAAATAAATTTTGTTTATAAAAAACTTGAACAAAAATATTTTTTTGGAATTGAAAAATGAAAATTAAAATTATTCACTCAACAACATATAGATACTCTTCGATTGTTCCAAAACTTACACAATGTTTAAAACTTTATCCATCATTATGCGATAATCAAGAGATCATAGAATGGAAAATATTATCAAGTAATGGAAAAATAGTAGAATCTCATACTGATGCACTAGGGCATAGAATACAGAACATTTTTATAAATAATTTTAGTGGAAAACTAAAAATTACTTCTAAAGGAATTTTAAAAACAAGAGATTTATCCGGTGTAATAAAAGGTTTAAAAGAGAAAGTTAATCCTCTTTGTTTTCTTAGAGAAACTGAGTTAACAAAACCATGTAAAAATATTGAAAAAATTTCAAAGGTAATAAAAATAAATAATAAAAACCAAATTGAATTTGCTCATAAACTAAATTTAATAGTTTCAAACTCTATTGATTACGTAAGCGGATCAACTACAAATTCTACGAGTTCAAGGGATGCGTTAAAACAAAAAAAAGGTGTTTGTCAAGACTTTGCACACATACTTATCAGTATTGCAAGGTTTAATAAACTTCCGGCTAGATATATTAATGGTTTTTTATTAGAAGAAACACTTTCAGGCGAAAATACTACACATGCATGGGTAGAAATATTTATTAAAGATTTAGGATGGGTAGCATTTGATCCATCTCATAAAAAATGTATCGATGATAGATACATAAGAATCAGTAGTGGTTTCGATTTTGAAGATGCGTCTACGATAAAAGGGGTTAAAACCAATTATAATGGTGATGAACTTTTAGATACAAAAGTAGATATAGAGAATTGTCAATAATTTTTATTAATTTTTGTTGATCAAGTGGTTGAGGGTATTTTAACTATTGACATCCATTACCACAAACAAACTTACAAATTGAACCTTGTCAAATTACTAAATAATATGAATAAGCTTATAGATAAGATAGTAATCCTTAGAATTTTATTACCAATTTAACTCAGACATTAAATTATATATTTTTAATAAATAAAAAGGTTGAGTGGCATTTAAATTGCTAACACCTAACTGTGGATGCAAATGATATAGAAAAAATAGAAACGATTAAATTTAAAGAATATCTGGATATTGGTGACGCTTACTATCAGAAGAATGATATTGATTCAGCAATTGAAAATTATTTCTATGCTCTTAAAATTAACAAGTCAAATTACAATTTATTAAGAAACATATACATCAAATTTTCTTCAGCAAGATTTTTAATTGCTAATAAAAAAGTAATGAAGGAAATTTGTTTATTTTTTCTAAATCAACAAAATATTTGTCATAGGTATGGTTTTAATAATTTTTTAAAATTTACAATTTATAATGAAAGTAAAGATTACATTAAAAACCGTAAGCTTGATAAATGTTATAAATTCAATGATAAATTAATTTCCATACTAAATGATGAAATCCTTCAACTCATTCTAAAAAAATGTTTGGTAATAGATTATGATTTAGAAGAATTCTTAACACTAATAAGAAAAAATTTATTAGAAATTTATACAAGCAAAGAAAAAAATATCATAAAAAAAATCTACAAATTTTTAATATGCTTAGCTGAGCAATGTTTTTTTAATGAATATATTTTCAAATCAACAAAAAAAGAAGACAAACTCTTATCAAAAATTGAACAAGATTTATATAAAAAAAGAATAATTGACGAATATGATCTTCTACTAATATCTCTTTACAAACCCATTGGATCCCTAAATTTTCTAAATAATCAATTAAGTTCATATCAATCTGAATCAATAGATTTTAATAATTATTTAAAATTTACTTTCCGTGATTCAAAATACGAATATCTTTTAGCTAATAAAATCAAAGAAATTTCAGAGATTAATAACGAAAAATCGTTGTTAATAAAAAATCAGTATGAGGAAAATCCATTTCCTAGGTGGAGAACAACTAATTTATCAAAAAAAATCAATCTTAAGGATTTTATTTATAAAGGAACCAATAATCATTTTAGTGATAGTGGTCTAGAGAAAAAGAAAATTCTTATTGCTGGGTGTGGAACGGGACAGCAAATTCTAAATTATTCTGGAATACATAATGCTGATATTTTTGCAATAGATATTAGTAAGACAAGTCTTGCTTATGCAAAGAGAATGACAGATCAATATAAAATTCAAAACATTAAATACTTTCAAACTGATCTTCTAGATATCGATTTGCTTATGCAATCATTCGACATGATAATATGTACTGGAGTCCTTCATCATATGGAAAAACCACTCGAAGGATTAAAATCATTATGCAAAGTGTTAAAGCCTAATGGATTTATGAAGTTAGGTCTTTATAGTACAATTGCTCGTTCATCTATTAAAGAGTTAAGAAATGAAATTAAAAAATTAGATTTAGATTTTAACAAAAAGAACATGTCAAAAATAAGAAAAAAAATCTTAAATTCAGAAAACAATAAAATAAAAATTCTTTCTAAATTTCCAGATTTTTATTCTACTTCAGGTTTTAGAGATTTAATATTTAATAAGATTGAACACACATTTAATCCCATAGAAATTGAAAATATAATTTTTAAACAAAATCTAAAATTCCTAGGATTTGATATATTTTCTTCTCATATGCAAAGGTTTAAAGTTTTTTATCCCAGCTATAATTCAGAACTTAGTCTCGAGAATTGGAATCATTTTGAAATGAGTTTTCCTCAAACATTTGCTTCGATGTATAATTTTTGGGTTTCAAAAATTTGATCTGCTAAAATTACAAAGAACTAAAGCTCAGATCAAACTTAATATTAATAAATGGGGTGGCTGAGGGGATTTGAACCCCCAGCCTCCGGTACCACAAACCAGCGCTCTAACAAACTGAGCTTCAGTCAGCATTTTGGATAAATGCTTCTACATTTATAGAGATATTCTTACAGATTTTGAAGAAAAAACATTGATACAAACAATGAAAGTCAATGTAATCAGTGGTTTTAGACCCAACGCAACAGATTCAAAATCCGTTGAACTTCGGTTCATTTCCGTTCGAGTCGGACTAGGAGCACAATTATTTAAAAGTTTCTGAGCCTTTTTGGATTTAGCATCAAAATACTTGACAAAATCATACAAGAAATGGCCAAAAAAATTGAACTCTTGTAGTTATTTTCTAAATCAATGAGCATGCCGGAAACATATGGCCCAATTATTTGACCAATACTAAACGCAGTGGTCATTATAGCGACAGAAATATTAACATTCCCAATGAATCTTTTTTTTCCTTCAACTAAAATTAATGCAACGGATCCAGGAACGCCTAAACCATATAGTAAACAAGCAAGAAAAAAGTAACTAACATTGTTTAAAAATAAAAATGCAACACCTACAGTAACTGTCGAACAAGAAAAAAATAATAACAAATCTGTGCTAATTTTTCTAGATAACCAATCCCAAACTAAAACCGAAGGAATAGCAAATAATCCTACTATTATCCAGGAAATATACTGATAAAAAGAAATTTCATATGAATTTATAGCTATTGCACTTATAAATGTTCCGAAAATTATATAACCAATGCCAAAGAAAAAATATCCCAATGAAATTACGATAAAATTTATTTGCAGTTTACTTTTAACTGAATTTCTATCTTCGTTTTTATAATCCAATTTCTTAGGGATAAAAATAATAATGCCCGTACATAATAATGCTCCAATCAAACCTACAAAAATCCATTGGTGAGTCCACATAAGATCTATTGTTGAAATTATCCATACAACTGTAGTTCCAATAACTATGCCCAAACCAATTCCAGAAAAGTGATAAAGTTGTAAGGTTTTGTTTAAAGATTCTTTAAAAAAATTAAACATCAATGATATTGTGTATACAAAACTTAGCGCACTCGAAATCCCACATATAAATCTTAACGTACAAAACATCCTTAAATCTGTGGTACATCCCATCAAACAAATTGTAACCACAGAAATAATTGAAGAAAAAATAATCATTTTTCTGAAATTATTATATTTCCAAATAATTGGGATTATTGATCCAATAAGATAACCAAAATAATTAAATGAGGATATCATCCCCATATTTGTTGAATTTAGATATAATTCATTTTGCATATTGGGCAATATAGGTGTGTATATAAATCTTCCAAAACCGATAGCTATTAAGGTCGAAAAAATACCTGCAATAATAATATTAAAATTTATCTTTGAAAATTTCATCTGAGTATTTAATTAATATATATAACTATAAATAAATACTCTTGGTTTTTTAGTTTTTCTATAAAATTTTTCTCAGTATTTACTATAATATATCTAGCCTTTTCATTTCCTATTAAAGCTCATCACAAAATAGATAATCCAATAATAAAATTTTCCGAGTCCCCAGAAATAAGAAATTTTTTTTTTGAATGGAGGGGGCACATAAATCTTGATAGAAAAAAAGAAAATCATGAAACGTATCATCAAGTATTAGAATTCGTAAAAGGATGGAATAAACGCTATGAAACAGATTTTGAATTACATATTGCTGATCTAAAAAATAGTTCATTAGCAATTCCAAAAGTAAAATTTCAAAACAAATATAATTTTATTAATAACAAAAATTTTCTATTCTCAACTTTTTTTTCATTTAATTTAGCCACTGAGAAAAATAGTTCAGATCAAATAGAATATAAATTCCTATTTCAAAATAAATTTAAGTATTTTGTTTTTAATAATGGTTTTGGTTTTTATAAAAATATCAATAGAAAAAATTCAAAAAACACGGTTCTAAAATATTTTCCATTAATTTACTTTAAAAAACCGATTATATCCTATGTACATTTGGCAATCGCCGGAAGTAGTGATTTTGGGAAAATTTCAAAGTTTAGTACATACACTAATCAAAAACATCAATACGGACTTGGGATAAAAAAAACTTTTCAAAAAAATACTCCACGCGAAATTGATTTAACAATTGCATATTTAAAGGGTCTGAATTCAAAGTCATTTGATCAGTCACTTATTTGGTATGTAAATAAATCATTTTAATTATTATTGAGTTCAATTATTTATAACAGAGTTTGCGTCCATCAAGGTAGGATATATAGACTGCATCTCAATCAATTTCGTACCAGCGGTGTTGGAGATTGATTAATACAACATTAACAATTTAAAGTTTTTACTTTCCTAGAATTCATTCTGGCAAAATGTCTAATTCTTTAATATTTAAAAAACTAATACATGAAACATAAACTTTATAAACCCTTAATAATTATTTTTGGTGTATTCTTAGTTGATAGTTAGTTAGAAAGTTTTGAAAAAATTAAAGTAAGGACCGACTGAGGATGTTTGAACTACTGCCACGCAATACACAAAACAATTTAAAATTTTAAATTTTTAATCTCATAATAATATCTTCAAACTTCTTGTAAAATATTTTTTTATAGTAATACTAATATTATGAATTTGATCTTTCTAATTATTGTTCTGTTGTTTTCTTTTAATTTAAATGCATCATGTAAGTTTAAAAATTCAACTTCAAATGATGAAGTTAAATACACTATTCAGAAATCTATAAATGTTGATGACATTGAAGGTCATGTGATAAGAATTTTCAAAACAGAAACCAATCATAAAAAATCAAAAAAAAATTGTGAAGGTCTTAGGATAGTCAAAACAGATTTTTATGGTATTAGTGATTACATTAACAAAAATGGAAAAGTCACCGGTTATTCAATAGGAATTTACAATGATGGTAGCAAAATTTTCTCTCGAGTTGATGGTGTTGCTCAAACCCCTGAGGATATCAGTAAAAATGGTCTTGTTAATACTACAATCACAATTACGGGAGGAACTGGAGTCTACAAGGGAGTAATCGGTTANGGTAAAGGAAAAGTAGAATTTAACCCNGAAACAGGCTACTCGTCNGGAAATACAGAAACTTTTTATACAATTGCACCAAAATAAAATGGGGTGGCTGAGGGGATTTGAACCCCCGGCCTCCGGTACCACAAACCAGCGCTCTAACCAACTGAGCTACAGCCACCAAAATAAAAAATAATTTAGCCTAAATTTAATAATGTTCATATAATTTTTTTTTAAAGATTTTTAATATAAAAGAATATAACTTTTATATTTTTAAAACTTTATTATTTAGCCTCATGCCAATTGAGATTCTAAAATCTCAGCAATCGAATCACCTGCCGCATTAAAAGCTTCCATGTGATCACAATTTGGGTTTTTATTTACATAATTAGTAAAACCTGAAATAGCAGCTTGAGAAAGCAAATCACAAATCTCTACTGGACAACCTGAATCCATCATTACCTCTGTCGCGGCTTCAATTGAAGCTTTTACTGCTTCGGTGGGAGGAGAACCTAAAATAATTTTTTTTTGGTATATCTCTAATGCAATTTCACCTGCATAATCGGCTAAATCCTCAATAGTTGAGTATAGATCTTCTTCAACGGGTTTAAAACTTTCAGACATCAAATTATCCCAGTTTAATAGAGAAAAGTTCATTAATTTCAATATAGAGTGATAGTAAACTTAATTTTTAATATTTCAAAGAATTATTAATAAATTAATTTACATTGTTTGATTATTCTAATTTGCAAAATTTAGCTAAGAAATATATATTCTGCTTATGGATGGACTTAATAAATCAATGTATGATATCGGAAGTGATAGTGCTTTCTCAATATTAGCTAGAAGTCAGGAATTAGAAAAGAGTGGTAAAAAAGTTATTAATTTGGGAATAGGTCAACCTGACTTTCCTACCCCCAAAAATGTAGTAGAAGCTGCAATAAAGGCTTTAAAAGAAGGGCATCATGGTTATACATCTTCAAACGGAATATTAGAATTACGTGAATCCATAGCTAATGATTTTTTTAACAGAAATGAAGTGGTTGTTGATCCAAATGATATTTTGGTTACTCCAGGTGGAAAATCAATTATCTTTTATACGCTTTTGATGTTTGGACAACCAGGTGTAGAAATAATAACTCCAGACCCAGGCTTCATTGCTTATAAATCAATGATTGATTATACGGGAGCAACGGCTATTTCTCTTCCACATAGAATGGAAAATAACTTTTCATTTGATGCGGAAGAACTAATAGACTTAGTTAATGAAAAAACTAAACTAATTATTCTAAATTCCCCAGCAAATCCCACTGGGGGTGTTGTTCCAGAATCCGAACTTCAAAAGCTTGTTGAAGGTCTTATTAAATACCCTAAAGTATTTGTTTTGTCAGACGAGATTTACAGTAGAATTTTATTTGACAAACTAAAGCACCACTCACTTATGAAATATAAGGAAATAAGGGATAGAGTTATAGTTCTCGATGGATGGTCTAAAACCTACGCTATGACTGGATGGAGACTTGGTTATGGGATATTTCCAAAAAACATATTTAGTTATGCAGAAAAACTTGCTATCAATTGTCATTCATGCGTAAATACTGCTTCTCAATATGCCGGTATAGAAGCCTTACGAGGCAGTCAAAAGACAGTTGAGAATATGATAAATGAGTTTCAGAATAGAAGAAACTTCCTAGTTGATGAACTCAATAGTATTAATAATGTTGAATGCAGAATGCCTGGAGGAGCTTTTTATGTTTTTCCAAAAGTTTCCAAGAATAATATGAAATCTAATGAAATTTCTAAGTATCTTCTTGAGAAAAAATTTATTGCAACTGTTCCAGGTTCTTCATTTGGAACAAACGGAGAGGGTTTTCTGAGAATTTCATACGCTAATAGCATTGACAATTTAAGAATATTTGTAAATTGTTTAAAAGATTTTATAAATGAATAATTTTTATACTCTACTTGCTCAAATAATAAGCAGAATCAATTTTAACTAAAAGTCTTTACACTGGAAATGTAGCTTTTTGTTGATTTGGCACGCTTCTTGCCTTATGGTTCATAGTATGAAAAAAATAGAAGCTGTCATTAAACCTTTCAAGCTAGATGAAGTAAAAGATGAACTAAACAATATTGGTGTCATGGGACTAACTGTTTCGGAAGTTAAAGGCTACGGTAGACAAAAAGGTCATACGGAATTATACCGGGGCGCCGAATATGCTGTTGACTTTCTTCCAAAAATAAAAATCGAACTTATTGTAGACGACGATATTGTTGATAGCGTAATCGATGTAATTAAAAAAAAAGCGCATACTGGAAGAATTGGTGATGGAAAAATATTTGTTTCTAGCGTTGAAGAAATAGTTAGAATAAGAACCGGCGAGTCTGGTAAAAAAGCAATATAGTCATTGAAATGGAGGAAAAATGAGTGACGTAAATAAAGTAATGAAAATGATTAAAGATAAAGAAGTAAAATTCGTTGATCTTCGTTTTACTGATACTAAAGGTAAGTGGCAACATACAGCTCAAACTGTTGAGACGATTGATGAAAGTACTTTTAAAGATGGTATCATGTTTGATGGATCATCTATTGCTGGATGGAAAAGTATCGATAAAGCAGATATGATTTTAAAACCAGACCCATCAACTGCAGTAATGGATCCCTTTACAGCGCAACCTCAACTCGTGTTATTTTGTGATGTAATAGAACCAGATGATGGAAAACCATACGAATTAGACCCCAGAAGCACCGGTAAAAAAGCAGAGGAATATTTGAAAGAGTCTGGCATTGGTGACACAGCCTTTTTTGGACCTGAAGCAGAGTTTTTTATTTTTGACGATGTAAAATGGGCTACCAATCAAGAATATACATTTTATAGTATTGATTCTGAAGAAGGTGCGTATAACACTGGTGTTGAAATGGAAGGTGGAAATATGGGACATAGGCCAAAGGATAAAGGCGGATATTTTCCAGTAGCCCCCGTAGATTCAGCAACAGATATTAGAGCCGAAATGGTTTCAACTATGTCTGAGATGGGATTGGATATGGAAAAACATCATCATGAGGTAGCTCCATCTCAACATGAATTAGGAATGAAATTTGGTCCACTTATTAAAAGTGCAGATGATCTTCAAAAATATAAATATTGTGTTCATATGGTAGCTCAAGCTTATGGTAAAACAGCAACCTTTATGCCAAAACCAGTATACAATGATAATGGTTCAGGTATGCATGTACACCAGTCAGTTTGGAAGGGAAATAAATCTGTATTTGCTGGAAGTGGATACAACGGATTGTCAGATGAGTGCCTTTACTACATTGGCGGAATTATAAAGCACGCAAAAGCGATAAATGCTTTTTCTAACGCTACAACTAACAGTTATAAAAGACTTATACCAGGGTTTGAAGCACCTGTTTTATTAGCTTATTCATTTAGGAATAGATCGGCAGCATGCAGAGTTCCTTATGTGAGTAGCCCTAAAGCAGCAAGGTTTGAAGTCAGATTTGGGGACGCTTCTGGCAACCCTTACTTTACTTTTGCCTCAATGCTGATGGCTGGTATAGATGGAATAAAAAATAAAATTCATCCTGGTGAAGCTATGGATAAGGATCTTTATGCTCTGTCTGAAGATGAGCTTAAGGGTGTTCCGACAGTTTGTGGTAGTTTGAGAGAAGCACTTGATGCTTTAGACAAGGATCGAGACTTCCTGAAGGCTGGTAATGTTTTTACTGACAATCTTATTGATTCATACATAGCCTTAAAAATGGATGAAGTACTTCAGTTCGAGCATGCGCCACATCCAGTTGAATTTAAGATGTATTATTCAGTTTAACAAATTTATCTTTATTTGATGAGTTTGGATAATTTTTTGAAATGCTCGTGATTTGAATTTCTTAACAATTCAAAAACTAGCATTTCAAGTGTAACCAAATACACTCCATTTTCAATCAACCTTATTAAAGCGGAATCCTTGTCTTTTTTTTTTCTAGAACCAACCCCGTCCTCTAGAACAAAAACATCATATCCCAGTTTTTTTAGATTAATTGCGGTTTGTAATATGCAAATATGAGTCTCTATTCCACAAATTATAACCTGCTTTGATTTAATGAAGTCTTTAGCTCTAACATTTGTATCTTCTTGGGCAAAGCATGCAAAGGAAGTTTTTTCAATTCTTTCAAATTCATTATTGGAAAGTTTTTTTCTAAGACCTGCTATAGTCAGTCCTAGTCCTTTTGGGTATTGTTCACTAAATACAACTGGTTTTTTGATAACTTCAAATACAAATAGGGCCTTTTCTATTACTGAAAGTATTGAAATACTATCTTGTATTTTATCAAACAACTTTTCCTGCATATCTACTATAAGAAGAGTTGCTTGAGATTGATCAACTAACATTAATCTGCATCGTATAAAGCAGTTTCAATCTGCTTAATTAAACCTTCTGAAGTCGGACTGGTCATAGATGAAAACCAATTAATAATATTACCGTCTTTACCGATTAGATACTTATGAAAATTCCATCTTGGTTGACCTATAACGGAGACATTTGATTGTATCCATTTGTAAACTGGATGAGCCTCATTGCCTCTTATATTTTGGATTGAGGACATAGGAAATTCAACGCCGAATCTGATCTCGCAAAACTGTTTAACATCTTCATCCTTTGACAATTCTTGGTTAAAGTCGTTGGTTGGAACTCCTAAAACAATTAAACCGTCTGACTTGTATCTTTCATATATTTTTTGTAAACCAGAATACTGTGGGGTAAAACCACATTTCGATGCAGTATTAACAAGAAGAACAACGTTATTTTTATAATCAGAAAAATTTATAGTTTCTCCTGATATTGATTCTATGCTAAAATCATGAAAAGTGTTCTCTGAAGCGTTGGTTGACGTAAAAAACATTGTAAAAAGTAGCGTTAAAATTTTTAACATTATATTAATTTAATAATAAATATTGAAAAATAAAGTAATATTTCTAAAATATGGTATGTATCTTAAAAAACTGCTAATAAGCTTCTTATTTTTTATCTTCCTGACATCTTGCATAGGTGAAAGTTTAGTTCCAGTAAAAGGACCTGAAGGAGACCCCAGTCAGGAGCTAAATTTTTCTCAGTTTGACGACATACCTATCCCCGTAAATTCAAAACTTATTAGAGAAGATTCGATAATTATATCCAGAAAAGTTGGTTGGTCTGGAAGGCTTGTATTTGACACAAGTGAAAATCAAATTGACGTCTTTGACTTTTTTAGAAATGAATTACCTAAATTTGGATGGAAAAAGATATCTGAGGTCAGTTCTGAGAGTAGCTTACTTAACTACCAGAATAATCAGAGATTTGCTTCAATTCAAATATTTGAAAAAACGTTGTTCGGTTGTAAAGTAAAAATTACTGTAACAGAAGTTGAATGATAAATGTTAAACCAAAAAAATCGTAGCTAAGCCTAAAAATATAAAAAGTCCAGACTTTACTCAAAAAATTATTTCTACTTTTGTCTGACATTAAACTTTGATTATTTAATAATTTATTATAGGAAAACTATTTTAATTGTTTAAGCCAACTTGATTTAATATCAAGATTTAACTCACTTCTATAGAAAGATTCTTTCTTCGACAACCCTACTATCTCAAAAATTATTTCTTGAGGACAACCTATTTTTTTTAGTCTTTCTATCAAGGAATACTTAAATGATATGGATGTTTTACCATTTGAAAATCTCTTAATGTTATCATTTATATTATTTTTTATTGAAAACAAATTATTATTTTTACTGTTATAAAATTTTTTAAATAAATGTTCATTTGGATTTGTGTTTTTTATTTTTATCATAGTATCAAATGAAATCCCAACTAATGGAATAACTCGTCTTTTATAAATGTTTTTTATTTTCCTTAGAGAGTTGGAACGAATCACAATATAAGGATTATATTTATTAAGATTTACATCTTCAGTTTTAAGCCAAAATATTTCGTCGAATGAACAACCAGTATTAAATATCAAACCACAGATCAAATTTTCAATTATATCTTTTTGTTGAATAAATTGTTTTATTTTCTTTAGTTCGTCATCAGTAAATTCTTGTATATTTTTTTTATTTTCAAATTCTGGCCATTCTAACTTAGAAAATGGGTTTTTTTTTTCAATAGAGTATTTATTGTAAATCACTGAAAATAAATTTTGAAGGTTTGATTGATTTCGTTTACCGGTGGAAATTTTTTTAAATTTAACAAAATAATCTCTAAAACTTATTGCATCTAATGACGAATAATTAATTACTTGTTTATCACCACATATATTAACCATATGTGAAATAGACTTTTTAACAGATATTTTTTTTTTATTATCATAAAATAGATTTTTAATTTTTAAATATTCAGATAAAACTTGGCTCAAGTAAGGCAATCTATTTTCATCCAATAAAAAGTTATCAATATTATTTACATTTTTTTCTACCCCCCTGTTTGTTAAGAGGTTTATAAACTCTTGTTTGTTAAATAATAATTTATTAAGTGAGTCTTCATAATCTTCTGTGAAATGAATTAGATACTTATTTGAATCAAAATTATTTCTACCTAATATTTTATTAAGATATCTTTTCGATTTTTTTTTTATATCAGCAAACATTTTCCTATGTTCTAGTGCTTGTAGTTTTGCTCTTTTTGATGCAGTTATTAATTTATTGGTTTTTAAAGAAATTTTTAAAGTTTTTTTTCCTAGAATTTCTATTATTTGTTTTGGAACTGCTCTTTGGTACCAATACTGATTTCCATGCTTGTAAATGTATTTCATATTATCACTAAGTCAATGGTGCGGTCGAGAAGACTCGAACTTCCACAGGCAATTAAGCCTACAACGACCTCAACGTTGCGCGTCTACCAGTTCCGCCACGACCGCTTAACAATCAATCAAATTCTAAAATTATTTGATCAACTTCCAAACTATCACCTGCCTTACAATTAATTTTTTTAATTTTCACTTTTTTTTCTGATTTAATAATGTTCTCCATTTTCATAGCTTCAATTATTGCTAACGGTTGATTCTCCTCAACAACTTGATTCTCTTTCACCATTATTGACACTAAAAGCCCTGGCATGGGTGCCATTAAATATTTTGAAGTATCTTCTTTTTTTCTTGGAATCATGATCTCATTAAGTTCAGAATGTCTTTGGGATAAAACTGTTAAATCATGTAATGTACCTTTATGATTTATTGTGAACTTAGGTCCGTTCCTCTTAATACTAAAGTACGAGAGTTGATTATCGATAATTGCTGAAAAAAGTGGGTACCCTATATTCCAATTGCTCTTCAGATTAATATATTTTTTGTTTACATAAATATCATAACTTTTATTAAAATTATTAAAAGAAATTGATACGTAAAATTTTTTTTCACCATCTATCACACACCAATTATTGTCTACGGTTTTATTGAAGCCTTGTAATTGATTAGAGATTGATGCTGCTCTTAACAGATATTTATAATTAACAAATGAAACTACTGCATATAAACTTTCCTTGTCTGTTAAATTACTAAGATAAGAATCATATCCATCTTCATAATTTTCGACTATGAAAGCAGTAGAATACTTTCCATTTGAAAAATCCTGTTTCTGTAATATATTAGAAAGAAAATCTCTGTTTGTTTTAACACCCTCAATGAAATATCTATCTAAAGCGTTAAGTATCTCAGAAATGGTGCTAGATCTATTTTTCGTATGCGAACATAATTTAGAAATCATTGGGTCATAAAACATACTAATTTCTGAACCTTCAACTACCCCTGAATCTACTCTAATATTTTTTCCTTTTGGCTCTATGTATCTTGTAAGTCTTCCAATTGAGGGTAAAAAATTTTTGGCTGAATCTTCCGCATAAATTCTACATTCAATAGCAGAACCCTCAAACTTTACGTCTGATTGAACCATCGAGAGTTTTTCTCCGGATGCAACTCTAATCATTTGCTCAACTAAATCTATACCTGTGATTAACTCAGTTACAGGATGTTCAACTTGCAATCTTGTGTTCATTTCTAAAAAATAAAAATTTTTCTCCTTATCTACAACAAATTCAACAGTACCTGCTGAATAATAACCCACAGCTTTTGCAAGTTGAATAGCTTGTTCTACCATTTTTTTTCTTAGTTCCTCAGTAACGAAAATACTGGGAGCCTCTTCTATTACTTTTTGGTGTCTACGTTGGATTGTGCATTCTCTTTCACCTAAATGAATAAAATTACCGAACTGATCTCCTAAAACTTGTATTTCTATATGTTTTGGGAATTCAACAAATTTTTCTATAAAAACTCTATCATCACCAAAACTTGATTTAGCTTCATTTACAGCTGATCCAAAATTTGTTTTTAATTCGGAATCATTGAATGCTATCCTCATTCCTTTACCACCACCACCTGCCGAGGCTTTTATCATTAATGGATATCCGATAATTTTTGCTTGATTAAGTGCTTCTTTTATATTTGGAATAATATCAAGTCCGCCTGGGACAACAGAAACTCCAGCAGACTTAGCTATTTTTTTTGATTCTATCTTATCTCCCATTGATGAAATAGCTTCACTTGGAGGACCAATAAATATTTTACCAATTTTTTGAATTTCGTCTCTAAATTTTACGTTTTCTGACAAAAATCCGTAACCTGGATGAACTGCTTCTGAATTTGTTTTTTTTACAGCATCTATAATCTTGTTAACTTTTAAATAACTTTCAGCAGATGTATTTCCGCCAATTTTCACATACTCATCAGCTAAATTCACATGGGGTGCGTTAATGTCTGGATCGGAACATATCGAAACTGTTTTTATTCCCATTTTTTTTGCAGTCTTTATTATTCTGCAGGCAATTTCACCTCTATTTGCAATTAATATTTTTTTTAACATTTTTAAAGCGGAATATTATCGTGTTTTTTCCATGGGTTATTTAATTTTTTATTTTTTAACATCTCTAAAGACCTACATATCCTCTTTCTAGTTGTATTTGGCATAATTACATCATCTATAAAACCTCTACTCCCAGCAATAAATGGATTAGCTAGCTTTTCTCTATACTCTATTGTCTTTTTCTCTATTTTTTCTTTGTTTCCAATTTCGCCTCTAAAAATAATCTCAACTGCACCTTTCGGACCCATCACAGCTATCTCCGCTTGAGGCCAAGCATAATTTACATCACCTCTTAGATGTTTTGAACTCATTACATCATATGCTCCTCCATAGGCTTTTCTGGTAATAATTGTAATTTTTGGAACAGTTGCTTCTGCAAAGGCAAATAACAATTTTGCGCCATGTTTGATAATTCCGTTATATTCTTGGGATGTTCCAGGGAGGAAACCTGGAACGTCAACAAACGTAACAATTGGAATATTGAAACAATCACAAAACCTTACAAATCTTGCTGCTTTTCTAGATGAATTATTATCTAAGCATCCAGCCAGGACCATTGGCTGATTAGCAACAACTCCGATAGGTGCACCTGACATTCTCGCAAAACCTGTAATAATATTTGCAGCATAATCGGGCTGAGTTTCAAAAAAATCTCTATCATCAACTACTTTGGTTATTAATTCCTTCATATCATATGGTTTATTTGGATTTTCAGGAATCAATGTATCCAATGAAAACTCTAATCTATCATTAGGATCTTCTGATTTTCTAGTAGGAGGAAGTTCTTTGTTAGAAGATGGTAAAAATCCCATGAATCTTCTTAGTTGAAAAAGTGCTTCCACGTCATTATCGAAAGCTAAATCTGCTACACCTGATTTTTTAGTATGAGTTGAGGCACCACCTAGCTCTTCATGACTAACCTCCTCATGTGTAACTGTTTTTAATACATCTGGACCAGTCACGAACATATAAGATGTATCTTTCACCATAAAAATAAAATCTGTCATTGCAGGACTATAAACGGCACCACCCGCACACGGACCCATTATAACAGAAATTTGAGGAATAACTCCTGATGATAAAACATTTCTTTGAAAAACTTCAGCATATCCAGCTAGTGAAGCAACTCCCTCTTGTATTCTTGCTCCTCCTGAATCATTTAAACCAATAACTGGAGCACCAACTTGAAGTGCTTTATCCATAATTTTTGAAATTTTTTCTGCATGTGATTCTGACAGAGATCCACCAAAAACAGTAAAATCTTGGCTGAAAACAAAAGTCAATCTTCCATTAATTGTACCATAGCCTGTTACAACACCATCACCAGGAATCTTTTGTTTTTCCATATCAAACTCTGAGCATCTATGTTCAACAAACATATCCCACTCTTCAAAAGTACCTTCATCTAAAAGAATTTCAATTCTCTCTCTTGAAGTAAGTTTTCCTTTTTTATGTTGACTTTCTTGTCTATTCTTTCCACCACCTAAAATTGCTTGATGTCTTTTTGAATCAAGTTTTTTTAAAATTTCTCTCATTACTCTCTCAATTATTTAATATAGATATTTATAAACCAATTAATTTATATTTTTAAAAAAAAATGAAATATTTTTTAACATTCTTATATCATAATTATTAATTTTTTTTTGATCATCTGTAAGACCCCATTCTTTTTGTTGATAAGTATACTCTATGTTTGCTAATTTATATAGAGTGTTATGATCGATTTTATTTTTTATAAAAAAATATGATAATATTGAAGATTTAGTTAGTATTGACAGTTTATAAAAAACAGTCAAATCAAATCTATTAAGCTGATCTAAAAACTCTTTAAATAATAGATTATGTATTGTGGACTTTTGAAGCAGCGATTCAATTTTTTTTAGTTTAGTGTGAAATTTTTCTTCAAATGATTTAATGTAAGAATTCAGTTCTCTATCCATTTTTTTTATTAATTTATTGTCATCAAAAAATCTACATAAAATACAATCAAACTCTAGAATTTCTAATATTTTATTTTTAATAAGGTTTTTTTCGCTGATATTTAAATTACACGAAAAAAGTGTCAGGTTTAAAAGAGAGTTTGGATTTTTATTTTCTTTTTGTTTATTCAACTCCTGAACAACCAATTCTGCGTGCCTTCTTTTACAAACCTTTAATTTGTTGCCATTCGGAGTAAGTATATTTTTACTACCTCTCAGAAAAATATATTCCCCTTCAATTTTTAAATATTTAATTTGCATTTTCTAACCTAAACTTTTTTAGATTGTTAAACTCTAAATTATCATTAAAATTTATATTGATTTTTAAATTATTCATTATTGATTCAAAATAATCAGGAAGTGGAGCATAAAAATCTCTAGTCATTCCCTCTTTTGAATTAAAGCGTAAATGGTAGGCATGCAGATGCAAATTTTGAAATTGATTGCATTTAAGACCTTTGAACTTTGTTTCACCTAAAATTGGAGTGCCAATATAATTCAAGTGGATTCTGAGCTGATGCTTCCTACCTGTGACTGGCCTTAATACTAAAATAGATAATTTATCGTTACTAAATAAAACTTTGAAATAAGTTAGTGATTTAAGTTTTTTGTCATCTTGTTCAATATCCAACTCAATTTTTCCATTTTCATTCTTTGGTCTTTGTTTTACTATTGCAATATATGTTTTCACCATTTCTCGTTCTTTAAATAATTTACCAAAGTATTTTGAAGAGCTTAGAGTTCTTGCTATAATTAATAAACCTGATGTTTGCTTATCTATTCGATGGACGAGCCTTGGTCTTTCATTATAATCAAACTTCAAGGAATCTAGCATTAAATCAATATTAAGTTTTATTTTAGTTCCACCTTGAACAGCCAGACCGGAAGGTTTGTTAATAACTAAAAACTCTTCATCTTTGAATATTACTAGGTTCTTTATAAATTCAGAAAATTTTTTATTATACTTTTCTGATTGTTCTGATGAAAAATTATCTGTAATGATTCTAGAAAATCTGACAACATCTCCAGTATTCAAAAGAGAAGAATTTTTTATTCTTTTACCATTAACCCTAACAACACCTTTTCTTATTAATCTACAAAGTGAAGGATAAGAAATAAAAGATATTTTTTTTTTTAGCCAATAATCTAATCTTTGTTTGTCAAAATCTTGAGATACAATCAACTCATTTTTCTTTATTTGAGAGTCATGCCTTTTAGACATCTTAAGGGCACGTTGCTATTTTGTTGAATTTTTTATTTTATTATTATTTTCTTCTTCTTTTACATCTTTATTTTTTATAACTTCTTTTGGATCTTTTGGATCTTTTTCTTTGTTGCTATTTTTGGGTTTTTTCTCATCAATTTTTTGATCTACTTGATTTTCATTCTCTTTATTTTTGTCCTTTAATCGAATTTTATCATCATATCCTTTTGCTGCTGAATCTCTTTCAACTAATTCAATAATTGCTTTTGGTGCGGCATCTCCATATCTAAATCCAGATTTAAGAATTCTTACATAACCACCATTTCTTTTTTGGTATCTTTTAGCTAGAACATTAAATATCTTATCAACAAGCTTTTTATCTCTCATATATGCAAAAACTTTCCTTTTGGACGCTAAGCAGTTATTTTTTCCCATTGTTAGAATTTTTTCAACAAAAGGTCTCAAATCTTTAGCTTTTGGAAGGGTTGTCTCTATCTGTTCGTGCGTTATCAGTGATTTACTAAGATTCTTTAGCAAAGCTAGTCTGTGACTACTTTTTCTGTTTAACTTTCTTCCTGAATAATTATGTCTCATCAAAACCTCTCTTAGTATGGATCATCAAGTTTTCTTCTAATTTCTTCAATGTTTTCTGGTGGCCAACCTTCAATTTTCATCCCTAGCTCTAGATTCATTGTTGAAAGTATTTCTTTAATCTCATTCAAAGATTTTCTTCCGAAATTTGGAGTTCTTAGCATTTCTGATTCAGTTTTTTGAACCAGATCACCAATATAAATTATTTCATCATTTTTTAAACAATTTGCGGATCTGACCGAAAGTTCCAACTCTTCAACTTTACGAAGAAGATTAACATTTAGTGCTGGCTCCTCTGTAGTCGGAGCAACAATTTCTTCATCTGGTTCCTCGAAATTAATAAACATTTTAAGTTGTTCATCAATTATTCTGGCTGCATAAGCTACTGAATCTTCAGGAACAACCGAGCCATTTGTTTCTATATTCATAATTAATTTATCATAATCTGTTACTTGGCCTACTCGGGAATTTTCAACTCTAAAGGAAACTCTTCTTACTGGTGAAAAGAAAGAATCAACAAAGATTGTTCCTAGAGGAGCGTCACTTTTTTGTTTTAAGGCTGGGACATATCCTTTTCCCTCTTCAACATTAAGAGTCATATTTATTTTTGCTTTTGAATCTAATGTAAGTAAATGTAAATTTTTATTCAATACTTCAACATGAGCTCCACAATCAATATCTCCTGCTTTTATTTCATTAGGACCTTCTGCTTTAATGTATATTTTTGTAGATTCAACATCATTCATCTTTAAAGCTAATTGTTTAATATTGAGTATTATTTCCGTAACGTCTTCTATCACCCCAGGTATAGCCGAAAACTCATGAGTAACACCTTCAATGTGAATTGAGGTGACTGCTGCTCCTCTTATAGAAGACAACAAAACCCTTCTAAGCATATTACCTAAAGTTTGTCCATATCCACTTTCAAGAGGCTCTGCTACTAATTCAGCAGCAGTATAATTGTCTTTATTTTTTGTGAACTCAATTTTTTTTGGTTTAATAAGTTCTTTCCAGTTTTTGTTAATCACATTGTATCCTTTGTTAAATTAAATACTAAACTCGTCTTCTTTTTGACGGTCTACAACCGTTGTGTGGAATTGGAGTTATATCTTTGATTACTGTAATGTTAAGCCCAGTAGATCCAAGAGCTCTAATAGCTGATTCTCTTCCATTACCAGGACCTTTTATAACCACCTCCACATGTTTCATCCCATTCTCCATTGCTTTCTTACCTGCTTCCTCTGCTGCCAATTGAGCAGCGAAAGGAGTTGACTTCCTTGAACCCTTAAAACCTTTATTACCAGAAGACGACCATGAAATGGTGTTACCAGTTGTATCAGTTATTGTTATTATAGTATTATTAAATGTTGAATTGATATGAGCTATTCCTGATGGAATGTTTTTCTTAGCTTTTTTTTTTGACTTTGAACTTTTAGTAACCATAAAACTTATACTGCCTTTTTCTTACCAGCAATGGGGATTGCTTTTCCTTTTCTTGTTCTTGCATTGGTATGAGTTCTTTGTCCACGAACTGGTAATCTTTTTCTATGCCTAAGACCTCTGTAACATCCTAGATCAGTGAGCCTTTTTATTCTAACAGATACTTCTCTTCGCAAATCGCCCTCTACTAAAAAGTTCTTATCAATGAATTCTCTAATCTTTATGATTTCATCCTCATTTAAGTTACTTACCCTTTTATTAGAATCGATTTTTACAGATTTGCATATATCCTTAGCAAATTTAGGGCCTACACCATATATATATGTTAGTGAAATCACTAATCTTTTATTACTTGGAACGTTTACCCCTGCAATTCTCGCCACTTGAACTCTCTTTTTAATTACAAATTTGGATTATATTTTTTTTTTATTTTAAGTCAACAAGCTAACTAATAATCTTTAATATTTCTTCGTAAACTTCTTCTATTTTTTTTATTCCACTAACTTTTTTTAAAATACCTTTCTTATCGTAATAATCAACAATAGGTAACGTTGATGATTTGTAAACTTCTATTCTATTAATTAATGTTTCTATATTATCATCTTTTCTTTGATTTATATTCTCAGATTCTTTAATTCTCTTTTCAATTCTTTCTTTCAAAATATCAAAATTAATTTCAAAAAAAATGGCATTATCTAATTCAATAGAAACACTCTTTAATGATTCATCTAATACAACAGCCTGATTTAAGTTTCTTGGGAAACCGTCAAATATTAAACTTTTTTTTTTAAACTCTTTTACTTTTTTTACAATAATATCAATAACTATTTCATCAGGAACCAATTCACCAGATTCCATCAAATTTCTGACTTTTTCTCCCAACTTGGAATCGGTTTTTGATGTTTCATCTCTAAGAAGATCTCCAGTTGATAGTTGTGTAAAATTATTGTTATCTACTAAAAGTTTTGATTGTGTGCCTTTTCCACAACCTGGTGGTCCAAGAAAAACAATCCTTTTCATCTTCCTCTTCTCAAATTTGATTTTCTAATAAGGCCTTCATATTGGTGTGCAAGAAGGTAAGACTGAATTTGATTAACAGTGTCCATTGTTACACTAACAACTATTAGTAAACTTGTACCACCAAAATAAAATGGCACCTTATATTTAGCTATTAGTAATTCTGGTAATAAGCAGATTAGTGATAAATAAATAGCGCCTAAAACTGTTAGACGTGTAAGAACATAATCTAGATAATTAGCTGTATTTTCACCTGGCCGGATTCCGGGTACAAAACCTCCGTATTTTTTCAGGTTATCCGCTGTATCCTTTGGATTAAAAACAATAGCTGTATAAAAAAAGGCAAAAAAAGCTATCATTGCTATGTAAACCGTCAAATAAACAGGGTGTCCCCTACTTAAAAAGATACTTATTGTATTAAGCCATTCTGGTCCTCCCCCGGCATTGAAACTTACAAAAGTTACAGGAAGTAGTAATAAGGAACTAGCAAAAATTGGTGGAATAACACCTGCAGTATTAATTTTTAATGGCAGATGAGAGGACTCTGCTACTTTATTGCCCGCCCCAGGCTGTCTTTTTGGATATTGAATTGTTATCCTTCTTTGAGCCCTTTCAATAAAAACCATAAATGCTATGACCGAGACTGACATAACCAGTAAAAAAACAATGAAGAGAGTAGATAAAGCACCAGTTCTTCCTAGTTCGAAAGTTGTGCTGAGTGCCAATGGTAGTTGAGCCACAATACCTGTGAAGATTATTAAAGAAATACCATTACCAATACCCCTTTGTGTAATCTGTTCTCCTAGCCAAACTAAAAAAAGAGTTCCTGAAACCAAAGTTATAACTGTAACAAATCTGAAGAACATACCAGGATCCATGACAGCTTGAAGACCTTGACTGTTTGACATGTTTTCAACTCCTACTGCCACACCATACCCTTGGACAGTAGCAAGAAATACTGTTCCATATCTGGCATATTGATTTATTTTTTTCCTTCCTACTTCACCTTCTTTTTTAAGTTGCTCTAATTGAGGTGAAATAACAGTTAATAATTGCATAATAATACTAGCAGAAATATAAGGCATAATGTTTAAAGCAAAAACCGTCATTCTACCAAGCGCACCACCAGCAAACATGTCAAACATACCTAATATACCTCCAACATTTCTCTCAAAAACTTTTTCTAATGCGACTGGATCTATTCCAGGTATAGGGATGTAAGAACCAATTCTGTAGACGATTAAAGCCAGTAAAGTGAATAATATTCTTTTTTTTAAGTCTTCTGCTTTGGTTATAGAGCCAAAATTTATTCTGGATGCAAGTTGTTCAGATACAGATGCCATATTTTAACCTTTTGGTTTTGATGTTGATGTTGTAGATTTAGGGTCTTCACTTTTTTTTGACATTTTATCACTTTTTTTACTTATTTTCTTTTTTTCATTCTCATCTGATTTTACTTCTTTGGAAGGTATGTTTTTTTGCGTTTTACTTGCAGTTTTTTTCTTTTCAGTAATATCATTTGGTTTTTGCTTTTTTAATTTATCAAATTTGACTATGTCTATAATCCCACCGACACGTTCAAATTCTTTTTTTACTGAATTAGATGCGAAATGTGATTCAACTTTAACTGGTTTGATTAACTTATTACCCATTAGGAATTTTATGCGCACGTTTTTTTTTGAGCTTGAAAGTTTTACTAAATCAGAAACCGTTAATTTTGAGTTTTCTTTAATTTTTTTTGTTTCGAAAAGCGAATTAATTAAATCCGTTTTAAGTATAACTTTCTTTACTTTTTTTCTAGACTTAAAACCATGTTTAGGCATTCTCATATGAAGGGGCATTTGTCCACCTTCAAAACCATTGATAGACACACCTGTTCTCGACTTTTGACCTTTCATACCTCTTCCTGCAGTTTTGCCTTTACCTGAACCGATACCTCTTCCTACACGCTTTCTTTTTTTTTCCGCTCTTTCAATCTTAAATTCGTTAAGTTTCATCCTTCACCTGTTCTATCTTTAATAAATGTTTAACTTTTTCAACCATACCTTGAATTGCTGGATTATTTTGAATTATTTTTGATCTATTAATTTTATTTAAACCTAAACTAACTAATATTTTTCTTTGTTTGTTATTTCTACCAATCGGGCTTTTTACTTGAATAATTTTAATTTTTGACATTATCATTTCCTGTTGCATTTTTTCTTCTTTTAGTAATATCATTAATTTTTAAACCTCTTCTCATCGCTATTATTTTTGGCGAGGATGCAGATTTGAGTGCTTCGAATGTTGCTCTTACCATATTGTGAGGATTTGAAGTTCCAACTGATTTAGCAACTATATCTTGAATACCTAGAGCCTCAAAAACAGCTCTCATAGGTCCACCGGCAATTACACCAGTGCCTGAGGGAGCACTTCTTAGATAGACTTTTCCAGAGTCAAATCTACCTTTTATGTCGTGATGCAAGGTTCTGCCTTGTCTTAAAGGAACTCTAATCATTTTACTTTTTGCTTCGTCTGTAGCTTTTTTTATAGCCTCTGGAACTTCTTTAGCTTTACCTTTTCCATGTCCAACCATTCCATTCCCATCTCCAACTACAACTAACGCCGCAAAACTAAAACGCCTCCCACCTTTAACAACTTTAGCCACCCTATTAATACTTACCAATTTTTCAACAAACTCATTTTGATCAAATTGATTTTGTCTAGATTCGCTTGACTTCTTTTCATTATCAATATTTTTTTTAGATCTAGCTTCTGTTACTTTTGTTTGAGAAGTTAGTGTTTTTTGTTTTAATTTTTTGTTTTCATCATCTTTTTGACCTGCTTTTTTTGGGTCTTCTTTTGCCAAGCCTATTTCTTTTTTTTGTTTAAACTCATCTTTTTTAGGTGGAATAGCTTCTTCTATATCCTTTTTACCCTCTACATTTTTGTTTGATTCAGGTTTAGGTATAGTAACTTTAGTATTTTTGTCTTCTAGAGCTTTTGACTCTTCGTTTTTTAAATTTTCTGATTTATTATCTTCACTCATTTTTTTTCCTAAAATTTGATTCCTTTAGATCTGATTCCCATAGCTAACTCCTTAATTCTTCCATGATATAAATATCCTCCACGATCAAATGTAAAACNATTTTTTATTTTTTTTTCGTTTATTAAATCTCCAAGTTTTTCNCCNACCTTAAANGCAACCTCNTTGGGTTTTCCTTTTTTATCTTTAAAAAGTTTGTCATGAGACGATACAGATAAAATTGTTCTACTTTTTACATCATCTATTAGTTGAATGTAAATATGTCTTGATGATCTAAAAGCTGAAAGTCGCAAGTTATTAGATTTCTTAATCTTGTTTCTTATTCTATCACTTCGTTTTTTATAAGCACTTCTCTTATTCATTATTTTTTCTTACCCTCTTTTCTTCTTATTGTTTCGTCTTTATATTTTATACCTTTACCTTTGTAAGGCTCAGGTTTTCTGAAAGATCTGATGTTAGCAGCAACTTGNCCAACTTTTTGTTTATCGATACCACTGATTTTAATTTCAGTNGGTTTAGGAACTTCTATCTTGAGATCATCAGGAATATTAAAATTGATAGGATGAGAATAACCTAGAAGTAATTCTAGAATTTTACCTTTTTGTGTAGCCTTATAACCCACTNCATTCAGTTCTAATTCTTTTTTGAAACCATTAGAAACACCATTAATAATATTGTTTATTCTTGATCTAACGGTTCCCCACATTTTCTGATGGGCAATTGAGTCACTTGATTTATCAACTAGGATTGCGTTATCTTTTATTTCAACTTTGGCATCTGACTTAAAATTGAAAGATAGCTCNCCTANTTTTCCTTTTGCAAAAATGATNTTATTCTCAATCTTAACTTCNGTGCTTTCAGGNATGCTAATTGGTATTCTTCCACTTCTTGACATATATTTTCTCCTAAAAAACCTTACACAAAATCTCACCACCAACATTTTCGTCTCTTGCCTCACTATCTGACAAAACACCCTTGGAGGTTGATAGAATCGAAATTCCAAGTCCNTCGAAATTTCTTTGCAAATCNCTTATCTTTGAATAAACTCTTCTTCCTGGTGTNGAAACNCTNGATATATCTTTAATAACTGGCTCACCATCAACATANTTAAGTTCAATCTGAAAGTTATTTTTTTGATTTTCTAAATCTATTTTTTTAAATCCTCTTATGTAGCCTTCCCGATGTAGAACATCAAGCACATTACCCCTAAATCTAGACGCGGGCATCATTACTGAGTCTTTTTTTCTAAGTTGCCCATTTCTAATTCTTGTTAACATATCACCGAGTGGATCTGACAAACTCATATTTTATTCCTTTCCTTTATCTACCAGCTTGATTTTGTTATTCCAGGGATTTGGCCGATAGCAGCCAACTCTCTAAAAGCTATTCTTGATAGTTTAAATTTTCTGTAAACCCCTCTTGACCTTCCTGTAAGTGAACATCTGTTTCTTATACGAACCTTAGAGGCATTTCTTGGAATCTTAGCAAGCTGTAATCTAGCTTTAAACTGTTCATCTGCACTTAATTTTTTATTATTTGCTAACTTTAAAAGTTTAAANCTTTTTGCCTTGTACTTATTATACATTTTTTCTCTTTTTTTATTTCGTTCAATAATACTTAATTTTGACATAAAACACTCCTCAGTCTTTGAATGGTAAATTAAAACTCTTTAAAAGTTCGTATGCATGTTCTTCATTGCTAGTTGATGTAGCNATAGAAATATCCATCCCNCTAACTTTATCTATTTTATCATAGTTAATTTCTGGGAAGATTATTTGNTCTTTAATACCAATAGAATANTTGCCGGATCCATCNAAAGATTTTTTGGAAAGTCCTTTAAANTCTCTTACTCTNGGCAAAGCTATNAATATTAATCTATCTAGAAACTCATACATTCTCTTTTTTCTAAGNGTCACTTTACATCCAATATTCAANCCTTTTCTAAGTTTAAAACCNGCAATNGATTTTTTTGCTTTNGTAACAACAGGTTTCTGGCCAGTAATCTGNGTTAAATCATTGATGGCATTNTTTATTATTTTTGAGTCTGAGACTGCCTCTCCAACNCCAATATTTACNACAATCTTTTCAAGTTTTGGGACTTCAANAATATTTTTTAATCCAAACTTGTCTTTAAGTTGCGGTCTTATTGAGTTCATATATTTATCTGAAAGTCTTGCCATAATANTACTTAATTTAAGGTTTCTCCTGATTTCTTAGCAAATCGAATTTTTTTACCGTCTTTCAAAAACTTAAAACCAACCCTTGACGGTTTAGAGGTTTTTGGATCTATTAATGATAGCTTAGATATAAACAATGGCATTTCAACACTCTCTATGCCCCCTTTTTGGGTTGCTGACTGCTTGGTGTGCTTTTTTACTATATTTACACCCTCAACGATAGCTTTATCTGCGGTATCACTTTTTTTTAAAATTTTAAGAACTTTCCCTGTTTTTCCTTTATCTTTTCCAGATAAAATAAAAACACTATCGCCTTTTTTAATTTTAGCAGCCATTAAAGAACCTCCGGAGCTAATGAAATGATTTTCATATACTTTTTTGCTCTTAATTCTCTCGTGACTGGGCCAAAAATCCTTGTTCCTAGTGGTTCACCATTATTATTAATTAAAACTGCAGCGTTCCTGTCAAATCTTATTGAGGAGCCGTCTGATCTATATACGTCCTTGGCTGTTCTGACTATTACCGCCTTGTGAATTTCACCTTTTTTAACTTTTCCACGAGGAATCGCATCTTTCACTGTAATAACAATAACGTCTCCAACTGAAGCGAACCTCCTCTTCGATCCACCGAGAACCTTGATACATTGTATTTTTTTTGCACCAGAATTGTCGGCCACTAATAATGTAGATTGCATTTGAATCATAATTTATCCTAACCTATGACTATCCATTTTTTTGTTTTTGAAATAGGTTTGTTTTCTTGTATTGATACAAGTTGACCTATCTTAAATTTGTTCAACTCATCATGAACAGAGTACTTTTTAGATCTGTTTATGTATTTTTTGTAAACTGGATGCATAACTTTTCTATTAACTTTTACGGTAATGGTTTTATCCGCCTTATCTGATACAACTACCCCTCTTAAAATTCTTTTTGGCATATTATTTTTTCTTCCTTTTGTTAGTTAAAGTAATTGCAGTTTTAATTCTTGCTATTTGTTTTCTTACAGTTGCAATCCTAGCTGTTTTCTCGAGTTGTCCGGAACTTTTTTGAAACCTTAAATTTAAGGACTCTTTTCTTAAAAGATTGACTTTTTCCTTTAACTGATTGGACTCTAGTTTTATAAGCTCTGAAAATTTTTCCATTACGCGCTCAATCTAGTAACAAATTTGGTTTTATTAGGAAGTTTTGCCGACGCCAATTCAAATGCCTCAGCAGCAAGATTTTTTGAAACTACGTCTATTTCAAAAAGAATTTTTCCAGGCTTTACTTTTGCAGCCCAGAATTCAACCGCACCTTTACCCTTACCTTGCCTTACTTCTGCTGGTTTTTTTGAAACTGGAACATCAGGGAAAATTCTTATCCATACTCTTCCAGATCTTTTTAAATGTCTCGAAATGCACCTTCTAGCAGATTCAATTTGTCGAGAAGTTATTCTCGCTGGTGAAATAGCTTTAAGTCCAAAAGCACCAAAATTTAGGAAGTTTCCACCTTTAGATACGCCGTGCATTCTTCCTTTAAATTGTTTTCTATATTTAGGCTTTTTTGGTTGTAACATTTTACTTATCTACTTTCTTTAAATCATCAGTAGTGATTTTATTATTGTTATCAGAGGAAATATTATCTTTATCAAATTTTTCACCCTTAAAAATCCAAACTTTTACACCGCATATACCATAAGTAGTGTTTGCCCTTGAAACTCCGTAGTCGACGTCTGCTCTTAAAGTGTGAAGAGGCACTCTTCCCTCTCGATACCACTCGGTTCTTGCTATCTCTGCTCCACCAAGTCTGCCAGCACAGTTCACTCGTATCCCTTCAGCACCTAATCTCATTGCTGATTGTACAGCTCGTTTCATAGCCCTTCTAAATGCTACTCTTTTTTCAAGTTGTTGTGCAATATTATCTGCTACTAATTGAGAGTCTAATTCAGGTTTTTTAATTTCTACTATATTTATATTCACATCTCCACTTACTAACTTGCTTACCTCTTTTTTTAATTTTTCTATATCTGATCCTTTTTTTCCAATAATTACTCCTGGTCTAGACGTATAAAGAATTATATTTGCTAACTTTGCAGGTCTTTCTATGACAATCCTTGAGATCCCTGCAGACCTTAGACGTTTCTGAAGAAATTTTCTTAGATTAATATCTTCCTGCAAAAGATTTGAATAGCTTTTTTCAGAGAACCATCTAGATTCCCATGATCTTATAATTCCGAGTCTAAGCCCAATTGGATTAGTTTTTTGTCCCATCTTCTTCTTTCTTGATATTTTCATCATTTTTAGGAGGTTTAGGTTTGCTTGTTTCATTTGTTTTTTGAGATTCTAAATTATTTTTTTTGTTTTTGAGATTTTTGGAGTTTTTTTCTTCAGTTTTTTCATTTTGTTCTTGGACCAAAATTCTTATTCTAGAAAATGTTTTTAGAATTTTTCCAGCTCTTCCACGAGCTCTTGGTCTAAATCTCTTTAAAACCATGGATTTGCCAACACTTGCCTCTTTCACATAAAGTTTATCAATGTCTAATTGATGGTTGTTTTCGGCATTTGAGATTGCAGATTTAAGAATTTTTAGAACCTCATTAGAAATTCTCTTCTTTGAAAAAATAAGATTGTTTATAGCTTTATCTACATTAAACCCTCTTATTAATCCAAGCGTTAAGTTAGTTTTTCTAGGGCTCGACTTTAATGACTTGCCAATAGCTTTGACGACTGTAATGTTATCTTTGTTTTCTTTATCTACCATTTGTTTGTTCATTTAATTTAAGATGTTTTTTTATCCGCATTGTGACCTTTATATGTTCTTGTAGGAGAAAATTCTCCAAACTTGTGACCTACCATATTTTCACTTACCGTTACAGGTATATGTTTTTTTCCATTGTGAACTCCAAAAGTAAGACCCACGAATTCAGGAAGTATTGTTGATCTTCTCGACCAAGTCTTAATAACATCGTTTCTTCCAGAATTTCTGACAACTTCTGCTTTCTTTAACAGGTATATGTCGACAAAAGGGCCTTTCCAAACTGATCTAGACATTATTTCTTACCCCTTCTGAGAATGTATTTATCTGTTCTCTTATTTTTTCTGGTTTTCTTTCCTTTGGCTGAAAAACCTTTTCTGGAAACTGGGTTACGACCGCCTGAAGTTCGTCCTTCACCACCTCCATGTGGGTGATCAACTGGATTCATAGCCACACCTCTCACTACTGGTCTAATCCCCATCCATCTTTTTCTTCCAGCTTTACCAAGTTTGATATTCTTGTTATCAGGGTTGGAGACCATTCCTATTGTTGCTTTACATTCGATTCTTATCATCCTGATCTCACCCGATGACAGTTTGATTTGAGCATATTCTGAGTCTTTCCCTATAAGTTGGCTATAGGTTCCAGCAGACCTGTTTAATTGACCACCTTTACCAGGTTTCATTTCCACATTATGAATTAAGGTATCTGTAGGAATATTTTTTAGTTGCATACAGTTACCTACTTTAATATCAGCTTTATTTGAAGAAATGATATCTTCTCCAATTTTTAAATTCTGAGGAGCCAATATATATGAATAATCACCATTTTCATATTTAATTAAAGCTATGTTTGCGGTTCTGTTTGGATCGTATTCGATTCTCTCAACAATTGCCTTTAAATCAATAACTTTTCTTTTAAAATCAATGATTCTATATTTTCTCTTGTGACCTCCACCTTGACGTCTGGATGTCAGATGACCAAAGTTATTTCTTCCACCACTTTTATTTAAACCCTTAGTTAGTTTTTTAAAAGGCTTTCCTTTGTGAAGTTCTCCTTTATCTGTTAAAACAAGGCCTCTTTGCCCTGATGTGTTAGGTTTAAATTGTTTAAGCCCCATCTTTACTTAACCTCAATTGTTGTATCAATAGTATTACCTTCAGCTAATTTTATAAAAGCTTTTTTGAAATCCGGTCTCTTTCCTTTTATATTCCTAAATTTCTTTGTTTTTCCATTTTGGTTTAAGGTGTTGACTGATAAAACTTTTACATTGAAGAGTTTTTCGATTGCTTGCTTGATTTGTGACTTATTAGATCTTGAGGACACTTTGAAAACATAATAGTTGAATTGAGAGATGAATGTTGATTTTTCTGAGATTAACGGGTTCCTTACTATTTCGTAAATTTTTTCATTAGATATTTTTTTCATTTACTCAACCTCTCTTGTATTCTTGAAACAGCACTCTCTGAGAATATTAAATAATCTCTTTTTAGTATGTCATATACATTCAAACCCATAAGAGGCAACACATCAATTTTTGGAACATTTTTTGATGCTAAAAAAAAGTTTTTATCGACATCAATATTGTCGATAAAAAGTGCTGAATCAACTTTGAGGTTAGTCAACTTGTTTCTAAACAAGCTAGTCTTAGGTTGAGAAATTTTAAGTTCGCTGAGAATTTTGAGTTTTCCATCTTTAAGTTTTTTTGATAAGGCCATCTTAAGAGCAAGTTTTTTTATTTTTTTAGGCAACTTATGTTCGTGAGACCTAACTAAAGGACCAAATATGACTGCGCCTCCTCTCATCTGAGGTGATCGTTTGCTACCTTGTCTAGCACTTCCGGTCCCTTTTTGTTTGAAAGGTTTTTTTGTTGTTCCAGATATCTCAGATATTCCTTTAGTTTTATGATTTCCTGATCTTTTTTTAGAGAGTTGGTACCTTATCATTCTATGGATTATCTCTTCCTTGACTTCAACTCCGAACACTGATTTATCAAGAGTAATTTCTTTTAGAGTTTTGTTATCTAGATTGTTAATTTTTTCTTTCATTTTTCGGCTCTGATTATCTTTCTTGTTTAGTCTTCTTTTTGATTAGGTTGTTCACTATCGACACCTTTAGCATCTTCTGTTTTAAAATCTGTTGATTGCTTGCTTACGTTGGCTTCATTCGTTGGGTTTTCTTTGGCCTCTTTAGCTTGTGAGCTTTGATTATCTGATGAATTAACATTTTCCACTTGCATACTGTTGATTTCTTCATCTTTATTTTCTGGCTCCACCGTTTCAGGCTTAATAGATTGATTCTTTTTTACGGCATCAACTATTCTTATTAATGATCCTTTATGACCAGGTACAGCACCTTTTATAACTAAAAGGTTGTTATCAGAGTCGATATTTAACACTTTTAAATTTTGTACAGTAATCTTTTTGTTTCCTAGTCTTCCTGCCATCTTTTTTCCTTTAAAAACTTTGCCAGGATCTTGGCATTGACCAGTTGAACCATGTGATCTGTGTGAAATTGAAACTCCGTGTGTTGCCCTATTTCCAGAAAAATTATGTCTTTTCATGCCTCCTGCAAAACCTTTTCCGATAGAATTAGATGAAACGTCAACGAACTGACCAACAACAAAGTTAGTTGCATTAATATTCTTTCCAATCTCAAATTGCTCTGGGTTAGTTACCCTAAACTCTTGACATCTGGAATACGCTTCTAGCCTATTTTTTTTCAAAAATCCTTTGAAGCTATTATTAGTAATTTTTTTTGTTAGTCCATGGGATAAGGTAACAGAACTGTAACCATGTTTGTTTTTATCTTTTTTTGCTACAACTTTACAATCTTTTACCTCAAGAATGGTTACAGAATGGTTTACCATTTCCTTATCGTAATATCGAGTCATCCCTATTTTTTCTGCAAGTAGCCCAATTCTCATATGCTCATCCTATAACTTAATCTCTATATCAACACCAGCAGCTAACTCTAGTTTTTGAAGTGCATCTACAGTTTGCGGGGTCCATTCAGTAATATCCATCATTCTTTTATGCGTTCTTAATTCAAGTTGGTCCCTAGATTTTTTATCTACATGAGGAGATTTTAAAATTGTGAATTTTTCAATAATAGTTGGAAGAGGGATTGGACCTTTAACATGCGCACCAGTTCTTTTGGCAGTATTAACAATCTCAAGTGTAGTTTGATCTAGCACTCGGTGATCGAAAGCTTTCAGTCTTATACGAATATTTTGATTGGCCATTTAATTAATTCCGTTCCAAATTTATTCTATTATTTCAGCAACAACCCCTGCACCAACAGTTCGGCCACCTTCTCTGATTGCAAACTTTAATCCCTTATCCATTGCTATAGGAGTTAAAAGCTCAACAGTTACTGAGACGTTATCTCCAGGCATTACCATTTCTGTACCAGATGGAAGCTCAATAGTTCCTGTAACATCTGTTGTCCTAAAGTAAAATTGAGGTCTATAGTTCTTGAAGAAAGGTGTATGTCTTCCACCTTCATCTTTATTTAAAACATATGCTTCTGCTTTAAATTTTTTGTGAGGTTTTATTGAACCTGGCTTTGCAAGAACTTGACCTCTTTCAACTTCCTCTCTTTTTGTACCTCTAAGTAGAACTCCAACGTTATCTCCAGCTTCACCTCTATCAAGAAGTTTTCTGAACATTTCCACACCAGTACAAACAGTCTTTTGGGTATCCTTAATACCTGTAATTTCTATTTCATCATTAACATTAACAACTCCTCTTTCAACTCTTCCAGTTACAACTGTACCCCTACCAGAGATAGAAAAAACATCCTCGATAGGCATTAAGAAATCTTGGTCTAATGGTCGTGCGGGTTGAGGTATATGCTCATCTACCTTTTGCATTAGTTCTAATATAGCTTTCTTTCCAGTTTCTTCGTTGGAATCCTCAATTGCTGCCAAAGCAGAGCCTTTAACTATTGGAATATTATCTCCATCAAATTCATATTTCGATAAGAGTTCTCTAACTTCCATTTCAACTAAATCAAGTAGCTCGGGATCATCAACTTGATCAACCTTGTTCATGAAAACAACAATTGATGGCACTCCAACTTGCCTTGCTAATAAAATATGTTCTTTAGTTTGAGGCATGGGTCCATCAGCTGCAGAAACAACAAGAATTGCACCATCCATTTGAGCGGCTCCTGTAATCATATTTTTAACATAATCGGCATGACCTGGGCAATCTACATGCGCGTAGTGACGTTTATCAGTTTGATACTCTACGTGAGCTGTAGAAATAGTAATACCTCTTTCTTTTTCCTCAGGAGCTTTGTCTATTTGCGCATAGTCCATTGCTGTGGCCCCACCAGTTTCAGCTAAAACTTTAGTTATAGCAGCAGTTAGTGTGGTTTTTCCATGATCAACATGGCCTATTGTACCAATGTTACAGTGCGGTTTACTTCTATCAAATTTTTCTTTAGCCATTTAAATACTCCTTATTAATTAATTAACCAGAAACTTTTTCTTTAACTTCCTCTGCAACATTATGTGGAACTTGTTCATAATGATCAAAAGTCATTGTATAACTTGCTCTACCCTGGCTCATAGAGCGTAAGTTGTTTACATACCCAAACATGTTTGCCAGTGGAACCATGCCATTAATAACATGATTAACCCCTCTTTGTTCCATGCCTGAAACCTGTCCTCTTCTCGAATTCAAGTCACCTATAATGTCACCCATATATTCTTCAGGTGTAACACATTCAATCTTCATCATAGGCTCTAAAAGAACTGCGTTTGCTTTTGGCATTGCCTCTCTAAATGCAGCTCTAGCAGCAATTTCAAAGGCCATAACGCTTGAGTCGACGTCATGAAAAGCGCCATCAACTAAAGTACATTTAAGGTCAATTACTGGAAATCCTGCCAAAAAACCAGATTCTGTTGAAGCTTTAATTCCTTTCTCTACTCCAGGAATATATTCTTTTGGAACTCTGCCCCCAACAATCTTACTTTCAAAAATAAAACCTTCACCTTTGTCTAACGGCTCAAAATTCATCACTACTTTGGCGAATTGCCCAGCACCTCCAGATTGTTTTTTATGAGTATAGTCAACTGAGGTTTGTTGTGTGATTGTTTCTCTATAAGCAACCTGAGGCGCACCTACAGTTGCATCAACTTTGAACTCTCTTAACATTCTGTCTACAAGTATTTCCAGGTGAAGTTCACCCATGCCCTTCATTACTGTTTGTCCAGATTCATGATCCACACTAACTTTGAAAGATGGGTCTTCAGCCGCAAGTCTTTGGAGGGCAACACCCATTTTCTCTTGATCAGCTTTAGTTTTTGGTTCAACTGCAACTTCAATGACAGGGTCTGGAAATTCCATTCTCTCAAGTATAACAGCATTTTCAGAATCACATAATGTATCACCAGTTGTAGTATCCTTGAGGCCAGCTACTGCAATAATATCACCAGCACAAGCTACTTTGATGTCTTCTCGCGAATTAGAATGCATTTGTAACATCCTACCAAATCTCTCTCTTTTTTCTTTTACCGAGTTTAAAACTGAACTTCCAGCCTCTATTTGCCCAGAATAAACTCTCATGAATGTTAAGGATCCCACAAATGGATCATTCATAATTTTGAAAGCTAGGGCAGAAAATGGTTCATCATCTGAGCTTTTTCTAACTATTGATTCATCTTCTTTTTGATACCTTACCCCCTTAATGGATGGCACATCTAAAGGAGAGGGAAGAAAGTCAACAACTGCATCTAACATCGGTTGAACACCCTTGTTCTTAAATGCACTACCACAAAGAACAGGGACAAACTTACTTTCAATTGTTCCTTTTCTAATTAAAGATTTAATCTGATCTTCTGTTGGAAGCTTTCCATCTAAATATTGCTCCATAATTTCGTCATCCATTTCCACTACAGATTCAATTAATTGTTCTCTGTACTTATTTGCTTCGTCCAAAAGCTCTCCAGGAATTTCTTGATCAGCAAATTTGGCTCCAAGCTTTTCATCTTCCCATACGATTGCTTTCATTCTGATGAGATCTATTAAACCTTTAAATTCTGATTCTGATCCTAAAGGTAATTGAGTAACAAGAGGAACGGCCCCCAGTCTATCTTTTATCATATCAACACATCTGTAGAAGTTTGCTCCAATTCTGTCCATTTTATTAACAAAACACATTCTTGGAACACCATATTTGTCGGCTTGTCTCCAAACGGTTTCTGATTGGGGCTCAACACCAGCAACTGAATCGAACACACAAACACTTCCATCTAAAACTCTTAGTGACCTTTCAACTTCAATCGTAAAGTCCACATGTCCAGGAGTGTCAATTATATTTATTCTTTTGTCGTTCCAAAAACAAGTAGTGGCGGCGGAGGTAATTGTGATCCCTCTTTCTTGCTCTTGCTCCATCCAGTCCATTGTTGCCGCACCATCATGCACCTCTCCTATTTTATGAGAGACACCAGTATAATAAAGAATTCTTTCTGTGGTAGTTGTCTTTCCAGCATCAATGTGGGCCATGATTCCAATATTTCTATAGTTACTTAAATCAGTTTTTCTTGACATATTTACCACCTGTAATGAGCAAATGCTCTGTTTGCTTCCGCCATTTTATGTGTATCTTCTCTTTTTTTGACAGAAGTTCCTTTATTTTCGTGGGCATCAGCCAATTCTTGGGCCAACCTGTCTACCATTGACTTTTCGTTTCTTTTTCTTGAAGCATAAACTATCCATCTGATTGCTAATGCTTGAGCTCTCTCATTTCTCACTTCTACGGGAACTTGGTAAGTTGCCCCACCAACCCTTCTTGACCTCACTTCAATACCTGGCTTCACATTATTGAGAGCATTTCTGAATAGATCAATTGGTTTAGAAATTTTAAGTTTTTTAGATGCTATTTCCAAAGCATCATACACAATTTTTTCAGATTTTGATTTTTTTCCATCGTACATAACAATATTTATAAATTTGGACAAAACCTTGTCGTTAAACTTGGTGTCAGGTATTATCTCTCTTTTTTCTGCTTTTCTTCGTCTAGACATATTTAACTCAACTATTTAGGTCTTTTAGCTCCATATTTAGATCTTCTTTGCTTTCTATTTTTAACACCTTCTGTGTCAAGAATTCCTCTCAGGACGTGATAACGGACACCGGGAAGATCTTTGACCCTTCCACCTCTAATCAAAACTACCGAGTGTTCTTGTAAATTATGACCTTCACCTGGTATATAACTTGTGACTTCGAAACCATTTGTTAGCTTTACCCTGGCAACTTTTCTGAGTGCTGAGTTTGGTTTTTTAGGGGTGGTTGTGTAAACTCTAGTGCATACCCCTCTTTTTTGAGGACAACTTTCAAGTGCAGGCACTTTATTCCTCTTTAATTGCTTAGATCTAGGAGATCTAATTAGTTGATTAATAGTAGGCATTATTTCCCTTAAATTAAAATTAGAAATTGTGTTTGGTCATTAAACCACTACCAATTATTCGTTGAAAATTAACACATCTTAATTGACTGTCAACATTAGAAAAAAAAAAAATTAAGACGCTTGTTCTTTATTCTCGGTAGCTTTACTCAGAAGTTCTTTATCCTTTTTATTTGCCTCTATTTTAACTTGCGACATAAATGATCCAGTTCCACAGGGAACAAGTCTTCCTACTATTACATTTTCTTTTAATCCCATTAAACTGTCGACTTTACCAGATACAGATGCTTCAGTCAGAACCCTTGTAGTTTCTTGGAAAGATGCAGCAGAAACAAAACTGTCGGTTTGCAATGAAGCTTTTGTAATACCCAGAAGAATTTGATGTCCTAAGGCTGGCTTTCTGTTCTCTTTCTCTGCCTTAATATTTTGCTCGATGAATTCTTTCCTACTTACTTGTTCGCCAGCTAACAGTGTGGTTTCTCCAGCATTAGTAACTTCAACTTTTTGCATCATTTGCCTAACAATGACTTCAATATGTTTATCGTTAATTTTAACACCTTGAAGTCTATAAACGTCCTGAACCTCCTTGGTTAAATAGGTTGCAAGAGCTTCAACACCCTTGACTCTTAAGATATCATGGGGAACTGAATTTCCATCTACTAAAATATCACCAGTCTCTACATAATCACCCTCTTGAACAGTGAGATGCTTAGATTTTGAAATTACATATTCAACTGGTTCGAGATCTTTATTTTCCGGAACTATTGAAATTTTTCTTTTCATTTTATAATCTTTACCGAATTCTATTTTCCCTGAAACTTCAGCAATAATTGCATGGTCTTTAGGCTTTCTTGCCTCAAAAAGTTCCGCTACTCTCGGAAGACCACCTGTTATATCTTTAGTTTTACTTGATTCTTTTGGAACTCTCGCAATTATATCACCCTGTCTTACAGCCTGATCATCTGTAACACTGATTATTGAGTCAACTGTAAGTTGATAGCTAGCAATACTTCCGTTCTCTAAAACTAAAACATTTCCACTATTTTTTTTATCATGAATCTCTAATCTTGGAACTAGCTCCTGGTTTTTCGCTTGTTGTTTCCAGTCTGTAACAATATTACTTGATAAGCCAGTTGATTCGTCAACTATTTCTCTTGTTGTTATTCCTTCCTCAAGATCTTTAAACTTTACTGTTCCATCGATTTGGGAAATTATTGGTAATGTAAATGGATCCCATTCGGCTATAATATCGCTTGTTTTGACTTTTGAACCTTCAGCATAATTAATTTTACAACCAAATGGTAATCTGTGTTTTGCTCTTTCTTTCTTATTTTCATCAAGAAGCAACAAAGATGCATTTCTGGACATATTGATCAAATTTCCAGAACTATCAGTCGCTGATTTTAAATTCAAATATTTCGTAGTTCCATTTACCTTAGATTCAATATTTGAAATTTCAGTACCTTTTTGGGCTGCACCACCAATATGAAAGGTTCTCATTGTAAGTTGTGTTCCTGGCTCACCAATTGACTGGGCAGCAATTACACCAACAGCCTCGCCAACATTTACTGGAGTGCCTCTTGCTAAATCTCTTCCGTAACATTTTCCGCAAACGCCAAATTCTGCTTCACAACTTAAAACAGATCTAACTTTAATTTGCTCAAAACCTATTTTATCTATAATACCTATATGCTCTTCTGAGACAATATCTCCAGTTTTTGCTATGACTTTATTGTTGCTTTTATCAATTAGATCTTCTGCCAAAGTCCGACCTAAGACCCTTTCTGATAAGGGTTCTACTATTTCTCCACCTTCTACCAATTCATTAAGTGTTATATATTTTGTAGTAAAGCAATCGGGTACTGTAATGATTGAATCTTGAGCCACATCTACAAGTCTTCTAGTAAGATAACCTGAGTTTGCCGTTTTTAGTGCAGTATCAGCTAATCCTTTTCGAGCTCCGTGACTAGAATTAAAATATTCAAGAACAGTTAATCCTTCTTTAAAGTTTGACACAATAGGAGTTTCAATTATTTCCCCAGATGGTTTCGCCATCAAGCCTCTCATACCTGAAAGTTGTTTTAATTGGGCGGCAGAGCCCCTGGCGCCAGAATCAGCCATCATATAAACCGAGTTGAAATTCTCGACTTTATCCATTTTGTTGGGCACTAAAATTTTCATCATTTCATCTGCTACCGAATCAGAACACTTAGCCCATGCGTCTACAACTTTATTATATTTTTCACCTTTAGTTATTAATCCTTCAGAATATTGTTTTTCATAAGACTTCACTTTTTTTTCAGTGTCTTCCAATAAATTAGATTTAGTAGTTGGGATAAGAAGGTCATCCTTACCAAAAGATATGCCTGCTTTGCATGCTTCCCTAAATCCAATTTCCATAAGTTTATCGGCAAAAATAACTGTCTTCTTCTGTCCACAATGTCTATAAACAAGATCTATTGCATTACTAATCTCTTTTTTTGTTAATATTTTATTAATTATTTCAAAACTCACCTTTGGATGTCTTGGCAAAACCTCGCTTAATAGCATTCTTCCAGGTGTAGTTGAAACTGTTTTTGTAATTGGTTCAAAATTTTCATTAACAGTATTAAACCGACATTTTATCATTGAATGAAGAGATACGTTCTTTTGATCGATAGCAACTAGCAATTCGTCTATAGAGGAAAAAATCATACCCTCTCCCAACCCACCTGGGCTAGTTAAACTTAAATAATAAAGACCGAGAATCATATCCTGAGAAGGAACAATAATTGGTTTTCCATTAGCAGGTGAAAGAATATTATTTGTCGACATCATCAAAACTCTTGCCTCAAGTTGAGACTCAAGTGACAATGGAACATGAACGGCCATTTGATCACCATCAAAATCTGCATTAAAAGCTGTACATACTAGTGGGTGAAGTTGAATTGCTTTACCTTCAATCAAAATTGGTTCGAAAGCCTGTATACCAAGCCTATGCAATGTTGGCGCTCTATTTAACAATACAGGGTGCTCTCTAATTACTTCTGCAAGGATATCCCAAACTTCAGGTCTTTCTTTTTCGACCATTTTTTTTGCAGCTTTTACGGTTGTGGCTAAATTATATTTTTCTAATTTTGAATAAATAAATGGTTTGAACAACTCGATTGCCATCTTTTTAGGTATACCACATTGGTGTAACTTGAGCTCCGGACCAACAACAATTACTGATCTTCCTGAATAATCCACCCTTTTTCCAAGAAGATTTTGTCTAAATCTTCCTTGCTTGCCTTTAAGCATATCTGATAAGGATTTTAGTGGTCTTTTGTTAGTTCCAGTGATTACTCTTCCTCTTCTCCCGTTATCAAAAAGTGCGTCACATGCTTCCTGTAACATTCTCTTTTCGTTTCTGACTATTATATCTGGAGCTTTAAGGGTTAAAAGTCTTTGCAACCTGTTGTTTCGGTTGATAACTCTTCTATACAGATCATTCAAATCAGAGGTTGCAAACCTTCCCCCATCAAGTGGAACTAATGGTCTAAGTTCTGGAGGTATTACTGGGATTACATTAAGTATCATCCATTCAGGTTTTAATTTTGAACCTAAGAAAGCTTCAATTAATTTTAACCTTTTAACAAGTTTCTTTTTCTTGGTTTCTGAAGATGTTGTTGCAAGGTCTTCCCTTACTATTTTTTGTTCCTCTTCAAGATTAATTTCAGATAAAAGTTTTTGTATAGCTTCTGCTCCTATCATGCTCTGGAAACTATCCCCATACTCTTCTTTAAAACTTGTATTTTCATCATCAGATAAAATTTGATACTTTTTTAGCGATTTAACTATACCAGGTTCAGTTACAATAAAACTTTCGAAATAAAGAACTTTTTCCAAGTCTTTTAATGCTAAATCTAGAAGAAGTCCTATACGACTTGGTAATGACTTTAAAAACCATATATGTGCAACGGGGGCTGCAAGAGGGATATGGCCCATTCTTTCTCTTCTAACTTTGGTTAATGTTACTTCAACACCACACTTTTCACATATTATTCCCTTGAACTTCATTCTTTTGTACTTACCACATACACATTCGTAGTCTTTTATTGGCCCAAAGATTCTAGCACAAAACAACCCACTTCGCTCTGGTTTAAATGTTCTGTAGTTAATAGTCTCAGGCTTTTTAATTTCTCCGTGTGACCATGAAACTATTTCATCAGGACTAGCTATTGAGATTTTTAAATGATCAAAATTTACTAAACTCGGTTTTTCTATCAGTTTCATTAATTCATTCATAATTTTTCCTTAACTCACATTTCTTTCTAAAAGTTCTACATTTAATCCAAGCGACTTCAACTCCATGATTAGTACATTAAAAGATTCAGGGATACCTGATTCAATATTGTCGTCTCCTCTAACTATAGTTTCATAAGCTTTAGTTCTACCCGACACATCATCTGATTTTACTGTTAACATTTCTTGTAAAGTGTATGATGCTCCATATGCCTCGAGTGCCCATACTTCCATTTCACCAAATCTTTGACCACCAAATTGTGCTTTACCTCCAAGAGGTTGTTGGGTAACCAAGCTATATGGTCCAATTGATCTTGCATGTATCTTATCATCGACCAAATGGTTTAACTTTAACATATATATTTGACCAACTGTTATAGGTCTATCAAAATGGGTTCCAGTTCTTCCATCTACGAGATTCTTTTGGCCACTAGTGTTGCTGGAGGCAATGTCAAAGAAATCGTTTATATCTATTTCTTTTGCACCATCAAAAACAGGGGTAGCGAAAGGAACACCGTCTTTAAGTTGAATCGCCCGATTAACAAGTTCTTCATCTTTGAGACCAGATATTCTGGCATTAAATATTTCTTCACCGTATACGCTTTTGAAAAGTTTTTTAATCTTCTCAATGTTAGATTTTTCACCATTCGCTTTAGATCCAAGTTCATGAAATTTTTTACCAAGGTCGACAGAGGCTGCACCTAAATGTGTCTCCAAAATTTGTCCGACATTCATTCTAGAAGGCACACCAAGTGGGTTCAACACAATGTCAACGGGAGTGCCATCTTCCATGTAAGGCATATCTTCAACTGGAATAATCCGTGAAATAACACCTTTATTTCCATGTCTTCCCGCCATTTTATCACCAGGCGCTAACTGTCTTTTTACTGCAACAAATACTTTTACAAGCTTCATAACACCTGGTAGTAATTCGTCTCCGGATTGAACTTTATCAACTTTTGATTGAAATGTTTTGTTTAAAACATCTAAACTTTTATTAAATGCCTCATTTAATGATTCGATTTTTTTCATTGAAGCGTCTAATTTTATTTTAATACCTTTGAGCTTCGATAAATTCATCTCATCAAGAAGTTCTTTTGTGAGTTTTGGGGATTTTGGTTTCTTTTCTAAACCACTTTCATATTCATTGTTTACAAGTAACAACTTTAGATTTTTTTCAAAGCTTGATTCAAGAATAAACCTCTCATCTTCCATATCCATGTGAAGCTGTTCTATCTGCATTCTTTCGTTTGATAACGAACGTTCATCTTTATCAATACCTCTTCTTGAGAAAACTCTTACTTCAACAACAGTTCCTGATACTCCAGGAGGAAGCCTAAGAGAGGTATCTTTTACATCAGCTGCCTTTTCACCAAATATCGCCCTAAGAAGTTTTTCTTCAGGTGTCATTGGGGACTCGCCTTTCGGAGTAACTTTTCCAACAAGAATATCCCCTGGATTAACTTTAGCACCAATGTGGACTATACCGGCTTCATCTAAATTAGTCAGGGATTCTTCTCCAATATTTGGGATGTCTCTCGTGATTTCTTCTTGTCCAAGTTTTGTGTCTCTAGCTAAAACCTCAAACTCTTGAATGTGTATGGATGTAAACACATCATCAACGACAAGTTTTTCAGAAATTAGAATTGAATCCTCGTAGTTATAACCATTCCAAGGCATAAATGCTACTGTAACATTCTTACCTAGAGCTAATTCACCAATTTTTGAGGATGGTCCATCTGCAATTATATCTCCTTTTTCGACAAAATCTCCTTCTCTAACTAATGGTGTTTGATTAATACATGTGTCTTGATTTGACCTTTGAAATTTACTAAGCCTGTAAATGTCAACACCTGTATCTAAATTATTTTTTTGAATCGCACTAATAACTATTCTAGATGAATCAACTTGATTCACATAACCAGATCTTTTTGCAACAACAACAACACCAGAATCTCTGGCAACGACTGATTCCATTCCAGTTCCGACATAGGGTGATTGGCTCTTTAGCAAAGGAACTGCTTGCCTCATCATATTTGAACCCATAAGCGCCCTATTTGCATCATCATTCTCAAGAAAAGGTATTAATGCGGCTGCAACAGAAACCAACTGTTTTGGAGAAACATCAATGAAGTCTACATTCTTTGGATCAAGCATTAAAAAATCACCACTTTGTCTGCAAGAAATAAGGGTTCTTTCGAATGAACCATTACTTTTTAGTGGCTCATTAGCCTGAGCGATAGCATATTTCTCCTCATCCATAGCAGATAGGTAAACAATTTCAGAAGTGACTTTAGAATTTTCAACTTTTCTGTAGGGTGTTTCTATAAAGCCATAGTTATTAACTTTGGAGTATGTGGCTAAAGAATTTATTAGTCCAATATTTGGACCTTCAGGTGTTTCTATTGGACAAATTCTTCCGTAGTGTGAGGGATGTACATCTCTAACTTCAAAGCCAGCACGTTCACGAGACAATCCACCTGGACCTAATGCAGACAATCGTCTTTTATGGGTTATTTCAGATAACGGGTTTGTCTGATCCATGAATTGAGAAAGTTGACTTTGGCCAAAAAACTCTCTGATAGCAGCCGAAGCTGGTTTTGGGTTTACGAGATCATTAGGCATCACAGTTTCTATATCAGGAGCATTAGTCATTCTTTCTTTAATGGCTCTTTCCATTCTTATAACACCGAGTGTATATTGGTTTTCTAATAGCTCTCCAACAGACCTAACTCTTCTATTTCCAAGATGGTCAATATCATCTATGTGACCCACTCCATCTTTCAGTCCTGCAAGATATTTCACTATCTGAATAACATCGTTATTTTCAAGAACTCTTAAGTTTAGATCTGAGTCGAGGTTAAGCCTTGTATTTATCTTCAATCTTCCGACTGGTGATAAATCATATCTCTCTCTATCAAAAAAAAGACTTCGAAACATTTTGTCAGCAGCCTCAACAGTTGGAGGCTCACCAGGACGTAAAATTTTGTATATTTCTGTTATTGCATCATTTCTATTTTTATTTTTATCTGCAAAAAATGTGTCTCGAATGTACGAACCCTGTTGATTGGAATTAATATTTAAAATTTCAATTTTTTCAATTTTCTTTTCGTTCAAATGATTAAGAACGTTTTCATCTATCTCATCACCAGCTTCAAAAAAAATGATTCCACTTTCTGAATCATATACATCTTTCGCTAAATATTCTCCTTTGATGGTTTCATCAGTTATATATAATTTTTTAACAGAATCATCTGCGAGCTTCTTTTGAATTACAATATTAAATTTCTCACCGGCGTTGGCGTATGTCTTTCCATTTGATGAACTAACAATATCATAATCAAGTTTTGATCCAGAAAAATCTTCTTTGATGTAATCGATTTCCCACCCGTCTTTTTTTTTTGTCACCATTTTTGATTTATAAAAAAAAGTAAACAGTTTTTCGTGGGTCATTCCATTTATTTTAGTGTAATCAATTTCTTTTTCGTTTTTTTTGCAATCGTCTCTGTATTCACTGGATTTTTCATCATCTAATGCAAGCAAAAGCGACGAGGCTAGTAATTTTCTCCTTTTGTCAATTCGAACATACATTAAATCTTTAGGGTCAAACTCAAAATCAATCCATGATCCGTTATAGGGGATTAGTCTTGAAGCAAACAAGAATTTTCCAGTAGAGTGACTCTTGCCTTTGTCATGATCGAAAAACACTCCTGGTGACCTATGCATCTGAGAAACAACAACTCTTGTTGTTCCGTTAAAAACGAAAGTGCCGCGGGATGTCATTAACGGCATATCCCCAAGGTACACATCCTGCTCTTTGATGTCCTTGACGGATGAAACTCCAGTCTCTTCATCAACCTCTCGGATGATTAGGTTAAGGGTAACTTTTAATAGAGATCCAAAAGTTCCTCCTCTTTGTATGCATTCTTCGACATCATATTTGGGTTCTTCTAGTTCATATTTAACAAACCTTAATTCAGCAACACCAGAAAAATCTGATATGGGAAAAACTTTATTGAAAACTGCTTGAAGACCAATGTCCTCTCTGTCTTCTGGTTTTACATCTTTTTGTAAAAACAGTTCGTATGAATTCCTTTGGATTTCTAATAGGTTTGGCATATCAACCAAATCTGGTATCTTGCCAAAGCTTTTTCTTATGTTATGTTTGTCTGTAAATGATTTTTTCATATTGATGCTACTTAAGTTCTACAGTTGCACCAGCTTCTTCAAGCTGTTTTTTGAACTTTTCAGCATCTTCCTTATTTACTCCGTCTTTTAACTTACTGGGAGCACCCTCCACTAAATCTTTAGCTTCCTTTAAACCTAGCCCAGTAATTGTTCTGACTTCTTTAATAACATTGATTTTTTTATCACCTGCACTAGCAAGATGAATTTCGAATTCTGTTTTTTCTTCACCTGCAGGTTCAGCAGTTGCTCCACCAGCAGGGGCTGCAACAGCAACTGGTGCAGCAGCAGAGACACCCCATTTTTCTTCTAGAATCTTTGTCAGTTCTGAAGCCTCAAGGACGGTCAGTGTAGATAAATCTTCAGCAATTTTTTGAATATCAGCCATTTTTTACTCCTTATTCTTGATTTTCAAATTTATTTTTAATAACTCTAACAATGTTAGATTGGTTGGTTGTTAGGATAGAAACAATATTTGTTTGATTTGATTGAAGCAAACCAACTATTTGCGCTCTTATTTCTTCCATTGAAGGTAGCGAAGCAAGATTTTTAATATCTTCAATAGACAATTCCTTATCACCCATTACTCCACCGAGAATCTTGAAGTTATCGTTTTCCTTGGCGAATTTTACTGCAACTTTGGAAGTGTTTACAGGATCATTGGAATATGCAACAGAAGTGGGACCAACAAAGAGTTTTTCCAAGACATTGAAATGAGTGTCTTTTATGGCTCTTTTAGCTAGGGTGTTTTTTGCCACCTTAAAATTTGAGTCCGAGCAACTTTTGATTTCATTTCTAAGAGAAGAAATTTCAGTTACATTTAAGCCTTTATAGTCAGCAACAAGAAGAAATTCAGATGATTTAAGATCTGAATTAAATTCTTTGACGAATTCTTGCTTTTGAGCACGTTGCACTAATACCTCCTAAATAACTGTCTGAGTAAAAAAAGATTCTACCCATCTATCCAGGAAATTTAATGTTAGATAACATCCTGAAGTCTTTGACAGAATAAATAATTTATATTTACATAACACTTGTTGGATCAACTTGCAACCCCGGACCCATAGTTGAATTTATATAGAATTTTTTTATGTAAACTCCCTTGGATGCCTCAGGTTTCTTTTTCTTAATTTCATCCATTAAGAATGATATATTTTTTTTTAATTCGTCTTTTGAAAAGCTAATTTTACCTACAGAAGTGTGGATGATTCCAGCCTTGTCTGTTTTGAACTCAATTTGACCAGCTTTAATTTTTTGAATTGCATCTGACACATTGTTCGTAACTGTACCTAATTTAGGATTAGGCATTAGGCCTTTTGGACCAAGAATTTGTCCCAATGAACTGACCTTTACCATCATTTTTGGTGTAGAAATACATTTGTCGAAGTTTAGTTCTCCTTTTTTAACTGATTCTATCAATTCGTCGCCTCCGGTAATATCTGCTCCGGCCTCTTTAGCTTTTTCTACATCATCACCCTCTGCAAAAACTGCTATCTTCACTTTTTTGTCAGGCATTTTCGGTAAGCTTATTACTCCTCTTATTTGCTGATCAGATTTTTTGGCATCGATTCCTAGTACAACTGATATATCAAGAGATTCATCAAATTTTTTTGAAGAAAACTTTTGAGATATTGTAATTGCTTCTTCAAGTTTATAAATTGTTTCTGCTCCAATTTCCTTTATAATTTCTTTATATTTTTTTGTATTTTTCATTATTCAACCTTAATTCCCATTGATCTTGCAGTTCCTGCAACCATTTTCTCAGCTGATTCAATGTTATTAGTATTTAAATCATTCATCTTATCTTCTGCAATTTTTTTTATATCGTTTTTTGAAATAGAAGCAATAACTTCTTTTCCAGGAGTTTGAGAAGCTTTTTTTAACTTCAATGCTTTTTTAATAAAAAAAGAAACTGGAGGAGATTTTGTCTCGAATGTAAAGCTCTTATCCTGAAAAACAGTAATTACAACCGGGATAGGCATACCCTGCTCAAGTTTTTGAGTTGCTGCGTTAAATGCTTTGCAGAACTCCATGATATTTACACCTTTTTGGCCTAAGGCTGGACCAACGGGTGGTGATGGATTAGCTTGCCCTGCTGGAATCTGTAATTTTATATATCCATCTATTTTTTTTGCCATCTTCTAGTCTCCTTAAATTTAAATTTTTTCCACTTGCGAATAATCAAGATTTACCGGTGTAGATCTTCCAAAAATAGAAACACTGACTTTTAATCTTGCTTTTTCTTCATCAACTTCCTCTACCATACCATTGAATGATGAAAATGGTCCATCTGACACTCTTACTTGTTCACCAATTTCGAAACTAACTGAAGGCTTTGGTTTCTCCAAACCATCTTTCATTTGATTTAGTATGGAATCAATTTCAGTTTGTGATACAGGAATGGGTTCCCCTTTTTTGCCTCCAAGAAAACCATAAACTTTAGGGATCATTCTAACAATATGCCATATCTCGTCATCCATTGTCATCTGGATTAACATATATCCAGGGAAGAATTTTCTTTCTGAACTTACTTTCTTTCCCTTTTTCATTTCAATAACCTCTTCAGAAGGAATTAAAATTTTCTCAATATTTTGTCTCAGACCTTTCTTCTCCACTTGAGCAAGAAGCTCTTTCTCGATTTTTTTTTCGTTACCCGAATAGACCTGTAAAATATACCAACTCAACATAATTTAAAATAAAAGAAACTCGACTGCAAACGAGATAATTTTGTCAATTAGAAGAAAAAAAACTGATGAAATTAAAACAAAAATAAAAACCATAATGGTGGTTGTAATAACCTCTGGTTTGGTTGGCCATGTTATTTTCAAGGCCTCCTGCTTTACTTCTTTATATAAAGTAATTATCTTTTGCATCATATTAATTGTATTGATTTTTTTGGTATATTTAACATAATCAAAAAAAAAATCAAACACCAAAAAAAAAATCGATGAACATTCTAAAAAAAAAAATTTTTGTCCTTACTGGTGCAGGGATATCAAAGGAAAGCGGAATAAATACATTTAGAGAAAAAGATGGATTATGGGACAACTTTAAAATTGAGGAAGTTTGTACAATTGAGGCTTTTGAGAAAAACCCTGATTATGTAAACAAATTCTACAATGAAAGAAAAAGAAAATTAAAAAATCCAAAAATTAAACCGAATAAAGCACATAAAGCTTTAGTTGATTTTGAATCAAAATGTCTAGACGAATTTCTCTTAGTTACACAAAATATTGATGATTTACACGAAAAAGCTGGGTCAAGAAATGTTCTACATATGCACGGAACTTTAAATTCAGCTTTCTGCATGTATTGTAAGCATCACATTAAGTTGGATTTTAATTTATCAACCAAACTTAGATGTGTTAATTGTGGTAATATTGGAAGGGTAAGGGTTGATGTGGTCTGGTTCGGAGAGCAACCAAAATATTTAGATAAAATTTATGAGTATTTAGAAAAAGTTGATGTGTTTATTTCAATTGGCACTTCAAACAATGTTTATCCTGCAGCAGGTTTTATAGATTTCTTACTTCAAACCAAAAAAAAAGTCCTAATGTATGAATTTAATATTGAAAAAACAAATAAGTCTGATTTATTTGATCAAATATTTATTGGTCCTGCGAGTAAAACTCTCCCTGAATTTGTTAAATTGATAGAATAAATTTTGGCAGGGGCGGAGAGACTCGAACTCACGACCTACGGTTTTGGAGACCGTCGCTCTACCAACTGAGCTACACCCCTAGAAATGGAGCGGGTGAAGGGAATCGAACCCTCGTAACCAGCTTGGAAGGCTGGGGCTTTACCACTAAGCTACACCCGCAACAAAAAAAATAAAAATTTCAAACATAATGTGATAAACTTTTACTAAATACAACTACTAATGAAATTTACATTATTACACAATAGGAATTGTTCAAAATCTAAAGCTTGTCTTCAAATTTTAGAAAACGAGAGCATAGATTTTAAAATTAGAGATTATATCAAGGATCCATTGTCACTTGAGGAGATTAAAGATTTGATCCAAAATTTATTGGGGAATAAATTTGATATTTTAAGAAATAAGACTAGAAAAGATTTTGAGAATAAAGATTTAGTAAAGTTTATATTTGAAAATCAAAAGAATTTGCAAAGACCAATTTTCTTTGATGGTAGAAATTATATTATATGTAGACCACCAGACATAGTATTGCAACACATCTAGAAATGGTGGAGGGAGTAGGATTTGAACCTACGTAGGCTTACGCCGTCAGATTTACAGTCTGATGTATTTGACCACTCTACCATCCCTCCGTAAAATGAATG
>NZHH01000060.1:0-38666 GCA_002691245.1 Rickettsiales bacterium | reverse complement strand
TAAGATTATCATTTTGATCACCCGGCTTAGCACCATGAAAAACTGGACCAATCTCAAATATTGAAATATTATTTATATTCTTGTTATTATTATTGGTTATTAAATTTAGTAGTCCGCCTAATAAATTAGAGCGCATACATGACAGTTCCTCACTAATAGGATTTTCAATTTCAACAACCTCTTTATGAGTGTTCAATAAACTTTCCCATTTTTTATTAGAAAATGACCATGAAATTATCTCCATTATATTTCTACTTACCAACAACCTTCTTAATTGAGATTTTTTTCTTTGAAAAAAAGAAGTGACCTTGAGTGAATTTTTATTTTTTATATTAAACTCTCTTGCTTTTATTTTCTCGAAACCAACTAATCTTCCAACTTCCTCTACTAAATCTTCTTTTATCTTAATATCTTGCCTCCACGATGGAGGTATTACCTCAAATTCTTTGTTATTAAACTTTATGGAACACCCAATTTTTGATAAGATATCTTCAATTGTTTTTTGATCAATACTGCATCCAAGTATTTCTTCAAAGAAATTTAAACCAATTTTTATTCCAACGCTCTTAATTGTTTCAACAGAATCACTTATGATTGATCCTATTTCTCCACCACACGTTTTTGCAACCATCTCTGTTGCAAGTTCAATTCCTTCTAATGCTGAATTTGGGTCAATTCCTCTTTCAAATCTATATCTAGCGTCACTTACTATATTTAGTTTTCTTCCTGCCATTGCTATTTTTTTTGGACAAAAATAAGCAGATTCAAGTAAAATATTCCGTGTTGTTTCATCGCATGCTGAACTTTTTCCTCCCATAATACCAGCAAGACTAATTATTTTTTTTTCATCACATATCAAAATCATACCATCATCCAAGGTATATGTTTTTTCATCTAATCCTTCGAATTTTTCGCCATGAATTGAATATCTAATTTCAATATCACCTTTAACTTTGTCAAGGTCGAAAACGTGTAATGGTCTACAATAATCTATTGTAATAAAATTTGTTATATCAACTAATGGAGAAATCACCTTTAAACCGGATCCATTGAATCTAGTTATTATTTTACTTGATGATATTTTAGTATTATCTACATTTTTAATTTCTCTTAAAAGAAAATTTGGACATGAGGTATTCTTGAGTCTATTTAAAATTTTTTTTGAACTNTTAAATTGCTCTATGTTTTGTTTTATTTTTTTTTGTTTTAAAATACCAAANCCTGAAGCACTTAGGTCTCTTGCTATACCAAAAACTCCTGCNCAATCCACTCTGTTAGGTGTAATAGCAATCTCTAATTCTATATTTTCNTCATTGATGTATTTTGAAAAATTTTCGCCAACAATATGATNANTATTTAATTCTATTATTCCGTCAGAATCATTAGANAAACCAAGTTCTTNCTCCGAACAGAGCATTCCATAAGAATTTATTCCTCTTATTTTACTATTCTGTATAACAAATTCTTCNTTGCTACCAGGCTTAATTATGCTCCCGATTTTNGCTAATACAGTTCTCATACCTTTTTTTGCATTAGAAGCTCCACAAACTATTTGCAAAATATTTTTTCCATCNCTTACATCACAAATATTCAATTTATCAGCGTTAGGATGAGGNTTTAAATCAGTAATCTCTGAAACAACAAAATCTTTTAAATCTTTTTTTAAATCTTTGCATTCTTCAACTTCTAAGCCAATACTTGTAAGCTTTTCACATAAATCGTCAATAGAAGATTGAAATTCTAAATGTTCCTTTAACCANCCAATTGTAAATCTCATTCTATCTCCAACTCAAATCTGTTTCTTCGAAAAAAGAAAATCCATAATGTTCTAACCACTTTAAGTCACCATCAAAAAAATCTCTCAAATCTGNCATACCGTACTTTAACATTGCGAGTCTCTCTATCCCCATTCCAAAAGCAAATCCCGTGACTGATTTTTTTACACCTGACATTTTGAATACTTCTGGGTGTACCATTCCACAACCNAGAATTTCCATCCACTNTGNGCCTTCACCAAGTGTAATNTTTCCNGATTCTAGCTTATAATTTATATCTACCTCTGCTGAAGGTTCCGTGAAAGGAAAGTAAGAAGGACGAAATCTTAATTTTAAATTTTCTTTTTCAAAGAATATTTTACAAAATTTTTCTAAAAACCATTTTAAATTCGCAAAATTAATTTTNTCATCAACTACCAAACCCTCAACTTGATGAAACATTGGTGTATGAGTNACATCCGAGTCACATCTATAAGTTCTACCAGGTGCAAAAATAGCTAAAGGTGTTTTTATTTCTTTTAATGATCTAATTTGAACTGGTGATGTATGTGTCCTTAGAACATAAGAATTTTTTTTATTTCCTTTAATATAAAAAGTATCATGCATTTGCCTGGCAGGATGATCCTCTGGTATATTAAGTGCTGAAAAATTATGAAAATCATCCTCAATATCTGGACCCTCTCTATATTTTAANCCCATACCTCCAAGTATTGAAACTATTTCATTCATTGTTTGATTAATTGGATGAACTTTAGCTTCAAAACTTTTATTTTCTCTTGCTGGTAGTGATGCATCCAAATAATCTTTAGCTAATCTGGAATTAATTACTTCCGATTCAATTTGTGTTTTTTTTTTTTCAATTATGGAAAAGAATTGATTCTTAAATTTGTTTAATTTTATACCCAATTCTTTTTTTTGTTTTAATTCAAGAGAAGAAAGAGATTTTAACTCTTTTGTAACAAGGCCATTTTTTCCAAAATATCTCACTCTTGTTTCTTCAAGAGCGTCTATTGTATTTGAGTTTCCAACTTCATTCAAAGCTGATTGAATTAGNTGATCATGATTCATTTTATAAACTTACAATTAGGCAGCTTTTACTTTTGCCACTATCTGTTTGAAAGATTCTGGTTCTAATGCAGCTAAGTCTGCTAGGATTTTTCTGTTATAATTTAGATTTACTCTTTTTAGTCCATTAATGAAAACTGAATACTTTATTCCATTTGATCTACAGCCAGCATTTATTCTTTGTATCCATAGCCTTCTAAATTCTCTTTTTTTTACTTTTCTATCTCTNTAAGCATATTGTCCAGCTTTTTCAACAGCTTGGTTTGCAACTTTAAATGTNTTTTTTCTTCTTCCAAANTAACCCTTNGCACGTTTTAATATTTTTTTGTGCCTAGTTCTGGTAATTTTTCCTGCTTTTACCCTTGACATATTTTACCTACACTTNGCATTNATGTATTTTTTCACNATTTTAGTATCNTGTTTTGACATTACTGTCGGACCTCTTGAAGATCTTTTCATTGTTTTAGTTCTTTTAGTAAGGTTATGTCTTTTTCCACTGGCAAACATTAAAATCTTTCCCGTAGAGGTGACCTTGAACCTTTTTTTAGTTCCACTTTTGGTTTTTATCTTAGGCATAATTTAATTATATATATAGAGTTTTTGTTTCAAAGCAAGATTGTTTTGAATAAAGCTATCTAGGAGCTACAACCATTATCATAAGCTTACCCTCCATAGTAGGAACTTGCTCTATCTTTGCNAGTTGTTCAATTTCACTTTCAAGCTTTTTCANAACATCCATNCCTCTTTGATGATAAGCCATCTCTCTACCTTTAAATCTAAGAGTTATTTTTACTTTGTCGCCTTCACTTAAAAATCTTTGTATTGATTTTAACTTAACTCCATAATCATGATCCTCAATACCAGGTCTTAGCTTTACTTCTTTTACTTCAAATGTTTTTTGNTTTTTTTTNGCCTCNGCTTGCTTTTTTTGAATTTGATACTTGTATTTTCCNTAATCTATTATTTTACAAACNGGNGGTGAAGCATTTGGGGAAACTTCAACTAAATCTAGACCTTGATCAAAAGCTAGCTTTATTGCTTCTGGGGTGTCAAATACACCTAACATATCTCCTTTTTCAGAAATTACCCTAACAGATCNTGCTTTTATTCTTTCATTTACAAACGGGCCTGACTGTTTTGNTGAATGAAATCTTCCTTTATTCATGTTTTGATGATTGCATATTTAAATAAATTCCTTTCTTTTATTGTAATTTGCATTATCAAGTTCAAAATACTCATAATTTAATGGATTCTGCAAGAATTTTTTATTTTTTTTATGAAGTCGTCAAGCTTTAGAACTAATTGATCTTTAGATCCAAGAGTTCTTAGTGTTATTTTTCTATTCTCTACCTCTTTAACACCAATAACNCCAATAAAGTTTATTTTTTGNAGTGANAGATCCCTTATTTTATAGTTTAATTTTTCATTCCTGATATCTTTAACGCNTTTAATATTNTTTTTTTGCAACTCNAGAAAAACCTCTTCAGCATAGTCTGAACAATCGGAGTTAATTGTTGCTAGACCNACTTGGACTGGACTTAGCCATGGCGGAAATCTTCCAGAATAATGTTCAATNAGAATTCCNATAAATCTNTCAAAAGAACCTAAAATTGCCCTGTGTAACATTACCGGCCTNTGCTTTTCTCCATCCTCACCNATGTAACTGGCATCCAACCTCTCTGGCAACACNAAATCAACCTGTAATGTNCCGCACTGCCAATCTCTTCCGATTGCNTCTCNTAAAACGAATTCAAGTTTAGGACCGTAAAAAGCTCCTTCACCTGGATTTAATTCGTATTCATAACCAGCAGATTCAACAGCGTCAATTAAGGACTTTTCAGCTTGATCCCAAACTTTATCAGTCCCGGCTCTATTTGCTGGTCTATCCGAAAATTTAATTTTAACTTCTTCAAATCCAAAGTCCTTATAAATTTGCATTAATAAACTACAAAAAGATTCTGTCTCCGATATTATTTGTTTTTCCGTACAAAATATATGAGCATCATCCTGTATGAAAGCTCTTAATCTCATCAAGCCATGCAATGCTCCTGAAGCTTCATTCCTGTGACAACTACCAAACTCAGCCATCCTCAACGGAAGATCTTTATAACTTTTAATTCCCTGACGGAAAATTTGAACATGGCATGGGCAATTCATTGGTTTAATTGCTAAAATTTTTTGTTCTGACTCACAAACAAACATTTGATCTCTAAATTTCTCCCAATGCCCCGAATCTTTCCATAGTTTGCTATCAACTAATTGGGGTGTATTCACTTCAAAATATCCAGCACTTTCTTGTTTTTTTCTAATATAATTAACGATTGTTTTGTATAAAGTCCATCCTCGAGGATGCCAGAAAACTGAACCTGCCGCNTGTTCTTGTAAGTGAAAAAGGTTCATCTCTTTTCCAAGTTTTCTATGATCTCTTTTTTCTGCTTCTTCTAGACGATTAAGATATTTTTTTAAATCTTTGTCATTACCCCATGCTGTTCCATATATTCTCTGAAGCATTTTATTTTTTGAGTCACCCCTCCAGTAAGCTCCTGAAAGTTTTGTTAATTTAAAAGGGCCAATCATACNNAGACTTGGTAAATGTGGNCCCCTACATAAATCAAAAAAATTAGTNTCACTCTGTTTATAAATTTGAAAATCATTTTCTTGCTCGGAGTCTTNAATGATTTCTAATTTGTAATTTTCATTCTTCTTGGCAAAAAGATTTATTGCTTCCTTTTTAGTTTTTAAAGTTTTATTAATTTTAGCCCCTCCCTCAATGATTCTTTTCATCTCTTTTTCAATTTTTGGAAAATCATCAATAGAAATTGGGCTCTCAAATAAAATATCATAATAAAATCCGTCTTGTATAGTAGGCCCAATAGCTAATTTTGACGATGGATATAGATTTTTTATTGCACTAGCTAAAACCTGAGCTGTAAGTGTATGCCTCATAATCTCAAGACCTTCCTCTGAGTTTAGGGTAATGATTTTGATTTCTGCATCCTGCTTTAATTCATCAGTTAAGTCTTTTTGAATACCATTAACAGAGATTGCGACTGCAGCTTTTAACAAGGATTTTGAAATGCTTTCCGCAATTGAAAATCCGTTGATTCCTTCATCGAAAATTTGCGATCTACCGTCGGGGAAAATGAATTTGGGCATTATTTTAATTAAATTAAATGTTTTTTTATGTCAATCGTCAATCACAAACATAATTTAATTTTTATTTTTTTTAAGACTTCTTGAAAAAAATTATTTTGATTTCCCGAATAATGAAATATTTTAACATTTTTCCCTCTAGGTGCACACAAGTTAGCTTCCGAATATTTTGAAAAAAAAACAAAGGTCATTTTCCCTCCTTTAGACGCTAAATGAATTGGACCAGTATCATTGCCTATTGATAATTCAGTTTTGGTTGAAAGTTTACCTACATCTAATAGATTTGTTTTGTTGCATAAATTAATCACATTTGGAAATTGTGACTCTATATCACTACAAATGTTTTCCTCATCCTTAGACCCTATAATTACAATCTTTAGTCCTTTATTTGTTAAAAATTTGATTATCATTTTATAAATATTAATCGGAATTCTTTTATTTACTCTTTTTCCTGAACCTCCGGGAATTATCATTACATACTTCTCTCTAGGAATGGCGATATTTGATTCATATAACCAACTTAAATCATCAGAAGCTTCATATTTTACATTATTTAGTGAAAGCTGATCTTTTTGTCTTTCTATTGTGTGTAAGTTATTTCTATTTTTATTTATATTATGGTTATTGCGGGCATACTGCCCAATACCATTTGTAATTGTTTTTTGACTATCAAAATATTTTAAATAATGTGATGTCCTCGAGGAAGTTTGAAGATCGTAAATAAATTTAAATTCATGATTATTTAATTTTTTTTTTATTTGATAAAGGTCATAAAAGTAAAAAAAACTTCTTTTGATTGTTACAATACGATCAAACCAATTCGAATTTTGCAAAAATTTATCATAGGGTTTTTCTGTGAGCAAAACGGTTTTTAAATTGTGATGTTTTTTTATTGAGAAGATGGCATCTAAAGATAGAATAATGTCACCTAATCCACCGAACTTAATAATTAAAATTTTCTTTTGTTGAGAGTAAATATTCATAGACTGACATAGTTTTTTTTAACATCTCATTGAGACAAAATTTTTCTACAACCCTTCTTCTTGCATTCATTCCTATAGTATCTTTTTTTTCTTGCGGAAGTCCAAGGACCTCTTGAATTTTATCAGCTAGCATTTCAGAATTCGAAGGTTCTATTAGCCAACCAGTCATTCCATTTTCAATTATTTCTCTTGAACCACCGTGATTAGACGAGATGATAGGCTTTGTCATTGATGATGCCTCTGCGCTTATTCTGCCAAATGCCTCTGGCTCAATCGAAGTTGACAGGACTATATCTGCTATAGAATAAACAGCAGGCATATCGCTCAAATTACCAGAAAAGATAATTCTATTGGTTAATTTTAATTTTTTAACTTTTTGTTCAAGTTTTTTTGAAAAACTTTTTTTCCCATCCTCATCTCCAACAAATAATATTACAAAGTTAAGTGAAGGGTTTTTTTGTGAAATAATATTTGCTGCATCTAGAGCTACCATATGTCCCTTCCAAGAAGTTATTCTTGCCGGTAAAAGGATTATATGTGTTTTTTCGGATAACATTAATTTTGAAAGAAGGTTTTCTTTTCTTTTTTCCGTTACAGACTTTAAGTCAAAATATTTTGTGTCAATTCCTCTGTCTATCTGAACCAATCTTGATTTACTATTAGGAAAGTTATACCTAACATGATCATCAATAAATTTAGAAATAGTTATAACCTTGTCTCCAGTTGTCATTGAACTGTTATAAAACTTTTTTGGGTAAAAATTATTCCCAGAATAAGTCCCATGAAATGTTGTTACTAATGGTATCTTTTTTTGTTTTATAATTGAGTTGAAACAAAAAGCTGGCCATCTACTTCTTATATGAACAATATCAGGCTTTATAGTATCAATGATTTTTAGAAATTTTCTTTTTAAGAAAAAGAAACGGAAAAAACCTTTCTGTTTCAAACTTAATTCGTGATGTTCTACCCCTAAATACTTATATTTTTGTGACATTTCTCCACCAGAGGAAAGAATTGCTGAATCAAAACCTGAACTTATTAGTTCTTTAGCAACATCCAGTGTTCCTCTTTCAACACCCCCATTTATTTTATTAAGGGATGGTATAATTTGAAGGACTTTAGCCATTTAATGATTCAAAAATATTATTCAAACCTAACTTATAGTTTTCAAATTTAGGTGTCCAATCTAATATTTTTTTTATTTTTTGATTTGAAACCCTTTTATTATCCTTATAAAAATCTTTAACCCTCTCATTTAAATTTGAACTGGAAATGTCTAAATATCTGGGAAGTTGAGTTTTTAATAATTTAGAAGCATATTCATGAACTTCATGTGCACTACATGGAAAGTTATCTGTTAAATTATATATTTGTCCTGGGGTTCTTATGGTCATACTTTTGTTGATTGCAGAAGCGATGTCTTCAACATGTACTCTAGAAAAAAAATGATTTTTTAGTCTTATTACACTGTTATTCCCATTTAATATTCTATCTAATGCTGAGCGACCTGGTCCATAAATTCCAGGTAACCTGAATACATGAATAGGAAGTTTTTTCTTTTTGAAAAGTTCCATATACAGGTTCTCAACTTTTAATCTCATCTCACCTCTTATGTTGGTTGGAGAAGTTTTGGTTTCTTCATCAACCCATTTTCCATCGTGATCACCATAAACACTAGTAGAAGAAAAATATCCAAACCAAACTAACTTACTTAGAATTTTATCATCGAGGGAGTTAAACATTTCATAGACCACATCTCCATTTTCGACAGGTGGAATTGAATTGAGAATGTGTGTTACATCTTTAAGTAAATTTTCTTTATTGTTTAAAAAATCCCTAAAAGAAAGTCTTTTAATTTGAAAAACTTCATCGTATTTTTCAGGTTTTGTTTTCAAATTGTGTGTACAAATTATTTCAGATTTGTCTTCTAAATTAGGTATAATATATCTGCAGCAGTAACCTGCTCCGAAAAAAACTATCTTCATTCTAATTCTTTAGTATTTGATTTTTAATCCAGTCAAAAGTTGGATGATTAGTCAACTCTTTATGCCACACAACTTTTGTTTTTCTTCTCTCAAGATCTAAAGGAAGTTCGCAAATATTAAAATCATAAATTTTTGCCATTCTTTGAGCTGTTTTTGATGGAAGTGTTAGAATCAAATCAGTATTTTTTATTATTACTGGGGCAAGAGTTATAAGATCAATCCGAACAGAAATCTCTCGCTCAAAATTTAACTGACTCAACACTCTATCGATTGGATGTAAAGGTGCATCCATTGGAGCTACTCGTAAGTGCTTCAAATCTAAATACTGATCAATGGACAGTTTTGATTCATTTTTAAATCTATGATTTTTTCTCATTATACATACATATTTCTCTGTGAATAGGTCAGCGAAACCAAATCTTCCAGCGATGGTTTCAAATCTTCCAATTGCAAAATCAATTTCATTATTATCCAATAATTTTAATGCTTCATTTCCTTGCTGTGACCTAATACATAAAGAAGATTCAGGTGAATTTTTCTCAATAAAATCTACTAAATTTGGAAGAATTACCGGTGCTACGTCGTCTGACATTGAAATCCTGTAATTTTTTTTTGTTGTTTTAGGATTAAAGTTTATTGAGGACAGAGATAATTCTAAATTATTTAATGCTGTTTGTATAGGAAGTGACAAATCATTTGCCCTTGGCGTTGGACGCATCCCTTTGGGTCCTCTAATAAATAAATCATCCTTTACTAAGTATCTCAATCTATTTAAAGCATTACTCATAGCGGGCTGAGTTATTCCCAATTTTTTACTAGCCCTAGTAACATTTTTTTCTTCGAAAAGGGTTTTAAAAACAATTAATAGATTTAAGTCAAAATTTTTGATATTCATAATGTGAATTTATTATATTTTTACTATTTTAATAATAAATCATTTTATTTTTTTTTGATAGTATTAATATAATTAACTTGGGTCTGTCTATTTTGCTTATTTTATTTTTTTTCTGCTTTTTACAAGGTTTTACAGAGTTCCTTCCAATCAGTTCGCAAGGTCATTTAATTGTGTTCAGTGAGTATTATAACTTTAATGCTGAAACTGGCATCTCAGTACTAGAATCAACAATCATCGCGCATTTTGGCTCTTTGTTCGCAGTGATTTTATATTACATTAACACAATAAAAGGATTTGTATTTTCTTTAAAGCTTTTAGATAGACCTGATATAGACAAAAATTCTTTTTTACTTGTAAACTTGATAATTTCTTCATTTCCATTAGTTCTAGTAGGGTACATATTTACTAAAATTTTCATCCACGATAGTGATAATATTCTTTTGATTATAGGGGTCACTAGTATAATTTTTGGAATATTATTATTTGTGGTCGATGGCTTTTGTTTAAGAATTAAGAACCTTACTTCTCTGAATTATTACACTTCATTATTAATTGGGTTATGTCAATGCATGGCACTTGTTCCAGGTGTTAGCAGATCTGGATCTGTTATAACTGCTATGCGGTTGNTNGGTTTTCAAAGAAAATTTGCGGTTTTNTATTCCAACTTACTTAGTGTCCCAGCCATTTCTGCAGCAACTGGTTATTTATTAATCTCAAATATCGAAGATCTCTCAACAAGCGCAATGTTTAGCTTTCATGGAATAATAATCTTTGTAGGAAGTTTATTATTTTCACTAGTTTTTATNTTTTTATTTATTGCCTGGACAAAAAAATTCTCCTTTTTTATCTTTGCNNTCTATCGTTTGCTCTTTGGTATTTTTTTAATTTACTTTTTTATATAATATTTGAAGATAAATTAAATATATGTTTCCACAATGGATTTTAATGAAGAGGGATTTTTCACATATTGTTTTAGATTAGAATAACCTTTATTTGAAATACTATCGACTTTAAGTAAGCGAATTTGGTCTCTAGTCAATAGAGGCTTAGGAAGTAATTCAAAAAAGAGAGCCATTATTTTTGCNAGAAAAAATGGNATTGGAAGGTAAATTCTTTTTCTATTCTTGACACTCAGGATTATATCGAAAATTTGATCAAACGATTGTATTGTTGGCCCTGCAATTTCNTATGTTTTTTTTTTNATAAGACAAACACTTATAAGAAANGAAACCAAATCTCCAACATATAAAGGCTGAAATTTTACTTTTTTACTAAAATCCACCACTGGAATAAATCCTTTTTTTGTTATTTCAGGTGTACCAATAATTGGTAAAATTGGACTTAAATTTGACATTTTATAAAATAAATTCGTAAATCCGTCTCTTTTTCCAAAAACTACACTTGGTCGAACAATTATTGAAGAAGGTAATAACTCTTTTACTGCATTTTCTCCCTGCAATTTTGAAATTGCGTAATTTGAGTTCTTAGCTTTTTCAATATTCAAAGCAGATAAATGAACAAAATTTCTAACTTTATTTCTTTTTGCCGAGGAAGCNAATTCTTNAGGTATTTTNAAATGAACATCANTAAAAGTATTATTTTTAGTTTCATATAGNATTCCTATNAGATTAAAAACTATATCGGCATTTTTTAAAAACTTNTCAATTTCTTCAGCAGAAAACCTCTNTATTTTAAGAAGTTTAACTTGNCCAGGCTCGTTTCCTAAGAAAAAATCAAGTTTTTTTCTATTACTTCTTGTTATAATNTCAATNTGACATGAATTTTTACAAAGCATATTCACTAGATGTGAACCNACAAAACCAGTTCCGCCAAAAATAACAATTTTTTTTCCTNTTATTTTAAAGTTCATCATTTTTTTTTACTATTTATCTTATAACTCTGNTATTAATAACATAATAAAATTTGTTCAAAAAATGAAAACTTTTAAATTTGGTGATTCAAAAATCTATTTACATAATAATGATTTGCCTCNAAANATTGAAAAACCAAAGTCCATTGCAATTGATACNGAAACAACAGGACTAAGTCTCAAGAGGGATAGGCTNTGTTTAGCGCAATTTGCTTTTCCAAACAAAGAGTGTCATTTAGTTAAATTTGACAAAGATTTTAATCATAATGAATGTAAAAANTTAGTAGAAATTTTAAGTGACAAAAGTATTGTNAAAGTATTTCATTATGCCAGATTTGATGTTGCGATGTTAAATAAATTTTTGGATATAAAAGTTACAAATATTTTTTGTACTAAAATAGCTTCAAAGTTAGTTAGAACCTATACAGATAAACATGGATTAAAAGATTTATGTAAAGAATTAATTAATGTAGATCTAAATAAATCTCAACAATCTTCAGACTGGTCGGCCAAAAATTTAACAGATAATCAAATTAAATATGCGTCCTATGATGTGATTTTTTTATTAAAGCTAAAAATCAGATTAGAACAAATGCTTGAAAGAGAAAACAGAGCTCATATAGCAAAATCAGCATTTGAATTTCTTCCAACAAGAATTGAATTAGATTTTCTTGATTGGCAAGACATCGATATATTTACACATTAAACTAAAAGTATATGGAGATTAAAACAGGAAAAGANGTTATAGATTTGGAGATAAAAGCTCTTGAGTTACTTAAATCCTCAATATCGCAAAATTTTATCAAAGTCATAAAACTGCTTCATAAAAACAAAGGGAAAATTTGTATTTCTGGAATAGGTAAAAGCGGCCACATAGCAACAAAAATTGCATCAACTCTAGCTTCTGTTGGTTCTCCTGCTTTTTTTATNCATCCCTCAGAAGCAAATCATGGNGACTTAGGAATGTTAGAGAGAAGAGATTGTGTTATTCTTATCTCTAATTCTGGTGAAACTTCAGAACTTATTAACCTGATATTACACTGCAGAAAACTTAAAATTCCAATTATCTCTATAACAAGTGAATCAAATAGCACGTTAGCAAAAGAATCAGATTTAAATCTAATAATTCCAAAAAATATTGAGGCATGCCCCCTAGAACTTGCACCAACTAGTTCCACAACTTGCATGCTAGCTCTTGGAGATGCCATTGCAGTGACTTTACTAAAAAAAAAATCATTTTCAAAAAAAGATTTTCATGCACTTCATCCAGGAGGCAAGCTAGGTCAAATACTTCTTCCGGTGAAAGATTTAATGAAAACAAAAAAATTGCTTCCTCTTACATTAATTAATGAAAAAGTAAGCGAAGCAATTTTAGAAATGAGTTCAAAAGGTCAGGGATGTGTTGGCGTTATTTCTAAAAAAGAAGAGTTGATTGGTATTATCACAGATGGAGATCTAAGGCGGCATATGGATCCAAATTTACTTAATAAAAAAGTTGAAGATATAATGACAAAAAACCCTAAGACATTATCTCCCACAACTTTAGCATCTGAAGCACTTAATATGATGAATGATAAGTCAATAACAAATTATTTTATAACTTCTAAAAAAAAACCTATTGGGATTATTCATATGCACGATATTTTAAGAAAATGAATTACACAATATTTATAAAAAGCATCAAATATGGATTTGTATTAATTTCAATTATTATAATTCTTTTGATTATTCTCAATAACTTGTCACATAAAACTGAAAAAACCCCTAGCCAAAGAATTTCAAGTAATGATTTTAAGTCAATTAGCCAAGTTTTGCATAAACCAACATTTATGAGTATTGATAATAAAAAACAACCATTTAAAGTGATGGCAACAAAAGCGACAAGATATAAAAGCGAGCCAAATATTTTCAATCTTGACAAGCCTACAGGAGAAATCAAATCAGGTGAAGAAATGTTTTTTTTAAGTGGAGATTTTGGTATTTTTAATAAAGAGGTTCAACAACTAAAAGTTGAAGGAAATGTAAAATTTAAAAATCAAGATAATATGATTTTTAAAACATCGGAAATGTATTTCGACTTTAAACAGGAGATCCTTTCTGGTAAGAAAAAAGTGAAAGGTAAAAAAGATAATTCTATTATTGTATCTGAAGGGTTTAAGATAATTAATAAAGGAGAAAAAATTTTTTTTACAGGAAAAACCAAATTAACTTTAGTCAAAAATTGATATGATTTTAAAAAAACTTAATTTCTTTTTATTGTTATTTTTTATCCATGAGGCCACTTTTTCTCAACAACTTTCTAATCTTAGTAATGATGAAAATCCTATAGAGATCTTTGCTGAAGAGGGTATAGAATGGCATAAAAATAAAAATAAATATGTTGCAATTGGAAATGCCAAAGCCGTAAGTGGTTCATTGTCACTTAAATCAGACAGAATTGAGGCATTTTACACTGAAAAAGAAGATACAGGAATGAACATAAAAGAAGTAAAAGCAAAAAAAAATGTAATAGTAGAAGATAAAAAAATGAGAATAGTTGGAGGTGATTATGCGGAATACAAAACTATTAAAGACTATTTTCTTATAGTAGGTAAAAACATTATTCTTACCTCGGAGGCAAATACTTTAAGATCAAAAGAAAAACTTGAATATTGGAGGTCAAGAAATATTGCTATAGCTACCGGAAAGGCTGAAGCACAAAAAGATAAAGAATTTGTAGTTTTAGCAGATAAATTAGTTTGGTACTTAAAAGAGGACAAAAATAAAACAACAGTAAAAAAAATACTTGGTTTTAAAAATGTTTCTATTAAAACTAATAATGAAGTAGCATTTAGTGACAAAGCAATTTATAATAATGAAACTGAGATTTGTAAGTTATATGGAAATGTAAAACTACAAAGAGGGGACAGTTTTTTGCTTGGTGAATATGCTGAAGTTGATCTTAAGAAGGGAATCAGCAAATTATTACCAGCTCCTGGAAATTCAATGAAAGAAAACAAAGTTAAGGCATTAATTGATAAAGGAGGAATTGATACTGATGAACCAAATTGATATTCCATTCATTGCAGTGGACAACAAAGGCCTGGAAGTCAAAAATATCACAAAGTCCTATGATAATAAAAGAATACTAGACAATGTTTCGATAAATCTAAACAGAGGAGAATCTGTAGCTCTTTTGGGGCCAAATGGAGCTGGGAAAACCTCTTTGTTTTATATTATAATGGGATTAATTAAATCAGAGAGTGGATCAATCAACTTAGATAAAACCCAAATATCAGAGTATCCTATGTATAGACGTTCAAAGTTAGGCCTGGGCTATCTACCCCAAGAGTCATCAATCTTTAGAGGAATGAATGTGGAAGAAAATATTTTATCAATATTAGAAAAAACTGAAAAATCATCTGAAATTAAAATAAAAAAACTTGAAGATCTTCTTGCTGAGTTTGGAATTGAACACATACGCTATGCACCTTCATTATCTCTATCTGGAGGAGAGAGAAGAAGATTGGAAATTGCAAGATGTTTGGCCTCTAACCCTAACTTTATTCTTTTAGACGAACCACTTGCTGGTATTGATCCTATAGCGATTAAAGATGTTAAAAATTTAATACAAAATTTAAAAAAAAAAAATATTGGAGTTCTTATAACTGATCACAACGTCAAAAGCACATTAGAAATAGTTGATAGAGCATACATTATCTTTGAAGGGAAAGTTTTATTTCAAGGAAAACCTGATGAAATCATAAAAAATAAAAACGTCAGAACATTTTATCTTGGGAATGATTTTTGACTGAAAAAGATAATATATCAGTATCAGGAAAACAAACGAAGGTTGGAAAATCGCTAACTTCACATGTTCAAGACTCAATAGTTTCAACATTAAAGAAATATTTTGACAATTTTATCAACGCAAACATTCTTTTTTCTAAAGATACTTATAACTTTAGGTGTGAAATCAGTATTCATATTGACAGTTCAATTTTTCTTCAAGGAAATGGTCTAAGCAATGATGCCTATGGTTCTTTTAATATTGCTAATGAAAAAATTAAAAAAAGACTTAGACGATATCATAGAAGACTTACCGACCACAGAACTAAGAATAAAAGATCACTTAAATTTCTAGAAGCCAATCAATATATTATAGAAAATCCAGAAATAAAAAATTTAAATAAGAATATATCTGAACCAGTTATAATTGCTGAATCAGAAGATATAATAAAAACTGTTTCCGTTAGTGAGGCAATAATGCTTATGAATTTGAAAGATCAAAATGCAATTTTTTTCAAAAATGTTAATTCAAAAAGATTAAATATTCTTTACAGACGATCCGATGGAAATATTGGTTGGGTGGATCCAAAAAAATGAAACTTAATGAATTTATTTCACTTGAATCAATTCACGTCGATATTGATATTGATAGTAAAAAAAATTTATTCAAGTTAGTATCAAATATATTTTCTAAGAATGATACAGATAAAGCTTCAATTGTTACTGAAAAACTAAATGAAAGGGAGAGATTGGGGTCCACTGGAGTAGGAAATGGTGTTGCCATTCCTCACTCTAAAATTAGTTACATACAAAAGACAAAGGTTTTTCTTTTTAAGTTAAAATCTGCAATTGATTTTTCTGCTTCAGACAAAAAAAATGTGGATCTTGTATTTGTCATATTAGCTCCAAAGAATTGCCAATCAGAACATCTTCTTATTTTATCATCTATTTCAAGTTTTCTTAAAAAAGAGGGTTTGGTCAGAAAGCTTAGAACCTTTAAAAAGGCTGAAGAAATTCTTAAATTTATATCTAAATATTAATGAAGGTTAATATGCTCTAAGCCGGATTGTAATATTGCAGCAATAGCTGATTCTCTGCTATCAAATGCAGCTAAGAGTGTTCCATCAGCAGAATATACTGAGAATACGTCTGTACTAAAATTTTCTTCTTTATGAATCTCTTTCTTCACGAAAGCTAGTGAAGCGTCTCCATATTCAATGAAGTCCAAATTATCTGGATTAATTTTGCTTCTCATTTACCTTTTCCTAAACTAATAAGATTTTCTTTAATTTTATTATTTTTATCTCTAATTTCAATCTTTTTTGATTCTTCATTATTAATTGGTTGAGATAGATCAATGAATAATAGGCCATTATCCATTGATGCCTCTTCAACTTCAATTCCTTCAGCTAAAATAAAATTTCTCTGGAATTGTCTAGTTGCAATACCTCTATGTATATATATTCTATCTGCCTCATTATCATCTCTGCTACCCCTAATTTGGAGCTGATTACCTTCCAGGCTTACATCTAGATCTTTTTTGTTAAAACCGGCAACAGCTATTGTAATTCTAATACTATTTGGAGATGTTTGTTCGATATTATAAGGCGGGTAAGAGTCAGAAGACAACTTAGAAATTCTGTCTATGGTTCTCTCAAACTGATCAAAACCTAAAAGAAATGGACTGTTAAATACTGACATTCTATTCATAAACCCTCAATTCGAGCGATCAAAATGAACCTACGAAAGCGTTCATATTTTGAATCTACATTATAGAAATTTAAAAATCAATTTTTAATTTTCAATTACTTTTTCTATAATTTCCAATATTTATGGTGGAGCTGGACGGGATCGAACCGACGACCTTCTGAATGCCATCCAGACGCTCTCCCAACTGAGCTACAGCCCCAATATATTCCCTTAATATATCAAATATTTATATTAAAAGTGGATCTGTGGAATTTAAAATAGTTTTTTTTAAGACTCTTGATCTCTCTCAATTTCGACAATGTCCTCAACATTAGAATCCTCTGAATCAACGTCCTCTACAGTATCCTCGACCTCGATTTCCTCGATTTTTAAATCTTTTGTTTCAGCAACCGGTTCTGGTTTAGGGTTTTTTGGCGGCCTACCCCTTCTTGAAACATTAGTGAGAAGAGAATTAACTTCTGCTCCGCAAGCTGGACAAGCTATTGGAAACTTTCCAAAATCAAAAAATAAAGTGTTACATTTAGTGCATTTTCTTTTTGCACCTTTATCAAATTTTTCCATAATCAACTTTCATTAGTAGAGCAAATAAATTATATATCAATATAAAGAATGAAAAAATCTTTTACTCTTAAATCTTCGAAAAGTAAACCATTAAATGGTATAACTCTTGTTCCGTCTGATAAATCAATCTCTATCAGATCACTTATAATATCCTCAATTTGTCTGGGAAATACAAAAATTTTTAAATTATTAGAATCAGACGATGTTTTAAACACACTTAAAGTTCTTAGAAAGTTAAAGATAAAAATTGAAAAAAAAAAAAATTTTTTCGAAGTATACGGACAAGGTGGTTTTTTCTCAGATCCTCATGATAAGCTAGATTTCGGTAATTCAGGCACAGGTGTAAGATTGATGACAGGTCTTTTAAGTACAAGTGAAGTGAATGCGACACTTGTAGGAGATAAATCGTTGTCTGCAAGACCGATGAATCGGATAATCAGACCGTTAGAAAAAATGAATGTTAATATTACTCATGAAAATGGTTTATTGCCAATTAAAATTTCCAATAATAAAACTATTCATGTTCCTGCTACCCATAATCTTGAAATCGGTTCTGCTCAGGTTAAAAGTGCAATATTACTTGCTGGAATGAATGTTAAAGGAATGACAAAAATAATTGAGAATATTCCATCCAGAAATCATACAGAAATAATGTTAAAACATCTTGGAGCGAATTTAAATGTACATAACAATGTTATTAGCCTGACTAGTCCCAACTTTCTAAAACCAAAAGACTTATATATTCCTGGAGATTTTAGTTCAGCTGCATTTGTTATAGTGGCTGTTCTGTTATCAGTTAAAAGCAAAGTTAAAATTAAAGAAGTTGGTTTAAACTATTACAGAATTGGTTTGCTTGAAGTTTTGAAAAAAATGAATGCTAAAATTTTAGTCAATAATAAAAGAAAATTTAATGGGGAAGTAGTTGGAGACATTGAAGTGCAAAGTTCAAATTTATCAGGGATAACCGTCAGAAAGCAAATTAGCCCAAGACTAATAGATGAATATCCAATTTTATTTGTTGCTGCATCTTTTGCGTCTGGAACATCAAAATTTTATGGTCTTGATGAACTTAAAGTAAAAGAAAGTAATAGATTAAAAACAATGGCTAAAGCTTTATCAGAAAGTGGAGTTAAATTATTACTTGGTAAAGATTCTATTGAAATATTTGGAGAAAAATTCCAGAGAGGAGGAACTGAAATTATCACTGAAAGTGATCACAGAGTTGCAATGTCAATGCTGATATTCGGATTTTTTTCAAAAAATTCTATCGTAATTGATGACATGAGAATGATAAAAACGTCATTTCCTGGTTTTAGAGATCTTTTTCAAAATTTAGGCGCAAATATTGAGCACATTCAAAAACATTAAACCAGTGGTTGCAATCGATGGTACAGCTGGTTCAGGGAAGGGGACTCTTGCTAAAAGTTTGGCTGACAAGTTAAATTTTAATCATCTTGACACAGGAATTTTGTATAGGATATTTGCATATGAGTCTATTCATAATAAAAACAAATCCATTGATTTATCCAGTTGGTTTAAATCAAAAAATAATTTTGACAAACTTAGAACAGAAAAAATTTCCCAATTAGCATCCACAATTTCACAGCAAAAAAAAGTTAGAGAAACTTTAGTTGAAGTCCAAAGGGAGTTTGCTAACAACCCTCCTGATGGGAAAGGTTCAGTTATTGATGGTAGAGATATTGGGTCCGTTATAATCCCAAATGCAGAAGTAAAGTTTTTCATTGATGCTCAAGTAGAAATTCGAGCAAATCGAAGAATTAATCAATTAAAACTTCATAGTTCAGAGTATAAAAGTATTCTAAAATCTATGGTATCCAGAGATGAAAAAGATATAAATCGGAAACTCTCTCCATTAGTCAGGACAAAAGATAGCTATTTCATAGATTCGTCGTACGCAGATGCTTCAGATATTTTAGAAAAGGCTTTAAAATACATTAAAAAACATACAGATTTCATTTAATAATTGCATATAGTGAGAAAATTTTGTAATTGTAGGGCATTAGTTTAAGAGGAAATTATATTGGTAGAAAATTTTAGTGAATTATTAGAGCAAAGCCTTGTTGATTTTAAATATAAAGAAGGTCAGATAATTAAAGGCAGAGTCCTTTCAATTGTCAATGATACAGTTGTTGTTGACGTAGGTTTAAAGGCCGAAGGAAGAATCCCAATCAAAGAGTTTCATTCTCCAGGTGAAGAACACGGCGTTAAAGTTGGAGAGAGTTATGATGTTTACCTGGAAAAGTTAGAAAATAAAGAAGGGGAAGCACTTTTAAGTAGAGAGAGAGCTAGAAAAGAAGAATCTTGGACAAATCTAGAAAAAATACAGAATCAAAAAGAACAGATAATGGGAGTTATCACCGGCAGGGTCAAAGGAGGGTTCGCAGTTGATATTAACGGTGCAGTTGCATTCCTTCCAGGAAGTCAAGTAGATTTAAAACCTGTTAAAGATATATCACCACTTATCAACAAACCTCAACCAATGATAATCCTTAAAATGGATAAACTCAGAGGGAACATAGTTGTGTCGAGAAGAGTTCTTCTAGAAGAATCAAGAAAAGCAGACAGAAGTAAATTATTATCAGACATTAATGAAGGAGACAAATTAAAAGGTACAGTCAAAAACATAACTGACTATGGAGTTTTCGTTGATTTGGGTGGCATGGATGGATTAATACATGTTACTGATCTTTCATGGGAAAGAGTGAATCATCCTTCAGAGATGTTTAGTATTGGCGAACAAATTGAGGTTATTGTTACCAAATACGATAAAGAAAATAACAGAATAAGTCTCGGTTTAAAACAACTTACCAAGGATCCATGGGAAAATGTAGAGTCTTTATACAAGGTAGGTAGCAAGGTAAAATCAAGTATTTCTAGTATAGCGGATTACGGTGCATTCATAGAGTTGGAAAAAGGTGTAGAAGGTTTGATTCACACATCTGAAATGAGTTGGGTAAACAAAAATATTAATCCAAACGCTATTTTGAAGGTAGGAGAGGAAGTCGAGGTCGTGATCCTTGAAATTGACAATTCAAAAAGAAGAATTAGTTTAGGTTTGAAACAGTGTACCGAAAACCCTTGGAAAACTTTTGCGTCAAGCAATAAAGATGGGGACATCATAGAAGGAAAAATAAAAAACATCACAGACTTTGGAATTTTTGTTGGTCTTACAAACGAACTAGATGGTTTGATTCATGCATCAGACATATCATGGGAAGACAACGGTGAAAAAGCTATTTTAGATTTCAAAATTGACCAAACAATTAAAAGTAAAATTCTTGATATCGACGTAGATAAAGAAAGAGTGTCTCTAGGAATTAAACAACTAACTAAAGGATCAAATAAAACTGAAAAATTGATCAATAAAACTGTAACTTGTGTTATAAAAAAAATTAATGAAGATAAAATCTTCATAGTTTTTGATGATGATTTAAACGGAGTTATTAAAAAATCTAACCTAGCCAAGGTCAAGACTGAACAAAATACTGGAAGATTTGCTGTTGGAGAGAAGATAGATGCCAAGGTTTTAAAAAAAATATCAAAAGACGGGTCTTATGAGCTCTCCGTAAAAGATCTTGAAATCCAAGAAGAAAAAGAAGCACTCAAAGAATACGGCTCCTCCTCATCAGGTGCTAGTATAGGAGACATTATAGGTGCTGCCCTTGAAGAGGGAAAAAAGAAAAATTCAAAATCATCAGATGAAAAAAAATGATCTATTAGATAAATTCTACCAAAAAAGAAAATCCATTATATTTCGTTCATTTTTTTTCTTTTTGATTATAGCTTTTATTATAACCCTTTCTTATAAATTTCAATCAGATGAAAGTTTTATTGCGAAAATAAACATAGAAGGAATCATTCAAGATAGAACAGATATCATTAAACAAATTAACAGCTTGAAATCAGATAATAATGTTAAAGGCCTTTTAACTATAATCAATAGTCCAGGTGGAACTTATGTTGGTAGCAAAGAACTATATGACTCCATTCAAACTATAGGTGAGAAAATCCCTACTGCAGTTTACATGAAAGAAATGGCCACCTCAGGTGGATATTTGGCATCATTAAGTTCAGATAAAATCTTTGGTAATTCAGGTTCGATAACTGGTTCGATTGGTGTTATATTGCAATCCGCGGATATCAGCAATTTACTTGGAAAAATTGGTGTAAGTCCAATAATCATAAAAAGTGGTAAACTTAAAGCTGTTCCGAATCCTGCAGAGCAAATTGATGAGGAAAAATTGAATTACCTAAAGGAAATCATTGAAAAAATGCAAAAGGAATTTCTAATGATTGTTAAAAAAAATAGAAATGTATCAGAATCGGTTTTGAGCTTGGTTTCAGATGGAAGAATTTTGACTGGAAGAGAAGCAAAAAATTTGAAATTAATAGACGATATTGGTAACGAAGATGATGCCCTTAATTGGCTTAAGAATGAAGCCAAAGTTGATGAAAAGATAAAAATTAAAGAATTATCTCCTGAAAATGACCTGCAAAAATTAATAAATTTAAGAATATTTAAAAAAAAGTTTAATTATTTTAGCCAAAACTTTTATAATGGATTTTTTGCTATTTGGGCACCAGGACTATGAAGAAATCTGATATACTAAAAGATCTTGAAAACAAATTTGATTACTTACCTCGAAGGGAAGTAGAAAGAACTTTAGAGAAGATTCTCCAATTTTTCTCTGCAAATTTAGCTAAAGGGGCCAGAATAGAGATCAGAGACTTCGGAACTTTTTCCACAAGATTAAGAGAAGCAAGAACTGGTAGAAACCCGTCATCTGGTGAAAAAATAAAAATTAACAAAAAATATTTCGTTCATTTTATTCCTGGTAAAAAGTTAAGGAAGGATTTAAATGACATCAAGGATTAAAAAAATATTTGCTTCGGTGGTTTTTTTTTTTTTTTAGCTTTTTTTGCTCTCTTCTCCCTTGGAAACAAAAGCTCAATCAAAATTAACCTGTTTCCTTTTCCTTTTTTTATTGAATTGCCAGTCTACTTACTAGTTATACTTCTCTTATTTATTGGATTTACTTTGGGCTTTGTTTTTGTTCATTTAAAAAAAGTTTTTGGCAAATCATGAAATATAAAAAAAANATATATTGTGCCATTGATATTACAAATTTAAATAAAGCAACTAACTTTGTGTCTAAAATATCTTCTCACCTTGGAGGTNTAAAGTTAGGTTTAGAGTTTTTTATGAAAAACGGTTACGAAGGTGTTAAAGAAATGAAAAACATTGGATTACCAATATTTTTAGATTTGAAGCTCAATGATATACCTAATACAGTAGAAAGAGCAGCACAAAATATCTTGGATTTAGAACCTGANTATTTATCCGTTCACATAAACGGTGGTNTAGATATGTTAACAAAATTAGTTTCNATAAAAAAAAAAACAAAAATACTTGGNNTCTCAATGCTCACNAGCCTNGATAATTCTGACTTGAAAAGCTTTGGATTTAAAATTGACAGTAAAGAGTANGTTAAAAATTTATTAAAGATTGGTATCAAGGCTCGGATAGACGGAATTGTATCATCTGCTCATGAAGTTCCTTTTATAAAAAAAATTGTNAAAANTAAAAAATTTACTTATGTTACNCCTGGCATAAGGTTGCCTGAAGACTCAACTGATGATCAGAAAAGAATAATTTCTCCTGGTGAAGCTTTAAAACTAGGGGCTTCCGTATTGATAATTGGAAGGTCAATAACTCAGTCAAAAAACCCTATCGAAAAAATTGAGCGAATTTGTGAAAGTATTGAGGTAAAACTTGACTGTTAAAGTAAAAATTTGTGGTCTTAAAGACAAGGATGCAGTTTTAGCTGCATCAAAAGCTGATTTTATCGGACTTGTATTTTACCAAAAGTCTCCAAGATTTATTAATGCAATTGATGCAAAAAAACTTCTTAGATATATNGCNCCATCNCAAAAAGTCGTAGGACTTTTTGTTAATTCNGACCTAAATAGTTTNTATCATATTAATGATTATCTTAAGCTAGATGTNATACAACTNCATGGAGATGAGAACATGGACTATTTAAANGATATAAAAAAACTTGGNAAACCAATTATTAAATCTATTCCTGTAAAAAATAGTATTGATATCAAAAACTCTAAGAAATATGAAAAAATTTGTGATATGCTTTTATTTGATACAAAAAGTANTATTGANGTATCNGGTGGCACTGGAAATTCTTTTGATTGGAATCTTCTGAGTNGATACAANTCNAAGAAAGATTGGATTTTGGCGGGTGGNCTTAAGACAGAAAATATTGGAACTGCTCTCAAAATTACAAACGCTCCTATTGTTGANGTTTCTTCAGGAATTGAAAAANAAAGAGGAGTTAAGTGCGANAAAAAAATAAAGAATTTTTTAAAATTTATACANNATTATGAAAAANAAAAATAAAATTAACTTTAAAAAATTTCCNGACAAGAATGGCCGGTTTGGAAAATATGGTGGAAGATTTGTAGCTGAAACCCTGATGCCCCTATTATTGGATGTTGAAAAACAATATGCAAAAGCTAAGAAATCAAAGGAGTTTAAAAAAAGTCTGAATTATTATTTTAAAAATTATATCGGAAGGCCAAGTCCTCTCTATTATGCAAAGAGGATTTCTCAAAAAGTAGGTGATGTAAAAATTTATTTCAAAAGAGATGAGTTGAATCACACAGGTGCTCACAAAATTAATAATTGTGTTGGGCAAATTCTTTTGGCAAAAAAAATGGGGAAAAAACGAATTGTTGCTGAAACAGGAGCAGGTCAACATGGGTTGGCAACAGCAACTGTGTGTGCTTTGTTCAATTTAAAGTGTGTTGTTTACATGGGAGCTCTTGATATAAAGAGACAAGANCCCAACGTTTTCAAAATGAAATTACTAGGAGCTGAAATTATTCCCGTCAATTCTGGAACTTCAACACTTAAGGACGCCATGAATGAAGCCTTAAGAGATTGGGTTTCAAATGTAAATGATACTTTTTATGTGATAGGTACAGTTGCCGGTCCTCATCCATACCCTATGATGGTTAGAGATTTTCAATCTATAATTGGAATGGAAACGAAAAANCAAATTTTNAANTACGAAAATAAACTACCAAACTATTTAATTGCATGTATAGGNGGTGGTTCTAATGCTCTNGGATTGTTTTACCCTTTCTTAAACGATAAAGAGGTTAAAATAATAGGTGTTGAAGCTGGAGGAGAAGGAATCAAAACTGAAAAACATGCTGCATCTCTTTCAAAGGGTAAACCAGGATTTCTTCACGGCAACTTTACTTATTTGCTCCAAGATTCAGATGGTCAGATAACCGATGCACATTCAATTTCTGCTGGTCTTGATTATCCAGGAATAGGTCCTGAACACTCNTGGTTGAAAGATATTGGAAGAGTCAAGTATGAAAGTGCTACAGATTCTGAAGCAGTTGAAGCATTCAAAATTTGTTCAAAGTTAGAAGGAATTATTCCAGCCTTAGAGCCTTCTCATGCCCTGGCATTCATACTTAAAAATAAAAAAATTTTTAAGAAAAATGATTTAATAGTAATGAACATGTGTGGACGAGGTGATAAGGACCTATTTTCACTTTCAAAAAAATTGAATTTAAATACTTAAAATTAATTTATGATAAATAGAATTGATAATAAGTTCAAAGAACTCAGAATTAAAAAAAAGAAAGCTTTAATATCATTNATAACTTCTGGCGATCCAAATCAAAAAACCTCAAAAAAAATATTAGATTTATTAAATAATAAAAATGTTGATTTAATAGAAATTGGTTTTCCATTCTCAGATCCGATGGCAGATGGTCCAACAATTCAAAAATCTAGTCAAAGAGCAATAAAATCTAAAACGAATCTGGAAAGTACTTTTGGATTAATTAAAAACTTTAGATCAAAGGAGAGTAAAACACCAATTATTTTAATGGGATATTTTAATCCAGTATTTCAGTATGGGCTAGAAAGATTTTTTAAAAAATGCGAAGAAGTTGGAGTTGATGGATTAATTATAGTTGATCTTCCACCTGAGGAAGATCGGTATATTTCAAAATATGCTGAAGAATATAACGTTCATAACATAAGATTAATTACACCAACAACTGACAAGAGAAGGCTCAAAGATGTGCTAAAGCATGCAAGTGGATTTTTATACTATGTATCAGTTATGGGNATCACAGGCACAAAAAAACCATTAGTATCAACTGTTAAAAAGTCAATAAAACAAATAAGGAAAATTTCAAAGCTTCCTATTTGTGTTGGATTTGGGATTTCTAAAAAGAGTCAAATCCAGAGTCTTAATAAATTTGCCGATGGATGTGTTATTGGTTCTGCACTGGTAAAATTTATTGAAGAATTTTCACAAATAAAAATTAGCGAAAAAAAAATGCTCAATAACATTTCTGATTTTTTAGAAAAATTACAAAAATAATGATAAAATAAGTTATGAATTGGATAACAAATTTTGTAAGACCAAAGTTGCAAGCATTCGTTGGGAAAAAAGAAGTTCCTGACAACCTTTGGGAAACTTGCCCTAAATGCTCTCAAATGCTTCTTAAAAAAGAACTTATAAGCAATCAGTTTGTTTGCAAACACTGTGATCATCATTTTAGAATAACAGCAAAAGAAAGGTTGGAAATTTTTCTAGGTAAAAGTTATATGATCATGGATACACCCAAGATTAAGCCAGACCCACTTAATTTCAAGGATAGTAAAAAATATACCGACAGGTTAAAATCTGCACAAAAAAAAAATCAAACAAATGACTCGGTTATAGTGGCCTCTGGTACAATAAACGGTAAAAAAATAGTTACAGCTGTTTTTGATTTCAATTTCATGGGTGGATCTATGGGAATGGCAGCTGGAGAAGCTATTGTTACGGCGTGCGATTTTGCAAAAAAAAATTTCTTACCGTTAATTATATTTAGCTCATCTGGAGGGGCAAGAATGCAGGAAGGTATCTTATCCTTAATGCAAATGCCAAGAACCGTTATCGCAATTAACGCATTTGGTAAATCTAATCTTCCATTTATTTCAATTTTAACAGACCCGACAACTGGAGGTGTTTCAGCATCCTTTGCTATGCTTGGTGATATTATTATTGCTGAAAAAAATGCTACAATTGGTTTTGCCGGTAGTAGAGTCATTGAAGATACTATTAAAGAGAAACTCCCTCAAAATTTTCAAAAATCAGAGTATCTTATGGAAAAGGGGATGATTGATCTAGTAGTTCACAGAAAAGATCTAAAGTCTAAAATCCAAGATATTCTAGATTTTTTAATTGCGTAATTAAAAAGGTGGATAAATCAAATAAAATTTTGAAAAGGCTAGAACTTTTACATCCTAAAAAAATTGATTTATCACTCATAAGAATTAAGAAGTTACTAAAAAAAATGAATAACCCGCATTTAAATCTCCCTGAAATTATTCATATTGCTGGAACAAACGGCAAAGGATCAGTTACATCTATCTTGAGGTCAATTTTTGAAACCTCCAAATTTAAAGTGCATACTTATACATCGCCTCACTTAATCAGATTTAATGAAAGAATTAGAATTAATTCTGAGCTTATTAGTAACTATGATCTCAATTTAATTTTAGAAGAATGTGAGAGTTTTAATAAAGGAGAGCCTATAACCTTCTTTGAAATAACAACTGCAGCTGCATTTCTTGCATTTAGCAAGTTTAACTCTGATGTTGTCTTAATGGAAACAGGTTTGGGCGGAAGATTTGATGCAACCAATATAATTGAAAAAAAAAAATGCAGCGTCATCACTCCTGTTTCCATGGATCATATGAATTTTTTAGGGAATTCAATTATGAAAATAGCAAAAGAAAAGACAGGTATTTTAAAGAATAGTGAAATTACAATCATTTCAAAGCAAAAAAAATCAGTAAGAAAAATTATTAGAGCTGAGGCAAAAAAACAAAAAATTAAATTATATGAAGAAGGTGTTAATTGGAAAGTTTTAGATAAGAATTCAGAGGAAAAGAAATTTATTTTGAATTTTGAAAACATACAATATAAATTTAACTTCCCAAATTTGTATGGTGAACATCAAATTGAAAATGCTTCGACAGCAATTGCAACAGCATTATCATTAAAACATGAAAAAATAAAAATAAATAACATTAATCAAGGCCTCTTGAATGTAAGTTGGCCTGCTAGAATGCAAAAACTTGATAACGGAAAATTATCTAGTTTTATTGGTCCAAATTTTGAAATTTGGTTAGATGGAGGTCATAACATTGATGCTTCCAATATGTTAAAAAATATTTTCAACAATTGGGATAAGAATGCAGATATTTTTATGGTGATGGGCATGACAATAGGAAAAAATCCACAATCATTTTTAAATAAAATCATAAAAAGAATCTCTGGTTTGTTTCTTCTGCCAATTGCAAATCACCAATATATTCAACCTTATGAGATAAAGAGAAATATTAAATCAGCTTTTAAATTGTCTTTTGAAATTGAATGTTGTCTAGACATTATTGAGGCACTAAAAATAATTAAAAAAAATCATACCAATGGTAAAATTATAATTTGTGGTTCTTTGTATCTTGCAGGGGAAATTCTAAAGGAAGATGGTTTTAAAATCTCCTAAATTTTTGATGATACCCACTGTTTCAAATCATCTTTAGATGATGAACCAACTTTGGTATCTATCAAATTACTATCCTTAAATAGTAGTAGAGTTGGAATACTTCTTATCGAATAATTCATTGCTAGATCTTGATTTTCATCAAGATTTACCTTAACGATACTTATTTTTTCTTCCAACTCATCTGAAAGCTCTTCAAGAATTGGGGTTAACATTTTGCAAGGGCCACACCATTCCGCCCAGAAATCAACCAAAACGGGAAGCTTTGCGTCAAGAACTTCGTTTTTAAAATTACTATCATTACAATTTTTAATTTTCGACATAATTATCTCCGTTAAATACCAAAAAGCCTTTTTGACAAAACACTACCAAAGCTTTCCGGCTTTGGATTTTTATTATTATAATAATCATTTAAGAAATTTATGTAAATATTATACTGATCAATTTGCAATTTTAAATCAGATTTTCCTTCTTCAGCGTCTAATTCTAGTGATAAAGTATCAACTTCTTCCATAGCCGCTGGAAGAGTAATAAAATCATGTTTTTCAAGTGATGTTAGTCTTTCAGAGAGTTTTTGATGAAGAAAAACAAATACTTTTCTTGGTAATTCCTCAGGAAAGTTTCTAAAAATATGCTTAGCAGCGAAAAATTTTAATCTGTTGTCATTAAATTTTTCAGCAAACTCCCATTTATTATCCCAAGACTCTTCATGAAATCTGTTCATTATTAAAGAATCTTTATAATTAAGTTTGTGTGAGTATATAGTTTCTTCTTCAAACTTTAATTCTTGACTTTGATTTTCATTATACTCAATAGACTCATTCTCCAAAATTTTTTTGATATTATTTAGAAATTTTTCATTTTCCAACTGTTCACATTTCAACTTTATTTCTTCGTCTGAAAATTCATTATACGGTTTTAATTTCTTAGAATAAGATTTATCTAAAATTGAGGGTTGCTTATTGAGTTTTATCTTTCTAAAATAAGATTTGGTTTTAAAAACCTCTTTAAGTTCGTTGTAATCTAAATCAATTAAATTATAAGTGTCATATTTTAAGTCAAAACCAATTATTTGATTTTTATAGACCGGATGTTTAAGTAAAAATTTGACAAGGTAAATTCTATGGCTGTTAAACATGTAATTATGTAAGGTGAATACATTATCTTTGATAATTTTTTGCTCAATATTTTTAGGAAAAGAATTCTCTAAAAAGATTTGGAACAGGTCTAGATTTTTTGATTTCAAAATTTGTAAAAGTGTCATTGTTGCTTCTACATCCGCTATTGCTTCATGAGCATTTTTAGATTCGAACGAGTTAGCTTTAGCTAAACTTTCCAATTTGAATGTAATTTTTCCATTATCATTTTTCTGAACCTTGATTAAGTTTTCTCTAAAGGCATGGACTAATGTAACAAAATTTAAAACATCCAGTCTAGAATTTCCTTTGGTATTCGTAGTATATGGAAAAATAAAATGTTCCCATAAGGTTTGTCTGAAAAATTCTTCATCAAAATTTATAGAATTGAAACCTACAAAGAATGAATTTTCAAATTTAGAAAAAATCTTATGCATTTGAATAGTCATTTCATAACAACTTTTTGACTCAGAAAGTATATCAGAAATTAAAAGTCGATTAACTTTAAGTGCATTAATTGATGGAATAACATCAGGATTTACTCTAGATTTCAAGTTTACCTTTTCTAATTGTTGAAAATTTTTATTGTAAACAATTATTCCTGCTTGTAAGATTTGATCAAATCGTGATTTTCTTCCAGATGTTTCAAAATCGTAGACAATATAATTATTCATTTGTAATCAGCCTTAAAAGATTCTAGATCCTTTACTGTACCAATGTGAAACCAAGAATTTTTATCGATATATCCATATAATCTTCTTTTTTTTGCTGAATCAATAATCAATTCTTTAATTGAAAAAAAATTTTTCCTTTTTTTTAAAACAACTTCCTGCTTTACAATCTGCAAGCCTGTGAATACTAGCGAACTATTTGTTTTTTTTTTTAATTCTAGTAAAGGTGAAGTTGTAGTGTAAAAATCAAAATCACCGTTTCCACTATAGCCAAAAAATTCTTCTTTATTTTTTAAAGCTAGTAGCATATCCATTTTATTTGGGTCCCAAAGTTTTCTAATAATATTTATCGAGTTGTAATATTTGTTTATCCAAAATATATCTCCATTCAATAAAATAACTGGATTCTTTGTATAAAATTGATTTTTATTTATTGCATTTAAAAATCCACCTCCAGTTTCTAATCTATCTTTTTCTTTTATTACTCTTACATTCTCTGAATATTTTTTTGTTTCTTTGATAATTTGATTTGAATGTTTGTAAGAATTAATAACAATATTTTTAACTTTTGATTCAATCAGCTTTTCAATATTATTTGATAAAAGAGATTTTGCGTTAATTTTTATTAACGGTTTAGGAGTTTTAATAGTCAGGGGATGCATCCTCTTTCCCAAACCGGCTGCGAATATCATAGCATCACTTATCATATTTTTCTCTCTAACAAGGGTTTGATAATTTTATAAAGTGGAAGAAATTCTTTCATTTGTAAATTTTCAATTAATAGATTTTTTACACGAGGTATAAACTTCATGTAATTAATTTTATTATCTCTCATAGCCAATCTTGAGAAAATACCCAGTACTTTAAGGTGTCTTTGGATAGCGATTGTTGTATATGAGAATTTAAATAAATCTTTGTTGATACTAGGAAATTTATTCAGATACTTTTCTGTGATTTCTTTTTCAATTTTTTTTTTAACATCTACTCTTGCATCTTGACAAAGAGAGACAAGATCATACACACATGGACCCATTAATGCATCTTGATAATCTATCCATCCACATTGAAAATGAGATTTTCTTTGATCAAGATAAAATAGATTATCAACATGATAATCCCTATGAATAAAAACTTTTGGGAGGTTTAACACTTCATCTAAATGTTTTTCAAGAATGTAATTGAATGCTTGCTTTATTTCATGGATTTCTAGATGAGAGTTCTGATTTTTAAAAAACCATTCAAAAAATAAATCACTCTCCTTGATAAATAATTCTTTGCTATAATTAAGTATTTTAAAATCAATATCTATCTTGTGCATATAGATTAAAGCGTCTAAAGCAACATGATATAATTTTTTTTGGTTTTGTGAATTTAGTATTTCACCATATTTGAAACTGAAATTCTCAATTATAATTATTCCTGAATCTTTTAAGTTTTGAATTATCTTAGGAACTGTCACTAAATTCTTTAAATTATTCGAGAGATATATAAACTTATTCAAATTGACATAATCTTCGTCATACATGAGAATATTTTTTTTTTCTCTAGCATCAATTAAGAAATATCGTCTTGGAGATGCATCTCCAGCTAAAAACTTTAAATTATCAAATTTTACTTTATTCGTTTTAAGCTTTTCAGTAATAAATTTAATCATAATTTAAGTTTAAGTCGTTTTGATTTTTCTCCTTTTTGAAATACTTTTGCAAAACGTTTCAATGTTGCATCTTCATCAAGGAGGATATCAATTCTTTTATTCGGCAAGAGATCTTCTATTATCTCTGGCCATTCAATTATTACACAGTCCATTAGTGCTACTTCAAAATCAAGCTCATAAATATCATTTTTATTTTTTAATCTATATAAATCGTAATGCCAAACCCTTATTCTTTTTAAGTCATATGTGTTCACTATAGGAAAAGTTGGGCTTGAGACAATTAATTTTGTTTTTGACATTGAGTTAATTATATATTTCACCAATGTAGTTTTTCCTACTCCTAATTTTCCTCTAATTAATATCAGTGATTTCGGAACGATGACATTAGCGATTTTTTTTGCTAGTTTTTCTGTATCTTTTAAATTATTTAAAAAAATTTTAAATTCATCTTTCATTTTGTTTAAATATTCTAATATAAATAAATACAATATTCTTTTAAAATAGAAAAAAATTATGGATAAAATTGAAACTGATGTTCTTATAATTGGTGCGGGCCCAATCGGACTGTTTTCGGTATTTGAACTTGGTCAACTTGGAATGAAGTCCTGTGTTATCGATACTCTTGATATTATTGGTGGGCAATGCTCATCTCTGTATCCCCAAAAACCAATATATGATATACCAGCATTTCCTGAAATATCAGCTGACAAACTAATAAAAAATTTATACCAACAAATGAAACCATTTAAGCCAGATTTGATACTTGGGGAACGAGTTGAAAGGATTCAATCGAAAAATGGAGTATTTACAGTATCTACCTCAAAAAATAACATTATAATCTCAAAATGTATAATAATAGCTGCTGGCAATGGTGCATTTGGACCAAATAAACCGCCAATATCTAACATCGAGGAATATGAGGAAAAATCAATATTTTATCATATAAAAGATAAATCTATATTTAAGAATAAAAATATAGCAATAGCAGGAGGTGGTGATTCCGCTGCTGACTGGGCAATAGAATTAAGTGAGATTGCAAACAAGATTTTCTTCGTTCATAGAAGAGAAAAATTAAGAGCTGCACCAAATAGTGTAAGTAAACTAAATGATCTTGCCACTGTCAATAAGTTAGAAATGATTGTTCCGTATCAAATAGACTCTCTCAGAGGAAATAATGGACATTTAGAATCTTTAACAGTTAAAAATTTGGACGGTAACCATAAAAATTTAGAAGTTGATTATTTTTTACCTTTTTTTGGCCTATCCTCTGATCTTGGACCAATCAAAGATTGGGAATTACAAATTGAAAAAAATTTACTTGAGGTGAATCAATCAACATGTCAGACATCAAAAAGTGGTATTTATGGAGTTGGGGATATATGCACGTATCCAGGGAAATTAAAACTTATTCTCACAGGTTTTTCTGAGGCAGCCATGGCAGCTCATAGTTGCTTCAAAAGAGTTTTTCCTGAAAAGGTTCTTCATTTTGAATACTCCACCACTTCTGGCGTTAAATCACTTTAGGGTCAATACCTGTATTCATCACTTTTGTATGGTCCACCGACTGGAACATTAATATATTTACTTTGATCATTTGAAAGTTTTGTGAGTTTAGCACCTATTTTAGCTAAATGGATTTTGGCAACTTTTTCGTCCAATTTTTTTGGAAGTACGTAAACCTTATTTTTATACTTTGAAAAATTATTCCACAATTCGATTTGTGCCAAAACTTGATTTGAAAAGGAAGCCGACATTACAAAACTTGGATGTCCAGTCGCACAGCCTAAATTAACAAGTCTACCTTCGGCTAGAACAATTATTCTTTTCCCATCCGGAAACTCTACTTCATCCACCTGTGGTTTTATATTATCCCATTTATAATTTTTTAGGGACTCAATTTGAATTTCAGAGTCAAAGTGACCAATATTACATACAATTGTCCTATCTTTCATTTTTCTCATATGTTCAATTGTTATGACATCAACATTTCCAGTCGCGGTTACGAAGATATCTGACTTATCTGCCGCTTCTTCCATTGTAGTCACTTCAAAACCATCCATTGCTGCTTGTAATGCGCATATAGGATCGACTTCTGTGACCAAAACCCTGCATCCAGCATTTCTTAGGCTTTCAGCAGAACCTTTTCCTACATCACCATAGCCTGCAACTAATGCAACTTTACCGGCCATCATTACATCTGTAGCTCTTCTAATTCCGTCAACAAGGCTCTCTCTGCAGCCATACTTATTGTCAAATTTGGACTTTGTAACCGAATCATTTACATTAATTGCTGGAACAAGCAGTTCGTTTTTTTTCTCCATTTCTAGTAGCCTCAATACACCAGTAGTAGTCTCTTCAGATAAACCCTTGACTTCGTTTAACAAGTTTGGGTATTTCTCATGCATTAACTTTGTTAAATCTCCTCCATCATCTAATATCAAATTTGGCTTCCAGTCATTCGGTCCAGTTATCGTTTTTTCAATACACCACCAGAATTCATCTTCTGACTCACCTTTCCAAGCAAATACTGGAATATTTTCATTTGCAATTGCTGCCGCTGCTTGATCTTGAGTAGAATAAATATTACAAGAACTCCATCTTACGGATGCACCCAAATCTATTAAGGTTTCAATCAAAACTGCAGTTTGAATCGTCATATGTAGACAACCAGCGATCCTAGCTCCTTTTAAAGGTTTCTGATCTTTATATTCTTCTCTTAATTGCATTAATCCTGGCATCTCGGTTTCTGCAATTCTAATCTCTTTTCTTCCCCAGTCTGCTAAACTGATATCTTTAACTTTAAAATCACTCATATTTTTTTGCTCTAATCCTTATATTAATTCTTTTGTAGTAGTTAGTTAGAAGGTTTTTTATTAGCACATTATCATCTTCTTTCAAAATATCATTAGATATTTTTTTTACATCTTTTGAATCTATATGCTTTAAAAACTGTTTGACTTTTAATATTCTAGACGTGCTCATTGACAAACTATCAATCCCCATTCCTATTAGAACTGATGTAAATAAAGTGTCACCTGCCATTTCTCCACAAATACTTATTGGTATTCTATTTTTTTTTGCTGACTTGGCAGACAAGTCAATCAACTTTAATACTGAAAGATGTCCAGGGTCATAAATTTTTGCTACTTCTTCATCTCCTCTATCAATAGCTAATGTATACATCGTCAAATCATTAGTACCAATTGCAAAAAAATCACAGTTTTTTGCAAGAGCTTCAGATATTAATGCTGCAGCCGGTGTTTCTATCAGCACACCAATTTTTGGTTGTTTAATTTTGATTTTTTTGCGATTGTGATTTTTCTCTAACTCGTTTTTGACTTCTGAAATTAATTTTTTTGTTTCAATCAACTCAGATACGTTTGAAACCATAGGAAGCATTATTCTAATATTTCCATAAACGCTTGCCCTAAGAATAGCTGAAATTTGTTTTTTAAATATTTTTGGAAAAGCTAGAGTTAACCTAATAGCCCTAAGGCCTAGTGCAGGGTTTGGCGACTTGCTTAGAAATTTTTCAATTGAGGGTACTTTCTTGTCATTACCAACATCAAGAGTCCTTATTGTTAATGGCTTACCTTTAAGGTATTTAACTGCTCTGACTATTGAGTTAAACTGAATTTCTTCAGATGGAATAGTTTTTTTATTCATAAATAAATATTCTGTTCTGTAAAGTCCAATTCCATCTATGCCTTTTTTTACTGATTGCTTTACCTCCTCTGAATTGTCAACATTGGCTTCAATTTTAATTCTTTTACCATCATTAGTCTTTGGAATTGTTTTAATGAATGAGTTCAGCTTAAGCTCTTCACTTTTTTTTTCTTCTATTTTCTTCTTATAATTTATAACTGTTTCTGTTGTAGGGTTTTTAATTAAAAAACCCTTGTCTCCATCAATTATAATTTTTTCATTATCCTTAAGTTTTTTTAAAACATTTTTCAAACCTACAACAGTAGGAATTGACAATGATCTTGCAACAATAGCAAAGTGTCCCTCTGGGCCACCGAACACACTAGCTAACCCCAGTAACTTTAGTTTTGAGTATTCCAATAAGTCTGCAGGACTAATTTCTGAAGACACTAAAATCTGGTTGTCTTTAAGAATATTATTAATTTTTTTTTTCTTTTGAAGATTTTCGATTATTCTTCTACAAACATCTCTTACATCATCAAATCTGTCTTTTAAGTACTCATCTTTTATTTTTTTAAAAATTTTTAATTGCTTATTTAATTCCTCATTAATTGCAAATTCTGCATTTATTAAGTCATTTTTTATTCTCTTTTTTGCATCTTTTATCAATGATGATGATCTAATAATTGAAATATTTGCCTCTAACATAAATTTCATTTCTTTATAAATGTCATTCCTCTGCAAATTTATTTTTTTAATTATTTTTTTTATATCTAAAATTGAAAATTTTACCGCTTTTTCTAATCTCATTATCTCTTTGTCCACTAAAGAAATTGGAATATTATATTCTGCATGAGATGGTGTTAACCTTCGTTTTATTGAGCAGTTTCCGATTGCATATCCACTAGATACACCTATTCCTTTGAATATCATTTCATTGTTTAAATTTTCTGAAAGAGGCTTTTCTTCTCCAAAATTATTTTTTACTAAATTTATTAATTTTATTAAATCTTGTTCTGCATTAGGACCAACACATTGAACTTTTATTTCCGTTCCTTTTGATGCTGCAAGTGTCATTAATCCAAGAAGCGAAGAACCATTCACAGTCTTTGATCCTTTTCTAACTGTGAATTTTGAGTTACTTTTAGATGTTAAACCCACAAACTTTGCTGCAGCCCTTGCATGAAGACCCAGCTTATTAGTTATAAGAATTTTTTTTTCTACTTTTTTTTGTTCCAAGTGTTTTTTTCCTCAAAAAAAGCAGATGCTACATTAATATATTTTCTTCCTGATTCTTGAGAAATTTTTATTAATTCTTTTATTGATTTCTTTTTTCTGATTGACATCATTTTAATCAGCAAAGGAAGGTTTACTCCGGCTACCACCTCTATCTTTTCATTTTCCATTACTGATATTGCAAGATTTGACGGGGTTCCACCAAACATATCTGTGAGTACAATGACTCCTTTTCCTGAATCAACTTTTTTGACTGAGTCAAGAATTTCCAATCTTTTCTTTTCCATATTATCTTCTGGAAAAATTGAAATTGCTTTAATTTTGTCTTGTGGTCCAACTATGTGTTGAATTACATCCAACATCTCTTTTGCTATATTAGCGTGGCTAACTAAAACGACCCCAATCATTTTTTTAAATCCCTATGTTCTACAAAAATCTTCAATTTTTTATTCTTATTTAATTTTGATAAGAAATATTCGCTTGATACTACTGATCTATGAACACCACCAGTACAACCAAATGCAATGGTGATATAGTCCTTTCCCTCATTTTTATATCCTTCCAAAATATTTTTGAAAACTAACAAAATCCTATCAAAAAAAAAGTCAAAATACTCTTGTTTTTTTACAAAATTTTTTACTTTTATATTTTTTCCATTAAGATTCCTTAACTTCTTTTCATAAAATGGATTTTTAATAAATCTCATATCAAAAACTAAATCAGCCTCTGTTGGCAATCCAAATTTATATCCAAATGATATTATCCTAACATTGGTTTTAATTTTCGATGATTTTGAGAAAATTCCATTTATTTGTTTTTTTAATAAATTATTAGTAAGTTTAGATGTATCTATATAGTAATCATTTATATTTAAAATTGGTTTTAACCAAGATCTTTCAGTTTCAATCACCTCAGTAATAGGTAAATCAAGTTTCATGGGATGTAATCTTCTGCTTTCTTTGAATCTATTAAGAAGATTTGTATTATCACAATCTAAAAATAATACAGATAGGTCTAGTTTCTTTTTTTTTATTGAGATTTCTTTTGCCACTTTATTTGGATCAAAGTCTCTCGTTCTTACATCAATACCAACAGCTAAATTTCTCTCTATTTTTGTATTTACAACTTTATTCAACAGAGATGTAGGTAAATTATCTATAGCCTCAAAGCCCATATCCTCGAGAATCTTTAAGGCCGACGATCTTCCAGCACCAGACAAACCGGTTACAATTAAAATCTTATTTTTCATCCTGAATTTCATTTAGTTTAACTTTAACTTTTACAACTGATGAAGAATTTTTTCCATTAATTGTAAGCATTGGAATTTTCTGACCAAAAATTTTATAATTATTTTTCTTGGGTATCCTTTCCAAGCCTCCGTCTTCTAATTTAACTATCATTCTTAATATAATCCCCTCAACAAAAGGAACAGTAATAATTCCGACTTCTCTAACCTCAAGCAAACCTTTAGTTTCTAAGGGCGCTGATAGGTATATAAGATTCTTTTTTTTTTCACAAATTGTTACGTCATCAGATATCAGTGTTGCACCGCTATCTATCAGTCGAAGTGCCAAATCTGATTTTCCAGAACCCGAGTCACCTATAATGAGGATTCCATTATCCTCCAAAACAATAGCTGAGCTATGGACTCTTTTTATTTCCATTTTCACTCAATGAGATTTTCTCTTAACTTGTTACTAACAACCATAACATCAGTTGTCATTATGTCTTGGTTGTTAATTAAAAAATCAATCGTGAAAGATGTTCCATCAACTAATTCTTCCTTCAAATCCATTAGCATTATATGCATGCCCCCGGGTTGAAGATAAACTTGATCTTTAGATTTTATGGTTAAATTTGTAATCTTTTTCATTTTTACTATTTCATTATCCATTAAAATTCCGTGTATTTCAGCTCTTCCAGAAATATTAGATGAAAG
>NZHH01000059.1:0-28839 GCA_002691245.1 Rickettsiales bacterium | reverse complement strand
TAAATTTTATTATTCACGAACCTTCTAATGTTGCTTCTGTAATACTAAATTTATTTAATATTTACAGTAAAGCAATTTTAATCTCTTTTTATTTAATAGTTTTAATAGTGTTAAATTATTATGTTATATTAATTTTTTCTTTTTTGTTTTTATTAGTATATTTTTTTTCACGGTATTTGTCGAAAATTTCCTACGAATTTGGGACTATTATTAAAATTAGCATTAATAATCTCTTTAGGGATATTTCAGAAATTTTTCGCTCAATAAAACTAATTAAACTTTCAAATTTAGAGATGAAAACAAGATTTTTTTTTGAAAAAGAAATCGATGTAGTTCGAAAACAAAACTATAAGTTTCAGTTATCAAAAATTCTGTTGGAAACAATCACTCCATTATTTGTTTTAATTTTCATTGCACTCATTGCTTTTTTTACAGAGGAAGGGGCGTACTTCTCATTAATTGAGTTGGGTATATATTTTGGAATAATTTTTAGAATCTATAGCTTATATACCCAGTATTCTGTGGATAAAGTTTCAATATCAAGAAAATTTGCACATATTGAAAATTTTGAAAATTTTTTAGGCAAAATTCAATCTTCTAAAGATATTGAGGGTGGGTCTAAACCTTTTGTTTTTAAAGAATCGATAGAATTTAAGAATGTTAGTTTTGCTTACGGTAATAATTTGATACTTAAAAAATGCAATTTTAAATTGATTAAAAATAAAATAACTGCAATTGTCGGAAAATCTGGTTCTGGTAAGTCGACAATTCTTGATTTGTTAGTTTATTTATACAAACCAAACTCTGGGAATATTTTAGTAGATGGTCAAAATTATTTAAATATTGATAAGAAAAAATTAAGATCTACTATTGGAATGGTTACTCAAGACATTAATATTATAAACGAAAGTATCAGAAAAAACTTAACCTTTACGTCAAATAGAAAAATTTCTGATAGAGAAATTCTTAATGTTGCCAAAATTACAGGAATGAGTGAATTTATAAATTCTAGACCGGATGGATTGGATGCCAAAATTGGAAATAGTGGTTCATTATTTTCAGGAGGTCAACTTCAGAGAATTGCATTTACCCGGTGTATATTAGAAAAAAAAAAAATTATTATTTTAGACGAACCCACAAGCTCTATGGATAAAAATACAGCCAAATATGTTAAAAACTATCTTAGGTCAGTCAGAAATAAGGTGACCGTACTGATAGTTGCTCATAGCTCTGATATTGTTAAAAACGCTCAACATATTTACCTACTTGAAAATCAAAAAACTAGTTATCTCGGGCAATTCAAGGACGAAAAAAACTTTAAGTATAAAGGTTTGAAATAATGATTATAACAAGAACACCATATAGGATATCTTTTTTTGGTGGGGGGACAGATTATCCAGATTGGTTCATAAAAAATGGTGGTGCAGTTGTCTCTGCAACAATTGATAAATATATTTATATAAGTAGTAGATTTTTACCTCCGTTTTTTGAAAAGAGGCATAGAATTGTATGGTCGAAAGTTGAAGTAGTTAATAAATTTCAAGAAATTGAACATCCAGTAATCAGAGAAGGACTTAAATACTTAAAATTTAGTCAAACAAAAGGTCTAGATATTCATTATCAAGCTGACCTACCAGCAAGAAGCGGTATGGGTTCAAGTTCTGCTTTTACTGTTGGGTTCTTAAATTGCCTGAAAAAGCTAATTAAAAATAAATTTTCAAAGATGGATCTTGCACTTGATGCAATTCATCTTGAGCAAAATTTACTTCGTGAAACAGTTGGGTGCCAAGATCAAATTGCATGTGCATTTGGTGGTTTAAACAAAATTACGTTTCATAAAAACAAAAAATTTTTAGTTGAGCCACTTGTTTTACCCTCTGGAAGAATTGAGGAGTTAGAATCTAATTTATATTTAATTTATCTTGGTATTGATAGATTTGCTTCACAAGTGGCACAGAAATTTGTAGAAAATTTTAAGGAAAGAAAAAATAACCTGAATAAAATATTTTCGTTTGTACCTAATGCGATTAAAATTCTAGAGAGTAAAAAAAACCTAGATGAATTTGGTGAATTATTACACGAAACTTGGATGCAAAAAAAGGCTGTTCATCCAATAATTTCTAACGATAGGGTGGAAGCATTATATAACACTGCAATTAAAAATGGAGCTGTTGGGGGAAAACTATTAGGTGCAGGAAAATCTGGTTTTATGTTATTTTATGTTAATAAGTCTAATAAAAAAAAATTTCTCAGTGGTATTAAAAACTATTTATATGTTCCATTCAAATTTTCTTATAATGGGAGTCATATCATTCAAAAGGGATATTAAATGGTAACAGATAAAATAATTAATGATTTTTTTACTCATTCAAATTTAGAAAATTTTCTTTCCAATGAAATTAAATTTAGACTTGGTTTTGTAATTGTAGGAGCTGGTTTTAAACAATGTGGCTTTGAGTTAATTAAAGAGTCAAATTTTTTAAATGACCCTGAAATAGGCTCTTTAAAAAATCAATTATTAAAAGTTTCAGTAACCAGAGGCTTAGTAAAATTTTATCATTCAGTACCTTCAAGAATATTTAATTTTTTGAATAAAATTAGGTGATTAAATGACCAAAGTCTTTAATACAAAATGGTTTAATATTACGAAATTTAATTATGGGGAATCTGAGTATTATAAATTAAATCAATCTGAAGGAATTGTCATTTTACCTTTAACAAAAAAAAATGAATTAATTCTCATTCAACAATATCGTCCATGTCTAAAAAAAAAAACCATAGAGTTTCCAGCTGGTTCCTTAGAAAAAAAAGAAACGATACTAAATTGTGCAAAAAGAGAGTTACTTGAAGAAACTGGTTATATTTCAAAAAATTGGAATTTACTCGGAAGTGGAGTTTTGCGTTTAGAACGCGAAAATACTAAAAATCATTTTTTTTTAGCCAGAGATTGTCAATTCTTAAAAAAAAATGAGGAAAAAAACTGTGTTAAGTTTTTTGGAAAAAAAGAATTTAAGAGATTAATCAAAAAAAATAAATTTGATCACATTGCAGCAACTATATCTTTGATATGGGCAAAAGAAAAATATAATATTAATTTTATTGATTGAAAATATGAAAAGTAATCTCGAACTCTATAAATCATTATATTTAATAAGATACTGCGAACAAAGAATAATTGACCTTTATCATGAAAATGAAATGAGGACTCCGATGCATATGAGCTTTGGACAGGAGTATATTCCAGTAGGTGTGTGCTCTGGATTGGATATGAAATGTGATATTACATCTTCTTATAGAAGTCATGCAAATTTTTTAGCAAAAACTGCTGACTATAAATCTTTTTTCTACGAGATGTATGGGAAAGAAGATACTGTCGGTAAAGGTAAGTGCGGATCAATGCATTTAGGTGATCCAAAAAAAGGTCATATTTTATCAAGTGGAATTGTTGCAAGTCAAATTCCTGCTGCAACTGGTTTAGCCTTTGCCAGTAAATACAAAAAAATACAAAATTTTGCAATCTGTTTCTTTGGGGATGGAGCTATCGATTCAGGTTGTTTTTGGGAAAGCTTAAATTTAGCGTGTTTATTTAAACTGCCAATATTTTTTATTTGTGAAGATAATGAATGGGCGGTACATACACCAAAATCTGATAGAAGAGGATATAAAGATTTGAATAAAATAGTTGGTAATTTTGATTTATATTTTTACGAGGAAGAATCTAATGACGTAGAAATTCTTCAAAAAAAAGTCAATGAAGCCAAAAATAAATATAAGAGGAATCCCAAACCAATCTTCTTTAATATCAGATGTTATAGATATTTAGCTCATATAGGTATTGAAACAGATTGGAACTATAATTATCGACCAAAAACAATTTACAATAAATGGAAAAAAAAAGATTGTTTGAAAATACAAAAAGACAAACTTTTTGTAAAATATGATAAAGATTTAATTAAAAACACAGAACGAAATATAGAAAAAAAGGTTGATGCAGTTATTTTAAAAGCAAAAGAATCTAAATCTTTAAATTCTAAAGAAATATTTAAGGGGTTGTTTTATGAAAATGATTAGTTATCAAGAGGCCATCAGACAGGCAACCTACTCTGAAATGGAGAAAGATAAAAATGTATTTATTTGTGGTATTGGGATTACAAGTCATGCCAAGGCTTTTGGAACAACTGAGGGATTAGAAGAGAAATTTGGATCTAATAGATGTTTTGATACTCCCATATCAGAGGACGCAATGACTGGTTTTGTTTTTGGATCTGCAGTCAAGGGTTTAAAACCTATTCATGTTCACATTAGATCTGATTTTTTTATTCTGGGAATGAATCAATTAGCAAATATAATTTCTCCATTTCAATATTATGTCCATGGTACTATACCCCTTCCAATAGTTTTTAGAGTAATTATTGGGAGAGGCTTTGGCCAAGGAGCGCAACATAGTAAAAGTTTATTATCCTTTTTCACACACATACCCGGTTTTAAAGTAATTGCTCCTTCATCTCCGCGAGATGTAAAAGGTCTTTTAACATCAGCGATAAGAGACAAAAATCCTGTCATTTTTTTTGAACATAGATGGTTATATTGGTCGGAACAAAAAATTAGAGAGGATTCGTTTGAGATTCCAATTGGTAAAGGTAAAATAATAAAAAAAGGAACAGATATTACAATTGTTGCCATATCATGGATGAATGTAGAAGCAATATTTGCAGCAGAAATTTTAAAAAAAAGAAATATAAATGTTGAAATTGTTGACCCTAGAACTTTGTATCCTTTAGACAAAAAAATAATTATTAATTCAGTGAAAAAAACAAAGAAATGTTTAGTTGTTGATTGTGACTGGACTTTCAGTGGTGTTAGTTCGGAAATAGCTGCTATTGTGTCAAAAGAATGTTTTAATTCTTTAGAAAAACCTGTTCAAAGGTTGGGATTCAAACATGTTCCTTGTCCAACTGCAAGACATTTAGAAAATGCATTTTATCCAAATGCAGAAAATATAATAAGAGCGGTTGAAGAAATCTTACAGATTGAACCTATGAATTTGGAAGGAATTGAATTTTTTAGTAATGAAAAAAGATTTAAAGGCCCACTTTGATTAAATGAATTTAAAAAAAAAAAAAATTAAATTTGGATTTGGGACTTATGGAATAGGAGAAAAAAAATCTAGGAATTTCTGTTCTGAAAAGAGCAGGATTTATTTTCTAAATAAAGTTTATGAAGAAGGAGTTTTTTTTTTTGATACTGCAGAGGATTACCATAAAGGATTTTCTGAATATCTACTGGGAAAAGCTTTTAAAAAAAATGATGAAGTTGTTATAGCAACAAAGATTTCACCTATTAATTATAAAAAAAACATACTTCAATCTATTAATGAAAGTTTGAGAAGATTAAATCGCGATTGTATTGATATAATCCAGCTTCATTGGCCAAACTATAATGTTGATGATTTAAAAATAATTGAGTCCTTGTACGAAGCCTATTCAATGAAAAAAATTAAATACGTTGGGCTTTGCAATGTAACAAAGAAATATTTAGATAGATTTCTTAAATTATCTATGGGTAAGTTAAAAATTAAAACCATTCAAAACGAATACAACTTATTTGAGAGATCAGTTGAAGAGAACCTATTGAATTTTTGTAAAAAAAAAAAAAAAAAATTTTCTTGCTTACAGCCCATTTGGTTCATCGAAACAGGTGAATAAAATCTTTTCATCTGTACGTATAAAAGAAATATCTGAGGTATATAGACTCAAGCCTTCTCAAGTTATCCTTCAGTGGTTGAGTTACAATGGAGCAATTCCAATTTTTCAAACAAGTAATTTATCAAATTTAAAAGAAAACATAATGTTTGATTCAACAATAATATCAAAAGACTTTTTTGAAAAAATTAATAAAGAATTTGAAGTGAAGGTTGTAAGGGTGTTGCCAAGTGAAATACAAATTGTAGAATCTTTTTCAGGAAAATTTTATACAAACATTGAGCAGGCAAAAAAGAATACTTATAATTTTTCTCCAAGCCCCATAGAAATAGCTAAGGAAATAAAAGAGAATGATATTTTGAAACCTATTAAATTGAAAAAAAAGAGAAGTGGGTACTCTTTATATGAGGGTCAGTTAAGATATTGGGGTTGGGTCATAGCCTATGGTAATAATTTCCCTATTGAGGCTATAATTGAGTAGTGTGAAATTAAAAAAAGGAAACTATGTTGTTTTTGGTTCATCTGGAATGATTGGAACTCACCTTTTAAAAAAAATAAATAATTTGGAAGGTGTTAATGTTAAAGCCGTTTACTTTCAAAACCCCCCAAAAGTAAAAGGGAGAAATATTAGACCCTTAAAAATTGATATAACAAAAAGTGAGAATCTAAAAAGAATTTTGGAATCAACTGACACGGTTTTTAACTTTGCTGGTAAACTTGCTACCTCTAAAGTTTTAATGAAGGATTCAATTACACCCCTTTATTATAATATTAAAATTTTCAATAACTTGATTTACAATTGTTGGTTGAATAATGTCAAGAATTTTGTTTGGATGAGCTCAACCACTGGTTACTCTGAAAAAAAAATAAATAAAGAAGAGGATTTTTTTTCTAATAATCCTCCAAAAAACTGGTATGGTATAGGACATATGACTAGGTTCTTCGAAAATTTTACCACTTATATAAATAATCATCCTACAAAAAAGATGAAATCTATCATTGTTAGACCCTCTTTAATTTATGGAGAATACGATCATTTTTATGGTGACGAGGCTCACTTTATACCTTCAATAATAGAAAGAATTAGTAGAAATCCAAAAAGTTTGACTTTCTACGGTTCGCCAAATGAAAAAAGAAACATAATATATGCCGGAGATGTCATAAATATTTTATTGAAAATATTAAGTAAAAATTGCTCACCGATTAATATAGGTTATTACAGATCTTTTAGATTATCAGATATAATTCAAAAAATTTGCAATTTAATGAATTTCGATTATAAAAAAGTAGTTTTTAAGAAATCTAAGAATAAAAAAATTGAATTTGAATTTTCTCTTGAAAAAATGAAACAAAATCTTTCTTCTTTTGAACTTACGACTATTGATGAAGGTTTGTTAAAAACAATTAAATGGTTTGAAAAAAATAAAAAATGATTTGTAAAGTAATTATACCATCTTGGTCTTATTGGAAAAACCCAATGAAGCTTCAACCTCTGTGGGAGCTTTATTATGCGACTTTAATAAGACAAAGCTTCACTTCTTTAGAAGTAAAAGTAGAGGATCTGAGGGATAAAAAAAATATATTTGATCCAGAAAGCGCTGATATTTTCCTTTTCTGGTTGATGAAATCAGCAGATGCAGATGAGGTTTATGAGATTTCAAAAAAAATTAAACTTCAAAATAGTAAAGCACTTACGATTATTGGCGGTACACATGCAGATCATATGTCTGCACAAACATTAGAAAATTGTGATTGTGTTCTGCAAGGAACAGCTGAAGATACATTAAAAGAGGTTATTAGTAATTTCATAAAAAAAGAAGAAAAGACTAAAGGGGTTATTCAAAAAGCAAAAATAAATAAATTCAACGAGTTTGACTTTCCAAGACGAGACTTTATTGAAAAAGAAAAAATAGTAAATAATCTTCACTTTGAAAAATATGGAGGTGTAGCTGGCACAGGAGCATATTTTTCAAGAGGTTGTTCTTTTAGTTGTAGATTTTGTGTTTACAATAATCCTCCTGTTTTTGAATACAATTCTTTTGAAAAAATTACAAATGAAATTGAATATTTAAAAAAAAAATATGGAGTTGAGGGTATTAATTTAAGAGATGAAGTATGTATTCCAGTAAACAAAAAAGTTGCAGTCCCTTACTTAGAGGCGATAGGAAAACAAGATATTATTTGGAGGGGGCAAACAGTTCCTTTAGGAAGTGAAGAGCTTCTTAAAATTGCATCTCAGACCGGCTTGAAAGAATTAGCTCTTGGAATTGAGAGCGTTGACTCTGATATGGTTTTAGAGATTTCAAATAAGCCATCAAAAAGTATAGCTAACAATATAAAATACATAGAATTATGCAGAAAATACGGTATCAAAGTAAAAGTTTGTTTGATTTTTGGCTTACCTGGAGAGTCAAAAGATGTTTTAAAGAAAACTATTGATTTTCTTGATTCAGTCAAGCCCGATTATGTCGCTGTATCAGGATTTGCTCCTGTTCCTGGTTCACCGTTTTATCAAAACCCAAAAAAATACGGAATCAAACATATCTATGATGATTTATCGCAACATGCTCATCTTTTATACCGATTTGATGAGGATGAAGACTCTGGTCTACCTTTTGAATATGAGTCTACGACTCCTTTTGGAAAGTCTTTATCACGTGATGAAATAATATTTAATATCAAAGAAGTACAAAAATATTTAAGGGAAAGAGAGATGTCTTACTAATGAAAAGCAAAATTAAAAATTACACTAAAGATTCTGAAAGTGAATTATTAAATAGAAAATCCCTGATTGATTTATTTAATAAAAACCCAATTCCTAACGAACAAGTTTTATCTAATCTTGGGCTTTTTTTAGATTCAAAGAACTTATCAAGAATTTTATTAATGAATCATCTTTATAAAAAAATTATTAATCTTCACGGAAATATTTTTGAATTTGGTACTAGATGGGGAAATAATGGAGCAATTTTTTCGTCATTAAGAAGTATTTACGAGCCGTATAACAGACATAGAAAAATTGTATTATTTGATACATTTGAAGGTCTTAAAAATATTAATAAGCTTGATGGAAAAAATGAGATGATGTTCGAGAAAAGTCTCTCTACAACAAAAGATTATATAAAATACCTTGACTCTTTAATGAAAACGCAGGAATCTCTAAATCCACTATCTCATATAAAAAAGTATGAAATTGTGAAAGGAGATGCCTCAAAAAAAATTGTTGGTTATTTAAAAAGATTTCCAGAAACTATTATCTCTTTAGCTTATTTTGATTTTGATATTTATAAACCAACTAGGGATGTTCTGAAAGCAATTAAACCTAGACTTTGCAAAGGTTCAATTTTAGCTTTTGACGAGTTAAATGATAGTGATGCTCCTGGGGAAACGATTGCGCTTATGGAACAAGTTAGTTTAAATAATATAAAATTAGAGAGATTTCGCTATGCTTCAAGAGTCTCTTTTTTTCAATTTTAAATTTTATGGCCCTCAAACTAATTCTTAATGCAGAAATTGGTCATTTAGGGTTCCTTGACAAAAAGTTTTTTAATGGTGATGTTGAGATATTTAAAATTATTTTTGACTATTTTAAATCCAGAAACATTTCAATAACACTTCTGATAACTAATAAAGTATGGATTAAAAGAGACCTTAAAATTGAACAAAGCCTCAATTTACTAAAGAATCAAGGGAAGATAGAAAACTTTTTTATTGTCGATTTAATTAATTCTATCCATAAAAACATTTCACAAAATATTTACGATTCTATAAAAATGAAACTTTTAGCAATGAAAGAAAGCCAAAAATATTCAGAGGAATTTTCTAATGTTGTCAACTTGGTAAACCCTGACTTTGTATTTAGCTTTCAGGATATTTTTCCAGTCTATTATAATTCAAATGTTCCTTTGGTTGTATGGGGTTTGCATAATTCTGAATATGTTATGAGGTATACTAACGATAAAAAAGAAAATTTTCTTTTTAAAAACCAATTATTTTATCTAAAACTTTTACTAAATAATTTTTTTTACAGAAATAGAGTAAAAATGGTAAACCTTAATTTATGCCCATCTATTTATTGTGGAAAAATCAATAGGAAAATTTTTAAAAATAAACCTACAGTAATCTATTTTAATCATCCTACAAGAGATTTAAAAAATAAAGAACCATCATTTAAATCAGGAAAGAAAAAAATTGTTGCACTAATTGGAACAACTCAAACAACTTTTGCACAATCTAATTTAGAATTTTTAGCATATGAAATATTATCACAATATTCAGAGGAGTTAACTGAATTTGAATTTCATATAGTTGGAGAAAATAAAAATAATTTACATAAATTAAAAAAAATTCTAAGCAAATTTAAGAATGTTAAATTTTGTGGATATTTGGATGATTTATATATGAAAATTCTTAACTCTGATATTGTTCTTCATGCAGTAAAATATCCACCCACATCAGGTTACAAGTTACCAAATATATGTAGTGGCTACCCTTGTTTACTTCTCCATAAGGAGACTTTTAAAGGTTTCCCTGAATTGTTCAGAAACAAAGCTTGCTTATCTGCTTCAACAGGAAGAGAGTTCGTAAGGAAATTAAAAATTTTAGCTAAAAATAAATCGCTGTCGATTAAATTAAGGAAAAATGCTCGTAAAGTTTATGAAAAATATTATAGTCTTAATAATTTACCAAAAATATTGGAAAAATGTGAGAAAATGGTATACAGAAATTATGAGACAAGTTAAAGTTGGTATAAGTCAAATTAACAATAGTTTTTCCGGAGCCCACTATTTGCCATATGCTGCGGGTGTTCTTCAAACTTATTTTCAGAAATATTCAAAAAATAGAGATAAGTATAAATTCTTGCCACCATTATTTAAGAGAATAAAGGTGAGCGATGCTGTAAGGCAGTTTGAGGCTGCAGATATTGTTGGCTTTAGTCTATATTCTTGGAATGAGCAATTATCACTTGCAATAGCAAAAGAATTGAAGAATCGTAATAAAAAAATTAAAATCATCTTTGGTGGACCACAAGTTCCGGATAACTCTAAAGATTTCTTAGAATCACATAAATTTATTGATTTTGTAGTGAATGGAGAAGGCGAAAAAGTTTTTTTAAATTTAGTAGAATCTATAGGAAAAAAAAAAATAGTTGATGTTGAAGGAATTTCATTTTTGAAAGAATCAGGTGAATTTGTTACGAATCCTAAGCCCAGTAGAATTGGAAATTTAGAGGATATACCTTCTCCATATTTAAACGGGGTATTTGATGAATTAATAAAAAAATATCCAAACGATGAATGGTTAATTCTTTGGGAAACTAATAGAGGTTGTCCTTTTAAATGCACATTTTGTGATTGGGGTTCAGCTACCGCTGCAAAATTAAATAAATTTGAAATAGATAGGCTACAAGCTGAAATTGATTGGTTTTCGAAAAAAAAAATTGAATTTATTTTTTGTTGTGATGCAAATTTTGGAATTTTAAAAAGAGATATTGATATAGCGAAATACGCCTCAACGAAAAAATTATTAACAGGTTATCCAAAAGCATTATCAGTTCAAAATACAAAGAATGCCACAGAAAGAGCATATATCACACAGAAGATACTTGCTGATTCTGGTTTAAATAAAGGTGTTACACTATCAATGCAGTCTTTAGATGAACATACATTATTAAATATTAAAAGAGATAACATATCATTAAATACTTATGAAGACCTCCAAACAAGATTTACTAGAGACGGTGTTCCTACTTATTCTGATTTGATACTTGGTCTTCCTGGAGAAACTTATTGTTCCTTTACAGAAGGTGTTTCAAGGCTAATAGAAAATGGTCAACATAACAGAATTCAATTTAATAACTTATCCATTCTTCCTAACTCTGAGATGGGAGACGAGAGTTATCAAAAGAAATTTCAAATGGAAACGGTTGATACAAATATTTTAAATATGCATGGATCGTTTGCTCAGGACGATTTTGGAGTTCCTGAAAAACAAAAGCTTGTCATTTCCACTTCTTCATTGCCTAAAAAAGAGTGGGTGAAGGTTAGGGCATTTTCATGGATGACAGCATTTTTGTATTTTAACAAAATTATACAAATTCCGATTATTATTTTTAATCATTTAACTAGTGAAAACTATAACAATATTTTTGAGTATTTTAATTCACTTGAAAAGAAAAATTATCCTGAGATCTTTAAAGTCAAAGAACATTTCTTAAAAGCTGCAAAAATAATTCAAGATGGAGGACCTGAATATCAATTTTCTAAAAAATGGCTCAATATATGGTGGCCTCACGATGAATTTATGTTGATTAAGTTATATGAAGATGAATCAATATTCAATTTTTATAGAGATTGTGAGTCACTTTTAATCAGTAAACTTTTAGAAAATGATCCAAGTTTATCAAAATACAAGTCTTTGGTAGAACAATCTATACGCTTAAACTATGAAATGTTAAAACTTCCAAAAAGAACTAATAATATTGAGATTTCAAGTGATTTCAATGTTCTAGAATTTTATCAGTCTGTCCTTGAAGGAAAAAAAATTAAGTTAAAAGAATCAAAAAAGAAATATTTAATTGTTCGTAAAGATGAAGAATGGGTAGATGATAACGACTGGGCAAAAAAAGTGGTTTGGTTTGCAAACAAAAAGGGTGCTTATCTTTATGGAAGTAAAGCATTAGAAAAATACTACGCCTCACATTACTAATACTAAAATATTAAAGTAAACAAAGTTAGTGAATTAGATTTGGTTAGATCGAGAATTGGTTTTGGTTGTTGGGGAATTGGAGGAGGGACAAAAATAAACCCGGCATACGGTAAGATATCAGAAACTAAGGCGATAGAATTATTAGAGTTTTCTTTAAAAAAAAAAATAAATTTTTTTGATGTTTCACCTGCTTATGGAAATAGCGAAAAATTGTTAGGATTCATTTTAAAAAAAAATAGAAGAGAAGATTTGATTATTTCCACGAAATGCGGAGTTTCTGATTTTTCTCAAAAATCAAGTTTTTCAAAACAATCTATTATTTCTCAGATTAAAAATAGTTTACAAGTCTTGGGAACCGAATACATAGATTTTCTGCAACTGCACAATCCACCGAAAGATTTTTTGTCAAATATGGAGTATTTTACTTTTATAAAGAATTTGTTTGGTAAAAAAATTCGAAACTTCGGAATCTCTTTAAGGAATCCTGAAGATTTTTATTGTATCAACGATTTTTCTATGGTCGACTTTATTCAAGTAAATTTTAATATATTAGATATAAGAATCTTGGAAAAAAATATTTATGAAAAATGTAAAAAAATGAATATTAAAATTATTGCCAGAACACCCTTAGCTTTTGGATTTTTGACTGGAAAATACTCAGCCAAACACATTTTTGATGAAGATGATCATAGAAAATTTTGGAAGATTGACCAAAGAAGAAAATGGATTGAGGAAAGCAATAAAATTTTTAAAAAAGTTGTAAAAGATGAAAACGTAACTAGAGCCCAACTATGCTTAAATTTTTGTCTTTCTTTTTCACAAATTCATATTGTATTACCTGGTATGATAAATAAGTCACAGATTATTGAAAATGTTAAAGCAGAGAAAATAAAAAATCTAAGTGAAGATAATATAAAAAGAATTAAGGAATATAATATAAAATACTTTAAATTTGACCAATATGTTGGATAAAAAATCGAGAATCTTTGTTGCGGGTGCCTATGGTTTTATAGGTTATAATTTAACTAATAAACTTTTAAAAGAAGGTTACAAAGTTTATGGAAATAGGTTTTCAAATAAGCATTTGAAGCATATCCATAAAAATTATAAGGAAACCTCATTTAATTTAGAGGATAAAGCCAGCTGTATTAAAGCGCTGAAAAATATTGATGTAGTTTTTATGTGCGCAGCAGCAACCTCAGGAGCTTATGATATCTTGAATAATCCTCTTTATCATGTAACTTCAAATATAAGAATGCTGTTAAACTTACTTGAAGCATCCATAAAGCAAAAAATAAAAAAGTTTGTTTTTATCAGTACTGGTTGTGTTTACCCTAATATAAAAAAAAATAAATATTCTGAAAATGATATGTTAAAAGGTAATCCTTTTGATGTATATTATTCTGCTGGTTGGACGAAAAGATATTCTGAGATTTTGTGTCAAATTTTTTCTACTAGAGTATCTAAAAATTTTAGCTGTTTGATTGTTAGACCTTCAAATATATTTGGTCCCTATGATAAATTTGATAAACTAAAATCACATGTTACAGCATCTATTATAAGAAAAGTATACGAAGACCATAACCCACTGGTGATTTGGGGAAATGGAGAACAGAAGAGAGATTTAATTTTTATAGATGATTTTATAAATGGATTAATTGAGGTTTCAAAAAAAAAATTTGATTTTTTAGAAGTTAATATTGCTTCTGGAAAACTTCATTCAATAAATGAAATTTTAAAATTTGCTACTGATTTAAAAAAAACTACACCAAAAATAGTATATGACGTTCATAAGCCAAAAACAGTTGATAAAATAAAATTTGATATATCAAAAATTCAAAAAATTATTGGGTTTAAATGCCAATTCTCTGTTCAAGAAGGTATTAAAAAAACATTCAATTGGATTGAGCAAAACAAAAAAGAAGCGTTTAAAAGATGATAAAAAATTTTTTTCCATTAATTTTAGCTGGTGGGAAAGGTACAAGATTAGAATCGATTTCAAAGGGGACTCCAAAACCTCTAATGAGAATCAATGAAAAATTTTTTATTTGTTATATTTTTGAAAAATTGATTTTGGCTGGATTTAGAAGAGTCTATATTTCTGTTGGATATAAATCAGATGTTTTTCAGGAAACACTCGGTAATGTTTATAAAGACCTTTCGCTAGTTTTTTTAGAGGAGAAAAAACCACTTGGAACAGGAGGAGCAATTCTAAATGCTTTTAAAAAAATAAAAATTAATCATCTTTTTGTTCTTAATGGAGATTCAATATGTAATATTGATTATAATGAGTTTCTAAACTTTTATTCCTCGAAAATGGACGTTTTAATGCTTACTGTTAGAATAAATAATAGTTTAAGGTTTGGAAATGTAGAAGTTGGAGAGGGAAATAGAGTATTATCTTTCTCTGAAAAAACTGGAAATACTAATATAATAAACGGTGGTATTTATGTTCTAAAAAGGCAGGTTTTTGATGGAATTTCAGATAGTTTTTTTTCATTTGAAGAAGATATTTTGAAAAAAAAGAAAAATAATTTTTATCACTATTTTACTAAAAAAAACTTTTTAGATATTGGAACTCCTGAGTCTTTTAGATATGCTACCATTCAGTTAAAAAAATATGTTTTTAAAGAGAAAACAAAATGAACTTTTTAAAGAAGATTATATTATTAAATTATCATATCTCTCAAATCTTCTTTTGGAAAGAATTCAAATATATTGTAAATGAATTTTTCAGTAATATTGAAAAAACAAATAATCTTCGAAAATTTTTAAAAAAAAATATAAAATTTGAAAAAAAAAAAAGTAACGTTTCATTTAGTTTTAAAAACACATTTTTGTTTTCATCAAATTTAGGACTGTTTATAATTAATGAAAGTCAAATTCAAAAGATTTTTGCTGGAGACGTTCACGGCGTATCAATTTGTAAAGATGTAGTTTTTTTTTCAGTATTTACGGGTATTCACTCATCAATAATAAAAGCAAAATTAATTAGAAATAAATTGTCTTTTGAACTAAGAGAGAAAGAAAGAATATTAAGTTTTGAAACTCTTTACGGAAATGAGAGGATACATGGATTATCTTTTGACAAAGAAACTGGTAACTTATGTTTTGCAAACACACAAAGAAATTCGATTTGCTACGTTGACATAAATAAGAAAAAGATTGTCAATGAAATTTTTATAATGAAAGATAAAACGGGACTATCAATTTCTTCAGATCACAACCATGTTAATTCTGTTAACTGTATTAATAATTTTGTTTTATTCACGTGTCATAGTGGCTCAGTTGGTATAAAAAAAAGAGGAGCGTCTTTAGTTGGGTTTACCGATAAAAAAAAAATATTTTTTTTTAAAATTACAAATAGAGGTGTTCATGACATAAATTTAATTAGTAATGATCTTTATATTTGCGATAGTTTTGGAAACTATAAAACATACACCGGACGATTATTAAGAAATGGAAAGCCTTATATGGAAAACTTATTGAGAAGATTTTCGAGTAATTATATGTTAAGAGGTTTGGGAATATCAGGTAATGAGTTTTTGATCGGGTGTAGTAATATTAATCCAGATAGAAGTTTAAGAAAAAAAAAAAGTGGTGGATTAATTTTTATGTGTGAAAAAAATATTTTTTTTAAAAAATTACAGTCATCTCAAATCAATGAAATTAAATGTGTAAATGACATAGATGTTCGGGTTGGAAAAGCTAATTTATTAAAAATTTTTGAAAAAAGTTTTGGTAAGTGTATATATCAACAAGAAATAGAAAAAAATTTCATATCAAAAAAAATAAATTTGATTTGAAGTTTATATTAATTTAGTTTAGCTTAAAAAATTAACTTTTATCCTAATGAAAAAAATAAAAATAGGCGATAAATCCATAAAAAATTTTGGAAAGCCTTATATAATTGCTGAAGCATGTATTAATCATCAGGGAGACTTCGAAATAGCTAAAGAGATGGTATATGTAGCTAAAGCAGCTAAGTGTGATGCTATTAAATTTCAGATTCATCAACTTGATGATGAGATGCTTACTAACACACCCATTTCAAAGAATTTCGGAGACAAATCTTTATATCAGGCTCTTGATGAAACCAACTTATCAATTGAAGAGTTATCCAATCTAAAAAAAATATGTGAAGATATTGAAATAGAATTTTTATGTACTCCATTTTCTTTTAAGTCGTGTGACATACTTGTAAATAAAATTGGAGTAAATGCTATTAAAGTTGGTTCAGGAGAGTGTACTAATCATCCCCTGCAGAAACACATAGCAAGTAAAAAAAAAACAGTTATTTTTTCAACTGGTATGACTGAATTTAATGAAGTAAAAGAAACCTATAATTTGTACAAAAAACAAAAAGTAGATTTTGCAATGATGCATTGTGTTTCGGCTTATCCGTGTCCTTACGAGATAATGAACTTAGGTCTTATTAAAAATTATATTGAAAAATTTAAAGTTCCAATAGGATTATCAGATCATACACCAACAATTTATTGCGCTCTCGTAGCTGTTAGTCATGGTGCATGTTTAATTGAAAAACATTTTACATTAGATAAAAGTATGAAAGGGCCTGATCATCAATCATCAATTGATTCTAAAGAACTTTTTGAATTAGTTGAGGGGTGTAATGCTGTATTCAAATCGATGGGAGATAAAAGAAAAATTCATAAAGAAGAAAAAGAAATAGTTTTATGGGCGAGAGAAAGTGTAGTTTCTCTAAAAAATATTTCAGTTGGCGAATTATTAAGTAGTAAAAATATTTCTGTTAAGAGGCCTAGTCCTGGTAAAAATAACATTCCAGCCAAGGATTTAGATAGAGTTATTGGTAAAAAAGCAAAGAAATTTATAAAAAAAGATTCTCAATTACTGTTATCTGATGTCTTCTAAGAAAAGAAGAGTCTGTTTTTCTTTGGACTCAAGAGCAACTTATGGATATGCCAAAAATGTTCTTAAGGTATTAAGTCAATTTGACAAGCTTGAATATAGAACAATTGTTCTTGGAGGACACTTATCAAAAAAACATGGTTATTCAATTAAAGAAATTATCAAAGACAATATTAGGGTTGACGAAAAAGTAAAGTTTGATGTTCCAAATAAAAGCTTTGGTTGGTCGTTTACAATGGGAAAGGCAATTTCAAAAATATCTATGTCTCTAGAAAAAATTAAACCAGATATCGTGCTTATTTTCGGTGACAGAATTGAGACACTCTCAGTTTGTCTTGCCTCTGTTTATATGAATATTCCTGTGGCCCATATTCAGGCTGGTGATAAGTCCGGTCATATAGATGATTCAGCGAGATATGCGATTGCCAAATTATCACATTTACACTTTGCTTCTTGTTTGGATTCAAAAAATAGACTTTTAAAACTTGGGGAGCAAAGATTTAGAATATTTAATACAGGTGCTCCTCAGTTAGATAATATCAGAGAAGATGCACGGAATTCTAGTGTAACAAATATTAAATTAAAGAAGTTTATTGAAAAAAAATTTATTCTTGTTCTATTTCATCCTGTATTAAATGAAAAGGAACAAGCCGGAGAATATATGAAAAATATACTAAAAAGTTGTCTGTCTCTTGATATGAATGTTCTATGCATCTTTCCTAATACTGATTCAGGTTCTGAGTTAATTCTGAGCTCAATAAAAAAATTTACTGATTCGAAACTTTTAGTTTACAGTAATATTAAACGAGAGTTGTTTTTACATGTACTAAATAAATGTTTTCTTTTAATAGGAAATTCATCCGCAGGGATTTTAGAGGCTCCGTCTTTCAAAAAGCCTGTAATAAATATAGGAATTAGACAAAGAGGAAGACCTCAATCGTATAATATAATTAATTGTGATTATGACGTAAAATCAATTATGAATGCATTAATGTATGTAAAAAATAATAAAAAATTTCACCAAAAATGTAAAACTGTTAAAAATCTTTATGGTGATGGAAAAAGTGGTTATAGAATCTGCGATATTCTAAATAAAATAGAAATTAATAAAAAATTACTTGATAAACAAATCATCTACTAATGAATATTCTTGTTACAGGCTCATCAGGGTTCATAGGATACAACTTATGTAATTTCTTTTTAAAAAGAAAGAATAATGTTTTTGGTATAGACAATTTTTTTTCTAGTTCTAAGCAAAAAACTCAAAAATTAATAGAAGAGTATCCAAATTTTAAGTTCTACGAAATTGACATTAGAGAAAAGAAAAAAATGGAACCTATTTTTAAGGATATTGATGCCGTAGTAAATTTAGCTGGTCAGGTTTCAGTTCAAAAATCTTTCACTGATCTATTAGAAAATGATTCTATAAATTCTCAAGGATTTATTAATATTTTGGATCTATGTTTGAAAAATAAAATTAAAGATCTAATTTTCGCCTCAAGTTGTTCAGTTTATGGTGAAACTAATGAAATTCCAATTAGGGAAAATTTTTCTCTTAAACCCAAAAGCCCATATGCAGCCTCAAAGATTTCTAATGAAACTTATTCACAAGTGTTTTGTGATTTAAATTATCAAACTGTAATAACAGCCTTAAGATTTTTTAACGTTGTTGGTCCATGGCAATCAATTGATTCAGATTATGGAGCAGTAATTCCAAGATGGATAAATTCATTTTTGAAAAATCAAGTTCCGTTAATCTTTGGAGATGGTGAAGCGACTCGTGATTTTATTGATGTAGAAGATATTTCAAATTTGATAAATTTAATAATCTCTTCTGAGAAGAATTATTCGTTTGAAATTTTTAATGTTGGTTCGGGAAAAGAAACTAAAATAATCAATCTTTTTAATATAATGAAGAATGTAATGAAGAAATATAAAATTGATTTTAATTTTGAACATCCTCAATTTAAAAGCAAAAGAGCAGGAGATATTAATAGGTCAGTCAGTGAAAACTCTAAAATTTCTAATTTTTTCCAATATAAAGATTACATAGACATAGAAAAGTCTATTAGTAGAATACTCACAATACAATACGATAAAAAATGAAGAAAATTTTAATCACAGGAGGTTCAGGTTTAATAGGTTTGGAACTTTGCAAACAGTTAATTGAAAAAAAATTCAAAGTCATATGTATGGATTTGCCAGAGCAATTGGAAAAAAATAAAATTTTATTTAGAAAAGTAAAAAAAAATAAAAATTTGAAAATTTTAAATGGTTCAATATTTGAAAAATCTCTGCTTAATAAGGTTATTAGTGATGTTGATGTAGTGTTCCATCTTGCTGCGATGCTAGGAGTAAAAAGGACTGAAGATAATAAACTTAAATGTCTTGAAGTAAATATTAAAGGTACTGAAAATATTCTAGAGGCGTGTGTTTCAGGAAATATAAAACATATAATTTTTGCTTCATCTTCTGAAGTTTATGGTGAACCAAGTCATAACCCTATTAATGAAAAAACAGATACACAGGGTAAGACTGTTTACGGAATTTCAAAGCTTGCAGGTGAGGAGTATGTTAAGGCCTACTCTCAGATTTATAAAAAATTAAATTATACTATTGTTAGATTTTTTAATACTTATGGAGAGAATCAAGTTTCCCAATTTTTTTTAGCTAAAATTGTTAGAAATATTATGTCGGGTTCCGATCCTATTATTTATGGTGATGGTCAACAAGTGAGATCCTTTTGTCACGTAGAGGATACTTGTAGGGTATTAATTGAAATTGTAAAAAATAAAAAATCTTATAATAAAATTTTCAATATTGGAAATTCAAATGAAAAATATACCTTAAATGAGGTTGCAAAGATTGCTATAAAGACATTAAAAAAAAATAATCTCAAAATTAAGAATCTACCTTTTACCAAAAGTGATAGGACAGTAAATAGAGAAATTTTTAAAAGATTTTGTGATGTTAGTTTAGCAAAAAAAACATTTAATTTCCAACCTAAAATCTCAATTGAAGAGGGAATAAGAAGGATTTCTAAAAATTTAAACTTTCATAATGATTGGTAGTATTTTTGTACAAAAAAAAAAAAATTCTCGCAATTATTCCTGCTAGAAAAGGTTCAACAGGAATAAAGGAAAAAAATATAAGATTAGTGAAGAATAAACCTCTTATCGGATGGACCTTAGAACTTGCTGACTCAATAAATTTTTTTGATAAGGTTGTGGTTTCATCTGATTGCAAAAAAATAAAAAACATTACAGAAAAACATAAAATTGATTTTATAGATAGGCCAAAAATAATATCTTCTTCAACTGCTAAAACAGATGCTGTTTTAATTCATACTATTGACTATTTAGAAAGAAAAGAATTATATTTTGATTATATTGTTACATTGGAGCCTACATCGCCACTCAGAAAAAAAGAAACTGTAGTCAAATCTATTAAAAAAGCAGTAAACAAAAAATTAGATTCTTTGATATGTATAAAACAAAATCAAGAACTAATAGGTAAATTAATTAATGACAAATTCATTCCGCTTGTAAATCAAAAGTCAAGAAGAAGACAAGAAAGAAAATCATATTTTTGTGAAACTGGGGTTTCATATATTACAAACGTCAACTTTCTTAAGAAAAAAAAGAAAATGATATCCAAAAGAACAGGTTTTTTAATTGTGGATTCAAAAGAATCTTTAGATATTAATGATGAAGTGGATCTTAAACTAGCTAATCTTCTTATAACTTAAAATTTAGGAATGAAAAACTTTTTATACCTAGTATCTAATATTATTTTTTTATTAAAAAATTTTTTATATTTACCTGATTTAAAAAAAAATATAAAAATTTTTAAAAAAATCTTCAATCTAAAAATAACAAATCCACCGCCAAAAAAAAATATTAAAAAAAAACTATTTATATTTGGCAGGGTCGAATTTAATCAAATACTTTTTCAGATTCCTTCAATTTATGCTGCCAGACTTAATGGATTTAATGTTACGATAGTGTTACCTGAAATTTGTTTGTGGAATTTAATTTTATATAAAAAAATTGGAGCCAATAGTTTTATCTTTTATGAAAATATTTTTTTTAGATTTATAAATAAAAAAACCATTCCTTTTTTTAGAAGATTATTAAAAGGCAATTTAAAATATAAAAAGATTAACCTTAAGAAGATCATTCTCTCAACTCTTTTAAGAAAAGAAAAGAAAGGTTTAATCAATTTAAAAAAATACGACTCCAAAATACTGAAAGAAATTATTTCTAAAAGTATTTATATAATTGACAACTTACATTTTTTGATTTTATCAAAAAAACCAAATTATTTTATTTTTGAGGATAGAGGATATATTCCAGAAGGTCTTTTTTTTGAGTATGCTGTAAATAACAAAATTGATGTAATTGAATTTCATGCTGGACATAAACCTAATCTGTTAAACTTTAAAAGGTATAATAAGCGCAATATGACGGTTCATCCATTTTCTATAACAAAAAAGAAATTTTATCAAATTAAATCACAATTAAATTATACAACTTTAAAAAAAAAAGTTTTTCAAGAATTAACTGAGTGCTACAGAAATGAATTATGGTTTTCAGATGTAGGAACAACTAGAGAAAAAAAAGAAATTTCAAAAAGAAAGTTTCTTAAATCTCTTAATTTAGATCCCCGAAAAAAAATCGCATGTTTTTTTAACCATATATTATGGGATGCTACATTTTTTTGGGGTAAAGATTTATTTAATAGTTATCAAGATTGGTTAGTTGAATCAGTTAAAATGATGTATAAAAAAAAAGATATTAACTGGATTATAAAATGTCATCCTGCGAATGTTGTAAAAAATTTCAGAGATAATAGTAAAGTTTTTGCAGAGGAAAAGGTGCTACAGAATCATTTCAAAAATTTACCAGATAATATCAAAATAATTCCATCGGACTCTACAATCTCAACCTTTTCTATTTTAAAATTCATAGATTACTGCATAACTGTAAGAGGAACTATAGGAATCGAGGCTGCATGCTTAGATATTCCGGTTATAACTGCTGGAACAGGAAGATACGAAGATTATGGATTTACACATAATTCAACTAGTAAGAATATTTACTTAAGTAAATTAAAAAGTATTGATAAACTTCCTAAGTTAAGTAAATCTCAACTCAATGCATTAGCTTTTGCATATGTTTCTTTGTTTACTAAGCAAATTCAAACAAATGTAATAAACTTTAAATTCTTAAAAAATAAATCTGCAGATTTAAAAGTTAATATTAATCATGATTATGAAGGTGATGATATACATTTAATAGCTGATTGGTTAGAATCAAACAAGCTAGACCTTCTAAATTAATTTATAATCTTATGTGTGGAATTTCTGGATTTATAAACTTTTCAAAAAATTTAAGTAAGCAAGATTTAGAAAAATTTGGATTAAAAATGAGTCAATCTTTGCACAAAAGAGGACCAGATTCTTTTGGAGTTTGGTCAGATGAAAATAATGGTATTTCATTATCACATAGGAGACTTTCTATAATTGATTTATCCGTCAAAAGTAATCAACCAATGATATCTTCGAATAGGAGATATGTATTAGTATATAATGGGGAGGTTTATAATTACTTAGAGATAAGAAAAAAACTTGAAGATTTAGATGTAAGATTCAAAACAACCTCAGATACTGAAGTAATCTTAGAGTCGGTTAGTAAGCTTGGATTAGAAAAAACTATCAAAGAAATTAACGGTATGTTTGCATTCGCTATTTGGGATAAAAATGAAAAAAAACTTTTTTTAGTAAGAGATAGAATAGGAATTAAGCCTTTATATTGGTACTATAATGGAAATTATTTTGCATTTGCTTCTGAAATAAGAGCTTTTAAAGCTCTACCGTGGATAAATTTTGAAATTGATAAAGAATCATTATCTAGTTATGTCAGGTTAAATTATATACCCGCTCCTCATTCTATATTTAAAAAAATTTTTAAGATTCTTCCTGGAAATTTTATTGAGGTAGATAATACTAAACAAATAAAAAAAACATCATTTTGGTCATTAAAAAAAGTAGCAACAATTAAGAAAAGTACAAGTAGTGACTTCAATACTATCAAAGATGATTTAGAACGCTCTATCAGCTACCAAATGCGCTCTGATGTTCCATTAGGTATTTTTTTGTCTGGGGGAATAGATAGCTCGTTGATTGCCTGTATAGCACAAAGTCAATCAAATAAAAAAATCAATACTTTTACAATTGGATTTAAAGACTCAGCATTCAATGAAGCTAAATATGCAAAAGAAATTGCTAAATTTATTGGCACTTCTCATAATGAGGAATATTTTGAATTTTCTGACTTGAATAATTTGATCGAAAAAATGGGAGAAGTTTATGATGAACCATTTGCAGATTCCTCTCAATTACCGACGCTTCTACTGTCTCAGATAACAAAAAAAAAAGTAAAGGTTGCACTTTCAGGAGATGGGGGCGATGAACTCTTTGGTGGATACTATAGATATTTTTTAGCAGAAAAATATAAAAAATGGATTTTTGATCAACCAGAAATTTTTAAAATTTTACTTTCAAAAATAATTCATTTAATGCCTTTAGCTTTTTGGAAAGTAGTTGGTAATTTTTTGCCTTCAAAATTTGGAGGAAAGCAATTTGGAGATAAATTATATAAACTATCAAATTTAATTGATAATATCGATGAAACTGTTTTTCATAAACGAATTGTTAGTAATATTAATGAACCCAGAGATTTAGTTAATTCAAATAAGGAAAAACAATTTTCTTTATTTGATAAGGAATTAGAAAGTTTATTCCCTAACATAATTTCTAGAATGCAATTTATAGATACACTCTCTTATTTACCAGATGATTTACTTACAAAAGTGGATAGAGCTTCAATGTATTGTTCATTAGAAGTAAGAGTTCCTTTTCTTGATCATAAACTGGTTGAAAATGCTTGGAATTTACCCTTTGAACAAAAAATAAAAAAAAATGAAGGAAAAATTATTCTAAAAAAAATTTTAAAAAATTATTTACCAAAACAACTTTTTGATAGACCTAAAATGGGTTTTGGAATTCCTTTAAGTAATTTAATTGCAAAAAGCTTAAATAAAAGGATAGATTATTTTATAAATTCTAGTGAATTTAAGAATCAAAATTTATTTGATTTAAACCAATATAAAATTCGTTGGGATGAACACTCTAGTGGGAAAAGAAATTGGCAATTCCTTATATGGAATTTCTTTGTTTTCCAACTTTGGTACGAGAATTGGAATAAGAGTAAAGTTTAGAAGAAGAAAAAATACCTTTTAATTTGTATATATATTAGGTTAGATATCAATAAATATTAAATTCAAAAAAAACGATTTTTCTATGGGTAATAAAATTTTAAATAATTATAAAAAAATATGGGTTGCAGGACACAATGGTATGGTTGGATCTGCAATAGTAAGAAAACTTGAGGAAAATAAAGTTACCATTTTAAAAGTTGAAAAAAAATTACTTGATTTAAGAGATCAAGTTAAAGTTGACAAATGGTTTTCAAAGAACAAACCTGATCTTATTTTTTTGGCTGCTGCAAAAGTTGGTGGCATATTAGCTAACAAAGTGAAACCAGCTGAGTTTATTTCAGATAATATTTTAATTCAAAGTAATATTATAAACTGTTCCTATAAATATGGTGTTAATAAATTAGTTTTTCTTGGCTCCTCATGTATTTATCCAGTAAGTCAAAATCTTTTAAAAGAGTCTGATTTAATGAGTGGAAAATTAGAAAGAACAAATATAGCTTATGCCGTTGCTAAAATTGCTGGCATTGAGATGTGTAGATCATTTAATAATCAATACAACTGTAATTACATATCTGTATTACCATGTAATCTCTACGGTCCTAATGATAATTTTTCAAACGATGATAGTCATGTTATTCCGGCTCTTATCAGGAAGATTTATGAGGCAAAGTTAAAGAATGAAAATGAATGTTCTATTTGGGGAAGTGGTAGACCTTTAAGAGAGTTTTTATATGTTGATGATCTAGCTGCTGGACTTATTTTTTTAGCTGATAAATATGATAGTCCAGATCCGATAAATATAGGTTCGGGAGAGGAGTATTCTATAAAAGAAATTGCATTAAAAATTAGTAAAATTATAGGTTATAAAGGGAATTTATTATTTGATGAGAATTATCCTGATGGAGTGATGAGAAAAATTCTTGATTCAGAAAAAATTAATAAACTTGGTTGGAAACCAGAATTTAATTTGGATAAAAACCTTCAAAAAACCTTTGATTGGTTTGTAAAATATAAAAATTCAAAAAGATGATTTTTTATGTTTCTCATATTAGAAAATTTTAAAATACTATCAAAATGGTTGGAAACTAATGATGAAGATTATATGAACAATGAATTANATTAANTNTTTTATNTNAAAAAAAAAAAATAAAATATCGAAAGATTATATTTTAAAAATCTATAAAAAGTATTCTAATGAATTGTTGTCACTTACAAATAAACTTAGAAAGAGATACGAATTAATTAATAAAAAATCTAGAGCAACCTTTTCTGACTTTGAAGGTGAAATTTTATATTGTTTAATTAGAGACCGAAAACCAGAAATATTTTATGAAATTTCTCCAGACTGTGGGTATTCTTCACTATATATTACCAGCGCTTTCAGGAAAAATAATTTTGGTAAGATTCTTTCTTTTGAGATTGAACCTTATAAGTTTTCACAGAAAACTGAGGAATTAATAAGAAATAATCTTGATGGGTTTGATTATAAAAATCACGATATAATTATCGGAGATGTTTTAAAGACACACAAAGAACATAAAAACCCTGATATGGTTTTAATTGATTCTTGTCATGAAAAATGGTTTGCCAAGTGGTATTTAAAAGAATTGTTTCCAAAAACTAAAGATATTATTTTTCTTCAAGATATAGTTTTCATTGATCGAATGGAATATTCTGGTGAGGCAGAAGAAACTTTGAAATTTTTAAAAAAAAAAAATTATATAAGTCTAGGTTTACTTGAAAAAGAAAAAGATTTTCGTCAGATAAATAATAATTTCCCAAGGAGAAGATCCTTTCAGTCAAATTCGATTATCTACTCTCGTAAAAATATTGCAAAATTTAAGCCGGAATATAATGATATAACAAAAAATAATTTTTTTGATTTGGCTATATCTGATTCTGAAATTTATCAAATTGAAAATTTAATTGAGAGTGAACCAAAACGTCAGAATATCCATAGAACATATATAAGGTTGTATCAAACTACAAAAAATAAAATGTATATTGAAAAAGCTATAGGTAACGCAATTTTTAATATCTCGTTAACTGATAAACCTTTTTTAGAAATACAGTTTTTTTTATTAAGGTATTTCCATTTTGTTAATCTATTTAAAACAATTTTGTTTAGACCGTTAAAATTTTTTAAGTTAATAAACATCATATTCGTTTCTGTAATCAATAAAATTAAGAGATTATAAATTTAAAAAAATGAGTTTTTATATTTCTCATATATCAACCGCAGATTCTTCTGGAGGATCAGCTGTTTCTGCGAATAGAATTCATCGAAAACTTATAGAAAATAAAATATATTCGAAAATATTTACAGGAATCAAATCACAAAAAGACAATTCTGTTAATTATCTTACAAAATATAGATTACTCAGATATGTTGATAATTACTATAATATTTTATCAAATAAATTTGGATTCCAGTATGATTTTATTCCTTCAAATCTTTTTTTGAATAAAGAATTAAAGAAAACAAATATATTTCAGTTTTATAATTTACACGGAGGTTTTTTTTCTTTTGGGACTATCAAAAAATTATCAAAGATTGCCCCAATAATCCTTAGATTTTCAGATTACTGGCCGTTGACTGGTCATTGTGCATATCCTGGAGATTGTAATAAATGGAAAAAAATTTGTAAAGAGTGCCCAGATCTTTCAACATATCCATCGATTGGATTAGATCAAACGAAAAGGTTATGGAAAAAAAAAAAAAGAATTTTTAGTAATATTGATATTACTTTAATTGTTCCAACGCATAAAATGTATAATGAGGTAAAAAATAGTTTATTTTTTAAAAATAAAAAAATTTATAAAATACCAAATGGAATTGACATCAATTCATTTTTTTTTGAAGATAAAACTTTAGCAAAGAAATCTCTTAATATACCCAACATCTTCACGGTGCTCTTTATAGCACATATGGCTTTTAATAATTACAGAAAAGGAACTCATTTATTAGAGAGGTTATTGAATAAATTTAAGAATGAGAAGAATATACAATTTCTAATTGTGGGAAATGACAGTTTTAAGTGGAAAAAGTTAGGGTATAAAAATATTCATACATTTGATTTTACTGAAAATGTGAGAAATAAAAGACTAATTTTTTGTGCATCTGATTGTAAAATATTAACCTCGATAAATGAAAATTTTCCAAATGTTATTCTTGAGTCTATGGCGTGTGGTACACCTGTTATTGCATTTGAAAGTGGAGGAGTTAAAGAAATTATAAGCAATGATAATGGCATATTAGTTGAAAAAGAGAATATTGAAAAGATGGAAGAAAACATAAGACATTTAAAAAAAAATCATTCACTATTAAAAAAATTAAGTTCTAATACTATGAAAACTATTAAGGCTAAATTTTCTTCAGAAGTTGAAATAAAAAAATACATTCAAATATACAAAAAAGTTTTAAGAAAAAGTTAATGAAAACTATTCATTTCATAGGAGGTGCAAGGCCAAATTTCATAAAAATCGCACCTTTAATTAAGATCTTTGATAAAGAAAAATCATTTAACTCTCTTTTCATAAATACAGGACAACATTATGATAAAGCTTTATCAGAAAATATTATAAAAGATTTAAATTTAAGAAAACCTGACTTAAATCTTGGAATTGGTTCTGGATCGCATATTTATCAAATATCAGAGGTTATGATTAAGTATGAGAGAATTTTACTAAGAGGGAAGCCTGATTTAGTAGTTGTATTTGGTGATGTGAACTCAACAATTGCCGCTGCATTAGCGGCAAAAAAAAATGGAATCAAAGTTGCACATGTTGAAGCTGGACTTCGTTGTTATGATGATAATCTTCCTGAAGAAGTAAATAGGCGTTTGACCGATTCAATATCAGATATACTATTCACCCCTTCAAAAAATGAAAACTTAAATCTAAAAAAAGAAAATATAACAAAGAATGTATTTTTTGTTGGTAATATTATGATTGATAGTTTGGTTTCTTTTTTTAAAAAAAATAATGTTAAACCAAATTTTTCAAATATTGACGGATTAATCACACTCCACAGACCAGAAAATGTAGATGAAAAATCAAAATTTGAAAGTATATTAAAAAATTTAGAGAAATGGACTAAGAAATACAGGATACTTTTTCCTATTCATCCAAGAACAAAAAAAAACATAATTAAGTTTAAATTATTAAAAAGACTAAAAAAGATAAATAACTTAAATTTAGTTAATCCACTAAGTTATTCTGAATTTTTATTACAACTCATGGAATCTAAATTTATTAT
>NZHH01000058.1:0-27053 GCA_002691245.1 Rickettsiales bacterium | reverse complement strand
TATATGTTCCTGGTTGCCCACCTACGGCAGAAGCTCTTTTATATGGAATATTACAATTGCAAAAGAAAATCATGAGAGATAATAAGATAATAAGATCATGAATAAAAAAGATTCAAATTACGTAAAAGAGATATCTCAACTTATCAAAAGTCTGATTAACTTCTGTAAATATGATTTAGAAATTACAAAAGGAGAAATAAGTTTATATTGTTCTGCAACAGATTTAACTAAAATTTTATTATTTTTAAAGGATAACCCATCATTAAGTATGGAATGTCTGACAGATATTACCGTTGTTGATTACCCACAAAAACCCTCAAGATTTTTAGTTGTCTACACTTTGTTGAGTATTTCCAAAAACTATCGAGTGAAGGTAAAAGTAAAGTTGTTAGATAATGAACATATTCCTTCAATTATAGAGATTTTTTCTGCTGCTAACTGGTGTGAAAGAGAGATTTGGGATTTATTTGGCATAAGTTTTAAAGGACACCCTGATTTAAGAAGAATATTAACAGATTACGACTTTCAGGGTCATCCGTTAAGAAAAGATTTTCCTTTGACTGGTTTTACTCAAGTAAGATACGACAATGAATTAAGCAGAGTAGTTCAAGAACCAGTTAAACTTGATCAAGAATATAGAAATTTTGATAACATGAGTCCTTGGGAAGGAATGGGTCAATACCTACCTGGTGACGAGAAATCAGAACAACAAAAAAATGACTAGGCGAGAAAACTATTCACTAAATTTTGGACCGCAACATCCGGCAGCCCATGGGGTTCTGAGACTTGTTCTTGAACTAGATGGTGAGGTTGTTGAGAGGGCAGATCCTCATATAGGTCTTCTTCACAGAGGAACAGAAAAGCTAATAGAGAACAAAACATATATTCAAGCTCTACCTTATTTTGATAGGTTAGACTACGTATCACCTATGTGTCAGGAACATGCTTACTCTCTTGCTATAGAGAAACTTTTAGATATCCAAGTACCTTTAAGGGGGCAGTATATAAGAGTAATGTTTTCAGAGATAACTAGAATCCTAAACCATATATTAAATTTAACAACTTTTGCACTTGATGTTGGAGCTATGACTCCTTTTTTGTGGTTATTTGAGGAAAGAGAAGTTCTAATGGAATTTTACGAAAGAGTTTCGGGTTCAAGATTACATTCAGCCTATTTTCGACCAGGAGGAGTTCACAGAGATTTGCCGGACGGGTTGCTAGAAGATATTTCCAGTTTTTGCAAAAGATTTCCTAAGCAAATAAATGACTTGGAAAAATTATTAGAAACCAACAGAATCTTTAGGCAAAGAAGCGTTGATATTGGTAAAATCAACAAAACCGATGCATTGGATAGAGGTTTTTCCGGACCTTGCTTGAGGGCATCTGGAGTAGAATGGGATTTAAGAAGAAACCAGCCTTACGATTGTTATTCAGATTTGGAATTTAAAATTCCTGTTGGAACAAACGGGGATTGTTTTGAGAGGTTTTTGGTCAGAGTAGAGGAGATGAGGCAATCAATAAAAATAATTGAACAATGTTTAAAGAAGATACCTAGCGGTTTAAGTATTTCTGCTGATCCAAGAATTGTTCCACCAAAAAGGAATAAAATGAAATCTTCCATGGAATCACTAATTAATCATTTTAAACTTTTTACTGAAGGTTTTCACGTTCCAGAGGGTGAAACCTATACTTGTGTTGAAGCACCAAAGGGAGAATTTGGTGTTTTTCTAGTTGCAGATGGGACAAACAGACCATATAGATGTAAAATAAGAGCACCTGGATTTGCACTACTACAAGCTACTGAATTTTTGTCTAAAGGGCACATGCTCTCTGATCTAGTTGCTATTATTGGTAGTTTAGATATTGTTTTTGGAGAAATTGACAGATGAGTGAAAGTGTTTATAAATCCTTTGCAGATGAATCTGTTCAACCGTCAAATTTTTGCTTTAATGCTTCAAATCTTAAAAAAGCTAAAGAACTATTACAAAATTACCCTCCAAATTATAAAGAAAGTTCAATTATGCCATTATTGTCGATGGCTCAGGCTCAAAATCACGGATGGGTTCCTAAAAAAGCTATCCAATATATATCTGATTTTATTGGAGTTCCAGAGATTAAAGTACTTGAATTAGCGACTTTTTATTCTATGTATAACTTATCACCAGTTGGCAAATTTCACATTGAAGTATGCACAACTACACCATGTATGTTAAGAGGGTCAGACTCAATGCTTAATTTATGTAAAAAGAAACTTGGTATAGAGATTGGTGAAACAACTAAAGATAAATTATTTTCTCTTGGCAAGGTAGAATGCTTAGGAGCATGTGTCAACGCTCCAGTTGTCAAGATAAATGAAAACTATTTTGAAGATTTAAACTCACAAACACTTGATAAACTAATCAACAGCCTTGTCGATAATAAAAAAATTAAAATAGGTCCTCAATCAAAAAGAATGGGATCAGAACCAAGGAAATAAAATGATAAAAAAAGATAATCTAATTTTTACAAATTTATATGGGAAATCAAGCCCTCATATTTCTGAAGCGATGAAAAGAGGTGATTGGAAGAACACTTCAAAGCTTATGCGACTTGATAAACAAAAAATTATTGAAAAAATCAAGGGCTCAGGTTTAAGAGGTAGGGGAGGCGCAGGATTTTCGACAGGAATGAAATGGGACTTTATGCCTAAAACAACTGGAAGACAGCATTATCTTGTTATTAATGCTGACGAAGGCGAGCCTGGAACGTGTAAAGATAGGGATATTATTAGAAACGAGCCACATAAATTAATAGAAGGTTGCCTTCTATCCGGATACGCGATTGGTGCTTCAAAATGCTACATATATATCAGAGGAGAATTTTTCAATGAAGCTTGTATTCTTCAAAAAGCTATAGATGATTCATATGCTAGAGGTTTTTTAGGTAAAAAAATATTTGGATTGGATTTTAACTACGACATTTATATCCATTACGGATCAGGGGCTTATGTTTGTGGTGAAGAAACAGCTTTAATTGAGAGTCTAGAAGGAAAAAAAGGTCAGCCAAGATTAAAACCACCCTTTCCTGCAAATGTAGGTGTCTTTGGCAAACCAACAACGGTTAATAATGTCGAAACCATAGCTGTTGTTCCTACAATTTTAAGAAGAGGCGAAGAGTGGTTTTCAAATCTTGGAAGAAAAAACAATTCAGGTTCTAAGATATTTTGTATATCTGGACAAGTTAACAAGCCTTGTAACGTTGAGGAGGAGCTTGGTGTTCCTCTAAAATACTTGATTCAAAAATATGCCGGTGATGTTATCGGGGGATGGAACAATCTTCTTGCGATAATTCCAGGAGGGTCATCAGTTCCTCTTCTTCCGAAGTCGAAGTGCGAGGACGTTTTAATGGATTTCGATTCCCTTAAAGATGCTGGATCAGGTCTGGGTACCGGAGGTATTATTGTAATGAATAAGCAAACGGACATTGTCAAGGCAATAGCTAGACTATCAGAGTTTTACAAACATGAATCTTGTGGTCAGTGTACCCCTTGTCGAGAAGGGACTGGTTGGCTCATGAGAGTTATGAAAAGACTTGTAGATAATCAATGTAGTGTCGAAGAAGTAGAAATGTTAGAGGAAGTAACCTATCAAATTGAAGGGCATACAATTTGTGCATTAGGAGATGCTGCTGCATGGCCCATCCAAGGCTTGCTAAAGCATTTTAAACCTGAAATTTTAAATAGAATTCAAAAAAAGAACGTTGCATAATTATGGCTAAGTTGTTTATAAATGACAAAAAAATTGAAGTGGAGGATGGGGTTACAGTTCTTCAAGCATGTGAAATTGCTGGCTTTGAAATACCAAGGTTTTGTTATCACGAAAGGCTTTCAATTGCTGGTAATTGTAGAATGTGCTTAGTAGAAATGGAGAATTCAAAAAAACCAGTTGCTTCATGTGCAATGCCCGTTGCAGAAGGTATGAAAATTAAAACTAATAGTGACATGGTAATTAAGGCAAGAAAAGGTGTGATGGAATTCTTGCTGATAAACCATCCTCTTGATTGTCCAATATGTGATCAAGGTGGTGAATGTGATCTACAAGATCAAGCAATGGCCTATGGAAAAGGTCTAAGTAGATTTGTAGAGTCTAAAAGAGCAGTCAAAGACAAGCATTTGGGTCCATTAATTAAAACACATATGACACGATGTATACATTGCACAAGATGTGTAAGGTTTTCAGAAGAGGTCGCAGGAAATCATCAGCTTGGAACAATAGGAAGAGGTGAAGATACCCAAATAACAAGTTATCTTGAAAAAACAATAGATTCAGAACTTTCAGGAAATGTAATAGACCTTTGTCCTGTTGGAGCTTTGACCTCAAAGCCATATGCATTTGTAGCAAGACCATGGGAACTTAAAAAGACAAATAGCATTGATGTTTTTGATGCTGTTGGAAGTAATATTAGGCTAGACTCAAAAGCTGATAAAATTTTAAGAGTTTTACCCAGAATTAATGAACAAATTAATGAAGAATGGATTTCAGATAAAACAAGATTTGCTTACGATGGCTTGAATCATCAAAGGATTGATAGGTTTTATACTAGAGATCAAGATGGATCCCTGATTGAGAGTTCTGAAGACACAGCGCTGAAAACTTTAAAGTACAAATTAGAAGAAACTGAAAAAAATAAAATTTTCTCACTTATTGGTAATATTGTTGACTGTGAGTCCGTTTATTCATTTAAGAACTTTCTAGATAAATTAGAGGCAGATAATTATGACTGTAGGCAAGATAATTCTTTTTTTGTGCCCAAAAAAAGATCGTCATATCTTTTTAACAGTTCAATATCAGGAATTGATTTTTGTGATTCATGTGTGATTATTGGATCTGATATCAGAAAAGAGGCACCAATCATTGGAGCTAGAATACGAAAAAAAGTTTTGGAAAGTGATCAGAATTTTCCTGTACTCAGAGTAGGTCATAAATATGACTTATCATTTGATACAATTGAAATTGGCGAGAACTTCTCTTCATTGATAGATTTAAAAAAAAGTAATTTAACTTCAATTTTTAAAAAATCAAAAAAACCACTTTTCATAATTGGTCAAGGGCCACTTTGTAGCCCTGAAGCAGAAAATATATTTAATTTTGTACTAAATTTTCATAATAAAACTGTAAAAGATAAAAGTTGGAATGGATTTAATGTACTGCAAACATATTCTGGAAGAGTTGGTGCTCTGGATCTTGAGTTTTATAATAAAAAGAATTTAAAAAAAAATAATGTAGAAGACATTTATAAAGGAAAATATAAAATCTTGCTACTGTTTGGTGCAGATGAAATTGACTTTGATAAAATACCAAAAAGTACTTTTGTCATTTACATAGGGCACCACGGTGATAATGCTGTTGCACGAGCCGATTTGATTATACCAACACCTTGCTTTACTGAAAAAGAAGGTATCTACGTGAACCTTGAAGGTAGAGCACAAATCAGTCGTCAAGTTAAACATCCAATAGCACAAGTTGAGCATAGTTTTAAATTTTTAAATAAACTTCTTCATAAAATGGAAATCAAAGCTGATTTCAATGATTTTGATCAACTAAGAACCTCGATGTTCAATAAACATCCTAATTTAATGAATATAAATAAATTAAATGTTGAAAAAACATTCGAGCCAAAAACTGCTGCTTCAAAATTTAGTAAAAACAATATTTTTTCAAACATATCAAATTTTTATATGACTGATTCTGTAAGCAGAAATTCACCAACTATGTCATCTTGCTCACTTCAGATAAATGAAAAAAGATAAGAAAATAAAACATGCTAATCGAAATTCTAATAGTAATTCTTAAGATATTTCTAATTATATTACCTCTGCTTTTTTTTGTCGCGTATTTAACTTATTTTGAACGAAAAGTCATTGGTGCTATGCAACTTCGCAAAGGACCAAATGTTGTTGGCCCATTTGGTTTGTTTCAACCAATTGCTGATGGAATAAAGCTTTTGACAAAAGAAACAATCTTTCCAGATAAATCCAGTAAATTTTTGTTTATATTATCACCTATACTTACTTTCGCTCTTGCTTTATTAGCTTGGGCAGTGATTCCTATAGATTATAAAATTGTACTTGCTGACATTAATGTAGGACTCATGTATATATTTGCAATTTCTTCTCTGGGAGTTTATGGTGTAATTGTTGCTGGTTGGTCAAGCAATTCAAGATACGCTTTTTTAGGAAGTTTACGTTCTGCCGCTCAAATGATTTCCTATGAGGTGTCAATAGGCTTGATAATAATTTCAGTTTTATTGTCATCAGGGAGCCTTAATTTAACTCAAATAGTTCTAAGTCAAAAAGGTTTGTGGTATGTTATCCCGCATTTTCCAATGTTTGTAATATTTTTTATTTCTACTTTAGCAGAAACTAATAGAGCTCCTTTTGATCTTCCAGAAGCAGAATCAGAACTAGTTGCTGGATACAATGTAGAATATTCCTCAATGTCATTTGGACTTTTCTTTCTTGGTGAATACGGAAATATGATACTAATGAGTTCGATGTCCACAATATTATTTTTAGGAGGATGGTTGCCTCCATTTGAGTGGTATTATTTTAATCAAATTCCAGGTTTTGTTTGGTTTCTCTTAAAAGTATTTGTACTTTTATTTGTTTTCTTATGGGTCCGTGCAACTTTGCCAAGATATAGATACGATCAATTAATGACTTTGGGATGGAAGTTATTTCTTCCTTTGTCTTTACTTTGGATTATAATAACATCATCAGTTATATTTATGTGGAATTATGTCTAGTTTAAAAAAATTATTTTTTCTGTTTAAAGAGTTCTTTTTGATTGAAATTATTTCTGGTCTCTTTTTAACATTAAAGTACTTTTTCAAGCCAAAAGTGACAATAAACTATCCTTTTGAAAAAGGTTTTTTGAGTTCAAGGTTTAGGGGAGAGCACGTCTTGAGAAGATATGAATCAGGCGAAGAGAGATGTATTGCTTGTAAACTTTGTGAAGCTGTTTGTCCAGCTCAAGCAATCACAATTGAGGCAGAACCAAGAGAAGATGGTTCTAGAAAAACAACAAGATATGATATTGACATGACAAAATGTATTTATTGTGGATTTTGTCAGGAATCTTGCCCTGTAGATGCAATTGTTGAGGGCCCTAATTATGAATTTGCAACAGAAACAAGAGAAGAATTGATATATAATAAAGAAAAACTTTTAGAAAATGGAGATAGATGGGAAGTTGAAATAGCAAGAAATTTAGAAAAAGAGTCCAAATACTTATGACCGAATTAATTTTCTATATTTTTTCAACGGTTACTATTTTATCAAGTTTCTTTGTAGTTTTTTCTTCAAACCCGGTACATTCAGTTTTATTTCTTATTTTTTCTTTTTTTAACATTGCAGTTATTTTCCTACTATCTGATGCTGAATTTATTGCTATGACACTTATCATCGTCTATGTAGGTGCAGTAGCCGTTTTATTTTTATTTGTTGTAATGATGCTTAACATTAATGAAGTTTTGGTAAAAGAAGGTTTTTTAAGGTACTTTCCTTTGGGTTTATTATTAATTTCAATTTTTTTAACTGAGCTAATTATAGTATTTAAGGATATCTCACTTTTTAATCCAACTGAATCAGGTATAAAAATAGATGAGTTGCTGAATCAAGGAAACGAAAATACAAAAGCACTTGGTTTGTTTCTATACACAGATTTCTTCATTATATTTCAAATTTCAGGATTCTTGCTTCTTGTTGCGATGATAGGTGCCATAGTTTTGGCTCAAGATGATAGAATTAATTTAAGATCACAAAGTATTTTAAGACAAAAAAGAATTCAGAAAAAAGACATAATTAAACTAAAATGATTCAATGACATCTTCAAATTACTTAATTTTATCTTCAATCATTTTTTCAATTGGCTTCTTAGGCATTTTTATAAATAGAAAAAATATAATTTCAATATTAATGTCAATCGAATTAATGTTGTTGGCTACAAACATAAATTTTATTGGATTTTCAAGTACTTTAAATGATCTATTTGGTCAAATATTTGCTTTGTTTGTATTGGTAGTTGCAGCAGCTGAAGCAGCTATAGGCCTTGCAATCCTAACTATTTTTTTTAAAAAGTCTGGATCAATTAGCATTGATACAATTAATAAACTTAAGGGATAAATAATTGTTTTTATTATCAATCTTTCTTCCGCTCATAAGCTATTTTTTTTGCATTTTTCTAACCAATATACTTAAAAAAAATCTTATAAATATTATTTCATGTTCATTAATGATTATTTCAACATTACTTTCAATAATATCTTTAATTTTATTTAAATCTAATGGTGAGCATACAGTCATGTTAACTAACTGGATTTCTTCAGGTAGTTTAAACATTGACTGGTCCGTAAACTACAACTTATTAACTGTCTCGATGGTTTTAATGGTAAATTTCGTTTCAACAATAATCCATGTTTATTCAGTGGGATATATGGAAAAAGATCCAAGAAATACAATTTTTATGGGTTATTTAGGACTTTTTACTTTTTTTATGCTTTTCCTAGTTTCTTCATCTAATTTGATCCAACTTTTTGTTGGTTGGGAAGGAGTAGGGTTAACATCATATCTTTTAATTGGTTTTTGGAGTCATAAGGATGAAGCCAATAAAGCATCAATAAAAGCCTTTATAGCGAACAGAGTAGGAGACTTTGGTTTGTTAATATCTTTATTCACAATATTTATTGTATTTGGAACAATAAATATTAACGAGATACTATTGTTAGTTAATTCCCACAGTCAATCGTATTTTAACTTTTTTGGCATTCAGGTTCATTCGATTACACTTATAGTAATGACAATGTTTGTTGGTTGTATGGGCAAATCTGCTCAATTTGGATTACATATTTGGCTTCCAGATGCTATGGAAGGCCCAACCCCAGTGTCTGCCTTAATTCATGCGGCGACAATGGTTACAGCAGGAGTATTTCTACTTATTGTGATGTCCCCATTAATTGAAGCTTCTAATTTTTCAAAAAACTTTATACTTATTGTAGGTTCTATTACTTGTATATTTGCATCATGTGTTGCGGTTTTTCAAAATGATATAAAAAGAATTATAGCTTATTCTACTTGCAGTCAGTTAGGTTATATGTTTATGGCAATAGGTGTCTCAGCATATTCTGCTGCTTATTTTCATCTTCTTTCTCATGCTTTTTTTAAGGCTTTATTATTTTTAAGTGCTGGTTCCGTAATTCATTCAATGTCAGATGAGCAAAATATAAAAAAAATGGGAGGAATATATAATAAAATACCATTAACATATGTTTCCATGATAATTGGCTCATTAGCCTTGATGGGAATTCCTTTTTTGAGTGGTTACTTTTCCAAAGATTTAATACTGGAGTTTATATATCTTTCAGATCTAAACATGAAATTATTCGCTTTTACAATTGGAGTGGTAGGAGTTTTTCTAACTACCGTCTATTCATCTCGATTAATTATTCATGTATTTCATAGAAAAAATTTATCTGATGAAAAAGTATATGCACATATTCATGAATCACCTCCAGTAATGGTATTACCGCTTGTAATTCTAGGTGTTTTTTCAATATTTTTTGGTATGTATAATCATGATTTCTTTGCTGGTCAATTTTTAGAAAATTTGTGGTCAGATGTGATATATGTTAATTCTGAATTGAATAAAACCTATACGTTAGGTGTAATACCAAAATTTATTAAAAAATTACCATTAGTTATGATTATTCTTGGGATAATCATAAGTTTTTTAGTTTATTTTAAATTTCCAAATCAGACCAATTATTTAAAGCAAAAATTACAAATTCCAATATTATTCTTTCGCAATAAATGCTACATAGATGAACTTTATGAGCTGATGTTTATAAAACCAAGTTTATATCTTGGACGAGGTTTTTGGAAATCTATTGATATTGATTTAATCGATAACCTAGGGCCAAATGGAATGAGTAGAATGATTGGAAGATTTGGATTGTTAGTATCTAGACTTCAATCAGGTTATCTTTATCATTATGTATTGTCGGTTGTAATAGGTTTGACGCTTTTTATTAGCATTTATATTTATATTTTTTGATGATTAGTTTGCCGATACTACCAATTTTAATTATTTTACCATTAATAGGTTTGGTTTTCATTTTTTTATCTTCAGAGAATGATGATAATGCAGAACAATCAAAGAAATCTGCATTATGGACTAGTACAAGTAATTTCTTTTTATCGTTTTATTTACCAGTTAATTTTGATAAATCAATCCCTCATTTTCAATTCGTAAATACATTTTCATGGTTCAATAGTGATAGCTTAAGATTCTCGCTAGGCGTTGATGGTCTATCAATGCCTTTTGTTTTATTATCAACTTTTTTAATTTTGATATGCATTATTTTTATATTACCTCAATCGAAAAAAAATATGAAAATGTATTTAGCCTCCTTCCTATTGTTGGAATCGTTTTTAATTGGAACATTTAGTGCCATAGATCTATTTTCCTTTTATATATTCTTTGAATCAATTCTTATACCTATGTATTTGATTATAGGGTTTTGGGGAGGTGAAAGACGTATATACTCGGCGTATAAGTTTTTTTTATATACTTTGTTAGGCTCTGTTTTAATGCTTATTGCCATAATTTTTTTATATCAAGAGTTTGGTACAATAAGTATCCCAAAGCTATTGGATTACACTTTACCTTTTTACATTCAAGTATGGTTATGGTTGGCATTCTTTTCTTCTTTTGCTGTAAAGATTCCTATGTGGCCTTTTCACACCTGGTTACCAGATGCTCATGTTGAAGCACCAACAGAGGGCTCCGTTATATTGGCGGGTATATTGCTAAAACTTGGAGGTTATGGATTTATTCGATTTAATCTATCTATTTTACCTGATGCATCAATTTTCTTTACTCCATTTATTTATTTTCTTTCAGTAGTCGCAATAATTTATACATCTTATATAGCCTTGGTACAGGAAGATATGAAAAAACTGATTGCATATTCTTCTGTTGCTCATATGGGTTTTGTTACTTTGGGAATTTTCTCGGCTAATATTCAAGGTTTACATGGAGCAATTATTCAAATGATCTCTCATGGAATAATTTCAGCAGCGTTATTTTTTTCTATAGGAAGCATTTACAACAGATATAAAACGAAGAAAATAAGTTTTTTTGGAGGACTAAGTAGTAAATTACCTAATTTTTCAGTTCTATTTTTAATTTTCACGCTAGGTTCAATAGGGCTACCTGGTACTTCTGGTTTTGTTGGAGAATATTTAACTTTACTTGCCGTTTACAGTAAAAATACAATGGTTGCTTTTCTCTCTACAACTGGAGTTATATTGTCTGCTTCTTATATGCTTAATCTTTATAAAAAAGTTTTTCTTGGAAGTGTGAGTGATAATTTAAATAAAAAAAATGATAATCTTAATTTATATGAACTTTCTGTATATGTTATTTTGGTGTTATTGATTTTTGTGATAGGAATTAAACCAGGAATAATACTTGGGTTTACAACCTCTTCATTAGAAAGAATAATACAGTTATACCCTATTTCAATATTTTAAAGAGAACCAATGTTAATTATACCAGAAATTTTTATAGCTATATGTTCAGTTTTTGTTTTATTTATCACTCCTTTTCTAAAAAAGGATAGTTACTTAAAAATCGGGTATCTAACACTTTTTATAATTTTTATTTCACAATTCCTTATTTTCAAAGACATTTTTTATTCTCAAATAATTTTTAATGGATTTTTTATTGTGGATTCATTTGGTTCTTTTCTGAAATCACTCATACTGATTGGTTCTGGTTTAATAATTTTTTTTTATTTAACTGTTCAAAACCCTAAGTCTCTCAGAAGACCAGAATTCTCTATTATTTTCTTAATTTCAGTAGTAGGAATGTTGTTAATGATTTCCTCTAACGATCTTTTATCATTATTTATGTCAATGGAACTTCAAAGCCTTTCTTTATATATTCTAGTTTCTTTTAGTAGAGAAGACTTTATTTCTTCAGAAGCTGGTGTGAAATACTTTATTATTGGAAGTTTATCTACTTGTATTTTTTTGTTCGGTACAAGTTTAATCTATGGATTAGTTGGATCTACAAGTTTTAACGATATAAGTATATTTATGTCTGATCTTTACTCTACCCCAACAATGCTAATAGTTGGTCTGATATTCATTTTAGTTTCTCTTTCTTTAAAAATATCTGCAGCCCCATTTCATATGTGGACACCTGATGTGTACCAAGGGGCTCCTTCAATTGTTACAACTCTCTTATCTACGCTTCCTAAGATTGCGGCCTTCGGTGTTCTTATTAGATTATTAGTTTATCCCTTTGGAGAAATAATTGTAGATTGGGGTAAAATTTTAATTATTTTGTCTATAACCTCAATGATAATCGGATCATTGGGTGCTTTGCTTCAGTCGGATTTGAAACGATTAATGGCATATAGTACCATAAACCACATAGGTTTTATTTTAATGGCTTTAATTCCAGGTTCTGAAGATGGTATCACTTCTATTTGTATTTATTTGATTTTTTATGTAACTATGAATCTAGGAATGTTTCTTTTTATTTTAAATATGCAAAGAGATCAGGTTAGTGTTACTTCAATAAAAGATCTTTCTGGTTTGTACAAATCTCAACCTATGATTGCTGGGTGCTTAGCTATCATACTTTTTTCAATGGCTGGAATTCCTCCACTTGCCGGTTTCATTGGAAAGCTTATTATTTTAAATATAATAATAGACAACAACCTTTTTTTCCTTGCTATTATTGCAGTTTTAACTTCTGTGATAGCAGCGTTCTATTATATTAGATTGATAAAATCAATTTTTTTCGACGAACCTATTGATGATTTAGACAATATTAATAATAATCAATCCAAATATATGCTCTGTGGTTTTGCCTTTTTTAATTTGACTGTTGTTCTATACCCTCAATTTTTCCTAAATTTATGTGCATCAATTACATTGTCTTTGTTTGCTGTGAAATAATATGATTGAAAGATATTTTGATTTATATTTTTTTAAATCTCTTCTCAATACTAATGATAAAGTTAAAGAAATCTTGAAACTTCAAAATAAAAATAAAAATATTGCTTTATTTTCAGTCAAACAAGAAAAAGGAAAAGGAAGAAAAAATAGAGAATGGATAAGCAAGGAGGGTGATTTAACTTGCTCATTTGCCATTCAAAAAAAACTCAATGTAAACGATCTTGGAAAGATTAACTTATTTACAATCTATTCGTTAATAAATGCTTTTAATAAAATAGGCGTGGATAAAAATATATCCTACAAGTGGCCAAATGATATTCTAATAAATAAAAAAAAAATTGCTGGAGTACTTATTGAAACCAATGTTTCAAATAGTTCAATAAATCAATGTGTAATTGGTATAGGTGTAAACTTTATTTCAAAAGTTATTCAAAGTAAATTTTCTTCGATCTCCATAAATGATTTGACAATAAATTATAACGCTTTAAATTTCTTTTTCCTGTTGATTGAATGTTTTGACTCTTTCTTTGAAAATTATTCTAGAATAGAGTTTGAAAAAATTAGTAGAAGTCTTTCAACAATTTTTTTTGATAAGAAAAAAAATATTACCATTAATTTAGGAGATCATAAAATTGATGGGTTTTTCAAAGAAATTAATTCATCTGGGGAACTATTGATTCAAAAACATGATGAAGAAGTAAAAATTAATTACGGAGAAATAATCTGATTAATATCACTATAGACATAGGCAATACAAATGTGATGATTTGTGCTTTCAAAAAACAAAAGAAAATTTCGTTTTTGAACGTGAGTACAGTTAACTTAGAAAAAAATAAAATCATTAAATATATTAAAGATTTAGATGATAATATATTTCTTGCAATTATTTCTTCTGTAGTTCCAAAATCCACTATTTTGTTTAAAAAATTATTTAAAGATCATGGTATAAGTTATTATTTAGCTAGAAATCTTGTTAAAGCATATGATATTAAAACTACACTTAGTGATGAGAAATCTATAGGCGACGATAGATTAATAAATGTGATATACGGAAAACATTTGTTTTCTAGTTCTGTAATGATAATTGACTTTGGGACTGCTACTACAATAGATGTTATAAATGAAAAAGGGATTTATGATGGAGGAGTTATAACACCAGGGATTGACCTTTCCTTACTTTCTTTGAAACAATGTACTGCAAAATTACCTCTAGTTAAATTCCAAAAAACAAAAAATATTGTTGGGAAAAATACTTTAGAAGCAATTCAGTCAGGTTTTTTCTGGGGCTATATTTGTATGATTCAAGGACTTGTAAAAAAAATTGAAGAAAATCAAAAAGTGAAGTTTGGATTAATTCTCACTGGTGGTAATTCAACTTTATTTAAAGGTTATTTTCAAAATGTGATAAAGATAGACGAATTTTTTATTTCAAAAGGTTTAAACTTTTTAATTAATAACTTATTAATTCAAGAATGAAAAAATATTTACCTAAAAATTTACTTTTTCTTCCACTTGGTGGATCTGGTGAAATAGGCATGAATTGCAACTTGTTTCATATAGATAATCAATGGATAATGGTTGATTTGGGTATAACATTTAACAATGGAGATACAAATGCTTATGACATAATAATGCCGAATATAGAGTTTTTATTCGAACAAAATATTAAATTATCTGCTTTGATTCTTACTCATGCTCATGAAGACCACATTGGTGCAGTACCTTACCTTTTTGAGAAGATTGGTAAAGTGCCAATTTATACTTCACCTTTTACTGCATCAGTGTTGAAGCGCAAATTTATTTCAGAGGGAATTTCAGATTACGATATTAAAATTCTTAAATATAATAATGAATTGAAAATAGGTTCCTTCTCAATTCAAATTTTTTGTATGACGCATTCCATTCCAGAACCAAACGCGATTTTAATTAAAACCAAGAAAGGAAATATTTTTCACACNGGNGACTGGAAAATNGANNCTAATCCATTGGTNGGCAAACCAATNTGTTCAATAGAACTTCAAAAGTTTGTTGATTGNGGAATTGATANTATGATTTGTGATTCTACAAATGTTTTTGATTTTCATGAGTCAGGAAGCGAGGGTGATGTAAGAGAAAACTTAAAAAAAATATTTTCGAAAATAAAAAAAGGGAAAATTGTAATNACGTGNTTTGCTTCNAATATTGCAAGAATTGAAAGTATACTTAAAGTAGCNAGTGAAAATNATAAATGTTGTTTAATGTTGGGCAGATCAATAAANCGAATATATGAATCTGCAATTGAAAATAATTATTTANAAAATTTTAANAACATNGTNTCAGAAAAAGAATCAAANATNATTCCAGAAGATGATCTTGTTGTAATCTGTACAGGAAGTCAAGGGGAAGAAAGAGCTGCATTAAGTAGACTTGTTAGAGGAAATCATAAATTTTTAAATCTCTCTGTAAATGATACAGTNATATTNTCATCAAGAGANATTCCAGGTAATGANAAAAGAATTAATGATGTTAAAGCTAGAGTTATGAAAATAGGTAGTGTNCTACTTGATCACACTAATTCNAAAGTTCATGTTTCAGGACATCCTTCAAAAAAAGANTTAAAGCAAATGTACAACTGGATAAAACCAAAACTTTTAATTCCAACTCATGGAGAATATAGACATTTGGATGAACATATAAGTTTTGCAAAAGAATGTGGTGTAAAAAGTCAACTTTTAGTTGAGAACGGTGATTTGGTTCAGTTAGATAATGATATTGAAAAAAGAGTTATTTCAAANGTAATAAGTGGTAGGTCTGTGTTAAAAGGTAATAAGATAATATCAATTAACAATAAATTGCTCAATGAAGTAAACATTATATCAAGTGATGGTCAGATTTTTGTAAATCTAATTATGGATTTAGATAATAATCTTCTAACGGACCCTGTTATTTTTTGCCCTTCAATATTGCTAGATGATAATAATAAGGATGAAATAAAAAAATTTTTAGCAGAAGAAGTCGCAATATTGTCAAATCAGAGTATAGATGATAACGTCCTAAGTGATGAAATAAAAATTAGATTAAGAAATTTGTTAAAAAAAAAAAATTGGTTTAAAACCATTAACCATCATTGAGATTGTTAGAATTTAGAATATAATAGATTAATGCTTACAAAATTTAATCACGTTGCTATTGTTGTTCCCAATCTTGATGAAGCATCAAAAAAATATAGAGATATTTTGGGAGCAAATGTTTCAGTGGTAAATAATTACAAAGAACACGGAGTCAGTGTGGTTTTCGTCGAGTTGGATAATACAAAAATTGAATTAATGCATCCTTATGGTGAGAACTCNCCCATAAAAAANTTTTTAGAAAAAAATAATAATGGAGCAATACATCATATTTGTCTTGAAGTGAAAGATATTATTAAAGCTTGTGATAGATTAAAGTCATTTGGTATAAGAATTTTAGGTGAAAATAAGCCAAAGATTGGAGCCCACGATAAACCTGTAATATTCTTACATCCAAANGATTTTTATGGAACTTTGATTGAATTAGAACAGGAGTAACTTTTGTTTGGTTTAGAAATAATAGTTATTTTTGTTATTATATGGTGGCTTGTATTATTNATCATNCTTCCACTTGGTGTCCAAACAGACGATAATGTTGTTGATGGTAATGATCCAGGTGCACCTAAAAACCCAATGCTTAAAAAAAAAATAATTATTACAAGTATTATTTCTTTTTTTCTATCAATATTTGTGTCAGTGGTAAAAGATGCGATTTTCTAATTTTTTTATTCCTACACAAAAAAACGTATCCAGTGAAGTGAAAATGAAATCGCATGAACTNATGATNAAATCCGGTATGATAAGACAAGAAACATCAGGAATTTATACTTGGCTTCCATTAGGATTCAGAGTTTTAAANAAAATAATAAGAATAATTGAATATTATCATGAAAAAAACTTTGTNAATCAAATTCTAATGCCTACTATTCAAAANGCTGAAATTTGGAAANTAAGNGATAGATACGANTCATATGGTAAAGAAATGTTAAAAATAAATGACAGAAATGATAAAGAGCTATTATATGGACCAACAAATGAGGAAATGGTTACTGCTATAGGCAAACAATATATTAAAAGTTATAAAACTCTTCCCAGAAAATTTTATCATATTCAAAGCAAATTTAGAGACGAAATAAGGCCAAGATTTGGAGTTATGAGAGCGAGAGAATTTTTAATGAAGGATGCATATAGTTTTGATATTGATGAAGAAAATGGTGAAAAGACTTATCTTGATTTTTATAAAATATATTTAGAAATTTTTAAAAATCTAAATATACCTGTTATACCGGTCAGGGCCCCAAGTGGTGAAATCGGTGGTAACCTTTCGCATGAATTTCATTTAATTGTTGAATCTGGAGAATCAGATATTTTTGTTAGTGAAGAGGTTTTTGAGAGAGATTTTCAAAATCTTTCTTTAGATGAAGTGCTAAATTTAAATTCTTACACTGATGAGTATTATTCAAAAATTTCAGATGTAAAAGGAGTAAAAAAATTTAAAAGCATTGAATTAGCTCATATCTTTCTTTTTGGAACTAAATATTCTGATGCATTTGATTTTCAAATCGATTCTGATAATGGAAAATTTAAGCCTTTTATGGGATCCTATGGAATTGGAATATCGAGAATACCTGCTGCTTATATTGAGCATTCCAATGATTCAAAAGGAATTATTTGGCATGAATCATTAGCTCCTTTTTCGATACATCTACTAAATCTTTTACCAAATGATAATAACTGTAAGGAGCAATCTAAAAAAATATACAATGAACTAAAAAAAAATAATGTCGATGTTATTTATGATGACAGGGACGAAAGACCTGGAAAAAAATTTTCAGATGCAGATCTTATCGGAACACCTATTCAAATAATTATTGGAAATCAATATAAAAATAAAAACGAAATAAGTATAATTAATAGAAGTGATAAAACAGAAAAAATCTTAAAAACTGAAGCTCTACAAAAATTCTTAATTAATATGATAACTTAGCTTATGGTGACTTTTTTTGAAATTTGGATTTCTATCAAATATTTGTTTCCAAAAACAAAAGAAAAATTCTTTTCCCTCATTACGCTTTTTTCTTTTTTAGGCATATCATTGGGTGTAGCAACTTTAATAATTGTGATGTCTGTAATGAATGGGTTCAGAGAGGAACTTACTTCAAAAATCCTTGGAATTAATGGGCACTTAAAGATTCAATCAATTTATTCTGGAGGTATGACAAAAGATAGAAAAATTAAAGAATCTTTGTTGGCTTCAAGTAATAAAATTTTGATTCATGAAATTGTTAGTGGTCATGGGCTTTTTACTTATAAGAATTATTCAAATGGTATTTTAATTAAAGGTGTTAATACAAATTACTTTGAAGAAAGAAAAATATTTTCAACAAAATTGAAAGAAGATTATTTATCAAACTTTAGTGAAAAAGAAGGTATTTTTGTAGGTGAAAAATTAAAAAAAAAATTAAATTTAAAAATTGGTGATTATGTTTCTGTTCTTTCTGCTAAAAGCTATGAAACTTTCTTAGGTAATTTTCCAAGATCTGCAAACTTTAAGATAGTTGGATTTTTTGATGTTGGTATGTATGAATACGACACCTCGCTTATCTTTATGCCAATCGAAATGCTTCAAGAATTTTTAAATTATTCAAATAAAATTGATAATTATGAAATTGTAGTTGAGATGTTTGATCAGCTAAGTCAAATAAAAAACTCAATAAACTTAGAAATACCCAAAAATTTAAGAGTTATTGATTGGAGAGAATTGAATCCGTCATTGTTTAATGCTATTGAGGTGGAAAGAAATGTAATGTTTCTAATTCTTTTGCTAATAATTATAGTAGCTGCATTTAACTTAATTTCATCTTTGATGATACTTGTTTCTACTAAAAAAAAAGATATTGGTATTTTGCGAGTTTTAGGTATTTCAAATTATCAACTTCTAAAAATATTTATGATTAACGGATTTTTAATTGGTTTGTTAGGAACAATATTAGGTTTGGTAATTGGCTTGCTTTTTTGTTTAAATATAAATGAAATTAAAGAATTCATAGAATTTGTAATTGGCTCAAATTTATTTTCCGAAGAAATTTATTTTTTTTCAAATTTACCAATTATTATTGAAGTAAACCAAATTATTAAAATTACATTAATATCTCTTTTACTTTCATTCGCAGCAACAGTATATCCATCGATTAGAGCAACGAAGATAGAACCTATCAATTTAATAAAGTGGGATTAAATTGCTACATTTAAGAAACATAGTTCAAATTTATAATCAAGGTCAAACAAAAGTTAAGGTATTTGATGATCTTAATCTTTTGGTTAAAAAAAGTGAAATAATTGGAATAATTGGACCTTCAGGTTCAGGTAAATCAACATTATTAAATTTAATAGGATTACTAGAAAATCCTCACTCAGGAACAGTTAATATATCTGGAATAGAATGTAGTAAAATGAAAAATGAAGATAAAGTGAATTTTAGGAAACAAAATATAAGTTTTATTTTTCAGAACAATCAACTTCTAGAAGATTTTACGGTCGAGGAAAATGTTGCGCTTCCAATGATTATTGCTGGTCATTCTTTTAGAAAGTCAATTTTAAAAGCTGGAGAAATTTTAGAAATACTTGGCATTATTAATAGAAAAAAATTTAAGCCTGGACTTCTGTCTGGAGGTGAACAACAAAGAGTGGCAATAGCGAGAGCATTAATTAAAGATCCATTAATACTTTTAGCAGACGAACCTACAGGAAGTCTAGACTCTACGAATACATCATTGGTATTTGATTTAATGATTAATTTGGCAAATAAAAAAAATACAATTACGATTATGGCAACACATAATATTAATTTAATAGGTAAACTTACGAAATCCTATAAAATTGATGGAGGAAAACTATTTGATTGCAAGAGATAATAAATTTGTTCATTTAAGAAATTATTCGCAATATTCTCTATCCAAAGGGGCACTTAGGATAAAAGAATTGGTTAATTTTTGTAAAGATGAAAAAATGCCAGCTACTGCTATATCTGATTTTAATAATTTATTTGGTAGTTTGGAATTTTGTATTGAATGTGAGAAAAATGGAATTCAACCCATAATAGGTTCTAATATTCTTATAAAAGATGAGAAATACAAAAATGGTTACATTCTTCTTTTGTGTAAAAATAAAGTGGGTTATAAAAATCTAATTAAATTGGTATCAAAATCCTATTTAGAAAAAACTACAACCGATAATCCCTATTTATCATTAACTGATTTAAAACATCAAAAAAATGGACTGATGTGTTTGTGTGGTGGAGAATTTGGGATCCTTACAAACAATTATAAAGAAAATAAATTATTATCAGATAACTTAATTGGTGAGCTAAATGAAATTTATAATGATAATTTTTTTCTTGAAATACAAAGGTATAAAAATCAAAAGTCATATGATTATGAGAATTATTTAATTAACAAATCTCATTTAAAAAAAATACCATTAGTCGCTACAAATGAAAACTTCTACCTAAAAAAAGAATTTTTTAAATCTCACGATGCACTTTTAAGTATTTCCCAACAAAAATATTTAGATAGCGATGATAGAATTAAAAGCAAACAAGAATATTACTTAAAGAGTTCTGATGAAATGATTAATTTATTTTCAGACATACCTCAAGTTTGTATAAACACTGTTTTAATTGCAAAAAGATGTTCATTCTATTTAGAAGAGAAGCCTCCAAGTCTCCCTAAAATCCATTCTAATGAATCAGATGAAAACACTTTATTAAGAATAAATTCTGAAAATGGTTTGAAAGAAAGATTGAAATTATACGATGAAAATCAATTAGACGAAGTATATCATAAAAGATTAAATTATGAGTTGGATGTTATAATGAAGATGGGGTATTCAAGTTACTTTTTAATAGTATCTGATTTTATAAATTGGTCAAAGACTAATAGTATCCCAGTCGGTCCTGGAAGAGGTTCAGGTGCAGGGTCACTTGTTGCCTGGTGTTTGTCAATTACCGATCTCGACCCACTAAAATTTGGATTAATTTTTGAGAGGTTTTTAAATCCTGAAAGAATCTCACTACCAGATTTTGATATAGATTTTTGCATGGATAAAAGGGATGAAGTAATAAAATATGTACAAAAGAAATATGGTGACCTTAATGTTGCACAAATTATAACCTTTGGTTCATTTCAGGCCAGAGCTGCTTTAAGAGATGTTGGAAGAGTTTTACAACTACCACTTAATCAAGTGGACGAGTTCTGTAAAATGATACCTTTCAACCCTGCAAACCCTTTGACTTTAAAAGATTTCTTTAAAGAAAACAGAGCAATAAGAAAGATGGTTAAAAATGACAGTAATATAAAAAATTTATTTGAAATTTCTATAAACTTAGAGGGTTTACTTAGACATGCTTCGACACATGCTGCTGGCATTGTAATAGCAGAAAAATCTCTTGATGAATCAATACCACTGTATAAGGATCCCAAATCTGACATTCCAGTGACTCAATTTTCTATGAAATATGTTGAAAAATTTGGATTGATTAAATTCGATTTTTTAGGTTTAAAAACTCTCACGGTGATTGATGAAACAATTAAAAACCTTAAAAACAGAGGTGTAAATATCAAGATAGATAAGATACCTCTGGATGATAATTTAACATATAAAATGTTAAGAAATGGTATGACCACAGGAGTTTTTCAAATGGAAGGCCAGGGTATGAAAGAAACAATTATAAAAATAAAGCCTGATAGATTTGAGGATCTAATAGCAATTGTATCTTTATATAGACCAGGACCAATGGATAATATTCCAACTTATATTAACAGAAAACAAAATAAGGAAAGCTATGACTATATTCATGATGACTTAAAAGAAATTCTTGATGAAACCTATGGTATTATGGTTTATCAAGAACAAGTAATGTTGATTGCCCAAAAACTTGCAGGGTTTAGTTTAGCAAAAGCAGATTTATTAAGAAGAGCGATGGGCAAAAAAATTAAATCTGAAATGGTTGCACAACGAGAAGAATTCATATTAGGTTGTGTGAAAAATAATATTTCAGAAGATAAATCCTCTAATTTATTTGATGAGATTGCAAAATTTGCGGGGTATGGATTTAATAAAAGTCATGCAGCAGCTTATGCAATGATAGCATATCAAACTGCTTTTTTAAAATCAAATTATCCTCTTGAATTCTTCTGTGCATTGATGAATTGCGATATCAATAATTTTGATAAATTATCTATTTATTGTGGTGAACTAAAAAAAATAGGATTTAAAGTGATAAACCCAGACATTAATTACTCCGAGACTAATTTCGTTGTTAATTATGATGAAAATTATAATCCAGTATCAATTAAGTTTGGTTTAGGTGCAATTAAAAATATTGGTGAACAATCTATAAGTGAATTAGTTAGAAATAGACAAACAGATGGTAAATTTAAAAACCTTAATGATCTTCTTATAAGATTATCAAATAACGTGTTAAATAAAAAAATTCTTGAGGCGTTAATTTTTTCAAATTCTCTGAGTTCCATTGAAAAAAATCAAAAATATTTGTTTAATAATATTGATAAGATTATATTATTCAATTCGAACTTTCATAAAAACTTCAATCAGAATCAAGTAAGTTTATTTCCTCAAAATAATGATTTAAACAATTATCTAGAACAAAAAAATCAGCCTGATTGGAAATTAAATGAAAAACTCAACAGAGAAGTTGAGGCATTTGGTTTTTATTTATCTGAACATCCAACTAGAATTTATAAAAATATTTATGAAAAAGAGAATATTTTAGATTTAGAATATTTAAATAGCTCAACAACAACAGAAAAAAATAAAATCTTTAGTTTTATAGCTATGCTTAATAATATAAATGAAAGAAAGTCTAAAACTGGTAAAAAATTTTGCTTTTTAAATTTAGGTGATGATTCCGGTAATATCGATTCTATATGTTTTTCAGAGGTATTAGAAAATTTAAATTTTAATTTAAAATCTGGCGAAATTTACAGATTTAGAATTTCAAAACAAAATATGAATGATTCTGAAAGAATAGTAATTAATGATATTAAAAAATTAGAGAAATATGAAAATAATAAAAACTCCTATAAAGTTAAATTGTATCCAGATAAGTTGGATTTTATTAAATTTAAAAAATTATTAGATAAAAACATTAAAGGTGAAAATAAAATTGATTTTGCTTTTGTTCTTGATAACAAAGAAATCAAAATACATAGTAATCATAAATATAATGTAGACCTTGAATTTATTATTAAAATAAAAGCTATGCAGGGTATATTGAATTTTGAGGAAATTAATTAAATTTGTAGTTGATTTTTAATTTTAAAACTGTACCTATATATTTAATTCATACACGCGAATACTCTGGTGATTTTTTTCGCGTGAACGTATAACCGGAGATTCTTTATGAAACAAATATCTATCAAAGACCTACTAGATGCAGGCGTTCATTTTGGTCACAGAACTAATAGGTGGAACCCCAAAATGTCTGATTTTATTTTCGGACATAGAAATGGTATACATATAATTGATCTGCAACAAACGCTAATTTTTTTTCAAAATGCCCTTAAAACGGTCGAAGATTTTGCCAAGGAAGGTAAAAATATATTGTTTGTAGGAACCAAAAGACAAGCTTCGGACATAATCGAAAAATATGCCCTTGATTGTGATCAATACTTTATCAATAAAAGATGGTTAGGTGGTATGCTCACAAACTGGGATACAATTCAAAATTCTATTAAGAAACTCAAAGACATGGAAGACATACTTTTAAATAAAACAAGTTCTTACACTAAGAAAGAATTACTTAAATTTGAGAATTCTGTAGAAAAACTTAATAAAGCTTTGGGTGGTATTAAAAATATGTCTGGTAAGCCAGACTTGCTATTTATTGTTGATACTAACAAAGAGATTTTGGCTGTGAAAGAAGCTAATAAAATTGGCATCCCAATTGTTGCAGTTATAGATTCCAATTCTGATCCAGAGGGTATAGATCATCCAATACCAGGAAACGACGATGCCATTCGATCAATAGAATACTATTGCAGTGCTATATCTGACACTATAAACAATGTTAAGAATCAACAAGATGATATTAACTCTAAAAATGGCTAATCAGATATGAATATGAACTTCAGTTCAGCAGATATAAAAGAGTTGAGAGACAAGTCCGGTGCTGGTATGATGGATTGTAAAAAGGCTTTGGATGAATCTAACGGAGATGTTGAAAAAGCTATTGAGTGGCTAAGAAAAAAAGGAATAAATACCGCTCAAAAAAAGTCCACAAGATCGGCATCAGACGGACTTGTTACAATCCATACAACAGCTAACCAAGCTGTTATGATTGAAGTTAACGCAGAGACAGATTTTGTTGCAAGAAATGAAATATTTCAAAATTTTTGTGATGAATTAACACAAACATGTGTCATTAATAGTTGCAATGACATCGATAGCCTTCTTAATTCAAATTATCTCAATTCTAGTAAAAACGTTAAAGATTCTTTGACAGATACAATAGCTAAACTTGGAGAAAATATAATCATTAGAAGATTAAAATATATTGGTGAAAGTGAGTTTAAATTCCAAAAATATTTACATAACGCTATAAACCAAAAGTCTGGTAAAATTGGAGTTTTGTTGGTGTTTTCTAATAAAAATAATTCAAAATATACTGATGATTTTGCTAAAAACATCTGTATGCATATAGCGGCAACAGACCCAAAGTCTAAAGATATTGATAGTTTGGATAGCTCTTTAGTAGAAAAGGAAAAAGTAATATATGCTGAGCAATTAAAAACATCTAATAAACCTGAGGATATCATGAAAAAAATCATTGAAGGTAAAGTGAAAAAATATTTCGAAGAAGTCTGTTTACTAGAACAAATATTTGTAATCGACAATAAAACTAAAATTAAGGATTGTATTTCTGCATTTAATAAAGAACACAATGATGATTTCAAAATCTTGGATTACCATATATTTAAATTAGGTCAAGAATAGTTTCTAGTTTTGAAAAAATTTCCTTATAAACATATAATGCTAAAACTTTCAGGTGAAGCGTTGATGGGAGATCAAGATTTTGGGATAGATTTGAATACCATAAACTCTATAACTGATCAGATAATTCATGTTTTCAATAAAGGAATAAAAGTTTCAATTGTTGTTGGTGGTGGTAATATTTTTAGGGGAATATCCGCTTCATCTAAAGGTATGGATAGATCGTCTGCAGATTATACTGGGATGATGGCAACAGTTATAAATTCACTTATTTTACAAAACTCCATTGAACAAAAAGGAGTCGATACTAGAGTTCAATCAGCCTTAAAGATAGATAATGTTTGCGAATCTTATATAAGAAGAAAAGCTTTAAGACACATTGATAAAAATAGGATTGTTATTTTTGCTGCAGGAACTGGTAATCCATATTTTACGACAGATACTGCAGCGGCACTTCGCGCCTCTGAAATGAAGTGTGATGTTTTAATGAAGGCTACAAAAGTTGACGGTATTTATGATTCAGATCCAAAAAAAAATAAAAATGCAAAAAAATTATATGACCTTAGTTATGATTATGTTATTAATAAAGACTTAAGGGTAATGGATACAGCTTCAATTTCACTAGCAAAAGAAAATAATATTCCAGTATTGGTGTTTTCAATACAGGAAGATAATTCATTAAAACATATAGTTGACGGAGGAGGGAGTTTTACCCTTATACAAGAATGACATTAGAGTTCAATGATTATCAAGAGAAAATGGAAAAATCAATAGATATCCTTAGAAGAGATTTTCAAGGGCTTAGAACTGGTCGAGCTTCAGCAAGCCTTTTGGAACCCATAGGCGTTGAAGCATATGGGAGTAAGGTTCCAATTAATCAAATTGGCAATATAAGTATTCCTGAATCTAGACTCATCACAGTTCAAGTATGGGACGAGACTCTGATTCAGTCTGTTGAGAAAGCAATAAGAAACTCAGACTTAGGTTTGAACCCAATGATAGAAGGTAATGTGATTAGAGTTCCTATTCCAGAGTTATCACAAGAAAGAAGAATAGAAATAGTAAAAATTGCATCAAAGTATGCTGAAGATACTAGAATAACAATTAGAAATATAAGAAGGGATGCGATGGATATGATTAAAGACGAAGAAAAACAAAAGAATATTTCAAAAGATGATTCTTTTCAATTTTCAGAAAAAATGCAAAAAATAACTGATAGTTTTATTGAAAAAGTTGATACGTTGTTTCAAGAAAAGGAAAAGGATATTTTAAAGGTTTAATGTCTTTAAATTTAAATAAACAGTTACCAAACCACGTAGCTTTTATAATGGACGGTAATAGAAGATGGGCAAAAAAAAAAAAATTACCAATTATTGAAGGTCACAAAAAAGGATCTGAGGTCGTAAGAAGTATAGTCAAGAAATCTCTAGATTTGAAAATTAAATACTTAACTTTCTTTAGCTTTTCAACTGAAAATTGGAATAGAAGTAAAAATGAGATTTTTAATTTACAGTCATTACTACAATTTTATTTAGATTCGGAAAAGGAAAACTTTATTGAAAAACAGATTAAATTTTCTTTCATAGGAAATATTGAAAAATTTGACGAAAAAGTAAAAAAACAGTTAAAAGATCTACAATTATTAACTGGGAAATATAATAAATTATACCTTACACTAGCATTAAACTATGGATCAAGAAGCGAAATAGTTGAAGCTGTAAATAAAATACGTAGAAGCAAAAATTCAATAAAAGAATCTGACATAAAAAAAAATCTAATGACAAATTTTTTGCCGGATCCAGACCTAGTTATTAGAACTTCCGGAGAAATGAGATTATCTAATTTTCTTCTTTGGCAAGTTGCCTATTCTGAATTTTATTTTACAAAAACACTATGGCCAGAATTCAATTCTTATAAATTCATGTCAGCAATAAAGCATTATGTAAGTAGAAAAAGAAGATATGGTGGTGATTAAAAATAATACTTTA
>NZHH01000057.1:0-34994 GCA_002691245.1 Rickettsiales bacterium | reverse complement strand
TATCTGGACCCATGCTGTATGCTCTCCAAAGTCTCTTACCACTGTTGATGTCGTACTGTGTCCAGTTACATCTAACACCGAATTCAGCACCAGAACAACCAACACCTACCATGTCTTTGATGATGAAAGGTTGACCTGAACCAGTAGAGGCTGAGACACCATACTTACCAGTACCGGCATGTAGATTAGTTGTAATCCACTTTTCTTTACCAGATTTAGCGTCTAAAGCAATTACTGAAGTATCAGCAGCGTGAAGAACGATTGTACCATTTGGATGGTAGTTAACACCACGGTTAACGTTGTCACAGCACATAACTGAGATAACTCTATCCATAGTTTCGCCACCTGGGTACTTACCACCTTTAACAGGGTTGTACTTCCAAACGATTCTTTGGTTGTCGTTAAGATCTAAAGCGTACACTATGTTAGGAATAGCAGTATGAACATACATCATATCGCCAATAACTAGTGGACCACCTTCGTGACCTCTAAGAACACCAGTAGAAAAAGTCCAAGCGACTTTTAAGCTACTAACATTACTTTTATTAATTTGATCAAGACTAGTGTAACGGTGTCCAGCGTAATCACCAGACTGTTGTACCCACTGACTTGGATCTTTCATCATTTTTTCAAGCTTAGAGTTAGCACTTACAGCAAATGGAAGAGCTAAAGCAGCTGAAGCAATGATGCTTTTTTTCAAAATACTCATAAAGTATTTCTCCTTTATTACGATTAATATTTGGGCGAATGCCCGGTTATTGATTGGAATCAAAACCTTAACAAAAACCGTCAGGTTGTTTGATTTCCTCCCAGACATAATATGATGTATGAATAATGCAAATTCAAGATAAAAATATGAATGTGAAATGAACAAATCTCTTAAAGATCATTCATGTTGCAAAAAAACAAATAAAATCAGTTACTTAAATCAATTAATGTAACGAAAAAAAAGTTGTGGATAACTCATTTTTTTTTTTAAAAATATGAATGTAAGATGAATGCCAAAATTAACTTTTGTTCAGAAATTAAAAAAAATCAATAAAATCAATGTTTTGCAACGGTTTTTTATCTTATTAACCTTTTTTTCAGTTTTTTTTAATTTTTTTAAAATCATTACATCAAAAATACTCTTAGATTTATTAAAAAAAAACTATATATTATATTGATGTACAACTTGCTTTTAAAATTAATCCTACTTATCACTTTGTTTTTCTATAATTACGATGCATCAAGTAATGATAAACTTCCTGAACCAATCACATGGGAAAAAAACGTAAAGCAACTATTGTACAATAACACTGAAAAAATACTTGATGGTGCTAAATTTATGTCCCTTGAGACACCATATAGAGCCTTAGATGCTGCAATGGTTCCAATAACCGTAAAGTTCCTTAAGGATCAAAAAAAAGATGATTTCATAAAATCTATCGTTATTGTTGTAGACGAGAACCCTTCCCCAGTAGTAGGAAAATTTAATTTCTCTCAAAAAATTGGTAATGCTTCATTTTCAACAAGAGTTAGGGTTGATAAATATACTTATGTGAGAGTAATCGCTGAAAAAAATAATGGTGAAAAATTTATGATTTCTAATTACGTGAAGGCAGCAGGTGGTTGTTCTGCACCAAGTCTTGATGATATGGATGCAGTAATGGCTAGAATTGGAAAAATGAAAATGAAATTTATTCAAACTTCTATGAAATCAAACTCTATAAATAAAGCTAAGTTTCTTATAAGCCATCCAAATTATTCAGGTCTTCAGTTTAATCAACTAACACGAGCAGAGATTCCTGCTCATTTTGTAAATTATATTAAGGTTGAACAAGACGGAGAATTAATTTGGGAGGCTACCCCAGACATATCATTGTCAGAGAATCCCTCATTCACTTTTAATTATTTAAATACGGGTGGATCAATAAAAGTTAGTGTTGAGGACAGCGAAGGAAAAGTATTTAACAAAGATTTTTCTTCAGAGCAAATATTATCTAAAAAGTAATTTAAATTATTTAATTAAAAACATTCTAGTTCTGAAGCTGCCTGAGCCCTAAACAACTTTTTCATTTTTTCTTTTGATAATCCAACACTCTTAAAAGCTTCTTCTCTTGGACTAGCTCCTTCCCATAACCTTGCAATTGCTTCAGCTTGAGCGTATTCTTTGTAAGATATTCTTTTTGCTATTTCATCGATAGCGCATGAGCACTTTGCCATGAAATCTCTATTTGATGCATTAGAACTCATGCATGCAAAAACAAACTCGGACCTTGCAAGTGTTGGGAAATCATTAGACTTTAGACCATCACAGTACAATAATATCAGTAAGACAAACTTACAGATAAACATATTTATTTTCATAATTATCCTTTTTCCTTTCTTTGTTTATATTCTTGTCTTAGTTCTTTATTTGTTCTAATTCCCTGAAACTCAAGCGTTTCTTTTACTCTGTCATCCGGATCCTCTAAATCCTTTATAAAAGTTTCAATTTTAAAAATATACCCCGGAATTTTTTCTGACATAACTATCACAAATTTTTTAGTTTTATACCTTGATACTCTATTCTTGAGTTCAGTTTCTGTGAAGGGTTGAAAGGATATTTCTTTGGCAGGTAGAGATTCACCATCAAACATTATGTCTACATCTTTTATTTCGGTTGCTGCAATTGTGTGTCTGATTCTGCTTCTGAAGAAAAGTGCGTTTCCTCCAGTAAGTCTTTGCATGTCTCTGGAGTCTCTCTCAAAGAAAAGCATAAAAACTGGGTTGCCACGTGCACCTATTTGAGGAGGAAATCTAACTTTATTCCTTCCCTTTAAATATCGAAAGGTTATGTGTTTAGAATTATCATCGTCTACCTTTACTATGTTTAATACAACATTGCCAATAAAGTTATCTTCTCTGGTCGATTCTTTTTGAAATTTGTAGTAAATCCTGGAAGGCTCGTTTATAGATTTTAGATGCTCATCTATAAACAGGGCAATATTTGCACTAGACATTTCTTTAATTAACTCTAGTTTAAACTCCTCGGTTCCCCATTTTATTCTTTTTTCTTCAGCATTTTCAGCATTAGAGAAATCCTGGTTTGTATCGTTTTGTGTGTTGCTCAAAGATACTGATGAAAGAAAAACCATAATAATGAGTGTTAAAAAGATAACCCAATTATTATAAATTGATTTGTTAATATTATTCATTGCGCTATATTTATGGTTTATTATTATAAAATTTTCAACAAAGAATTTAATTATGCCAAATAAATATAAAAATGTCTCTGTAATTCCAACTGGATCTTGGGTGCCGTCTAATCTTAAAAATAGAGGAGATACAAAAGGTATTTATCAAGTCCAAATTAATGAACTGGTTTTAATGGCGTCAATTGGCATTCATGATCATGAAAAAGTAAAAAAGCAAAGGGTTTCAATTTCACTCTCAATCAAAGCTTTAGATAATTTGCACCAAGTAAATGAAACTATTAATAACGTTGTTTCATATGAAGTGATAATAAAGAAACTCAAAGAACTTTTAGCAGAGGGACATATCGAGTTACTAGAAACACTTAGTGAAAAGATATTCGATCTATGTTTCGAGGACTCGAGAATCATATCAGTTTGGATGAAGTTAGAAAAATTAGACGTTTTCAAAGAAACAAAAAGTGTTGGAATTGAAATAGTTAGAGATAAAACAGATCATTCAGGAAAAAAAAAAAATTCAACGAGTATAACTAAGATTAAAAAAAAATAATTCCAAGTTTGTCATGTGGATTTTAAAAATAGGTGGTAGTTGGATAACAAGTCACCTGCTAGTTGATTTGTTAAAATTACTTAAGAAACAAGCCGAGAAAGAAAATATTCTAATAGTTGTTGGTGGTGGATGCTTTGCTGATTCTGTAAGGCATGTTTACAAAAACAAAAAAATGTCAGAGAAGACGGGCAACTTTATAGCACTAAAATCAACGGAGCTTTTTGCTTATTTGCTTAAAGAAATTGATACAGATATTGACCTAATAGAGGACTTTGGCTCTTTCAGTAATAAAGGTAATTTAAAAGTTTGGCTTCCATCAAAAGTTTTAAAAAAAGAATCAAGCTTTATAAGCAATTGGGAATCAACATCCGATTCTGTTGCAGCGTGGCTTTATAACAAAATTAATGCTAAAGGTCTTCTGTTCATTAAATCTTTAAAATTGAATAGAAATAGTTATAATTTGAAGTATTTACAAAAACAAAAAATAATTGATCAAAATGTAGGTAAATATATTTTCAATAGAAATAATATAAAAATAATTGGGCCTGAAATTGTTGGTTATCTTAAAAACTATTGTCAGTGGGAAAAAATATTCTTAAAAATGAAAGAGATTGAGTTTTGACAAAAAAAGAAATTAAAAAAAAGTGGGCGTGGGTACTAACAGGTTCTGGGCATTTCTTTAATGAATCTATAGATTTGATAAATAAATTAAATTCCGTTGATTTGTTTGTTTCAAAAGCAGCGGAAGAAGTTCTTGTTATGTATAAAAAAAAAGGAAAAATTTCCAATAGCGTAAAATTATATCAAGATAAATCTGCGAGTTCAGCTTCAGTTGGTAGATTTTATAAAGGAACTTATCACACTTTGGTAATGGCTCCAACATCAAGTAACACAGTAGCAAAATGTGTTTACGGAATTTCAGATAATTTAGCAACAAATATTTTTGCTCAGTCTGGTAAGTGCAGAGTTGATTGTATTTTTTTTCCATGTGATACGGCACCTGAACTTAAAACAATGGCACCTAGTGGTTACGTAGATGTCTTCCCAAGAGAAATTGATCTGGAAAATGTTGAGAAATTAAAAAAGTTTTCTAACACAACAGTTGTGTTAAGTTTTAAAGAATTAGAAAATCAAATACAGAAGAGAAAAGAATGCCTGAAAAAATCCTATTTTTGACTGGAAAATTAGCTGAAAGACAATTGAGAAGAATTTTATCTTCAATGAAACCTGAATTTAGATATAAAATTAATCAAATAGGAGTAAATGTAGCTGCATTAATGTCTGAAAATATAATTATGAGAAGATTAGAAAAAGATCAGGATGCAGATAGAATTATTGTTCCAGGAAAGTTTAGAGGAAACTTAAAAAAATTAAGTAGATATTTTAAAATTCCAGTTGAAAGAGGTCCTGATGACATCACACATTTGCCAGATTATTTCGGTTTTAAAAAACCTGATCAGAAATTGGAAGATTATGAATGCCAAATATTTGCAGAGATTGTTGATGCGGCTGATTTAAGTGTAAGAAAAATTTTAAAAATAGCAAAAGACTATGCCAAACAAGGAGCAAATGTAATTGATTTAGGCTGTATGCCTGACACAAAATTTGACCATTTAGAAGAAACAGTGAGGGCATTAAAATCACATGGAATGATGGTATCAGTTGACTCTGCTAATTCAGATGAACTTATAAGAGGATCAATGTCTGGAGCAGATTTTGTACTCAGTATAAGTGAAAAGAACATCAATATTTTAGATAAAATTAATTCAATTCCAATTTTGATCCCCTCAAATCCCGGAGATTTAAATTCTCTAAAAAGAATAATAAAAATTGCAGAGGATAAAAAAAAAGATTTTTATGCTGACCCAATTTTAGATCCAATTCATTATGGATTTGCCGAATCAGTTCATCGTTATATAAAATTGAGAGAGCATTTTCCAAAAATTAAAATATTTATGGGCACAGGAAATTTGACTGAATTAACAGATTGTGATTCGGCTGGAGTGAATGCAACATTAATGGGTTTAGTATCAGAGTTGTCTATAGATGCGGTGCTTGTTGTTCAAGTAAGTGGTCATTGTAGAAATTCTATAAAGGAAACAGATGCTGCGCGAAAAATAATGTATTTTTCAAAAGAAAATAAAAGATTACCTTTTAGAGTTGATAATAGTTTGATGACTTTATCTGAAAGGAAACCATCAAGAAAAACAAAAAAAGAAATTGAAGAAATTAAAAAATTGATCAAAGATAAAAACTTTAGAATTTATCTTGGTGAAAATGGTGTAAATGTATTTAACTCAAATTTGCATTTGATTGATGTTGATCCTTTTGAATTTTATAATGGTTTACAAGTTGATGATGATGCAAGTCATGCCTTTTATTTGGGAGTAGAATTAGCTAGAGCTCAAATAGCATGGGAATTGGGTAAAGATTACGATCAAGATAATGAACTGAAGTGGGGAGTTGCTTCAAGACCACTTACAACAAACTTAAATAAAAGACCAAAAACCAAGTCAACTCAAAGAAAAAAATGATTTTTGAAACAATTGTCTCTACTATTAATAACAAAGGTCAAGTAAATTTTGCACCATTTGGAATAAGAAAAAGAAAAGAATTTATTTTTATTTCTCCTTATATTCCTTCAAAAACATTGGAAAATCTTAAACAAACGAAATGTGCATCAATTAATTATTTAGATGATTCTTCTTATTTTGTGAAATGTATTGTTGGCAAAAAAAAATTTAGTAAAAAAAAATGTTTAATGATTAAAGGATTTTTTATCAAAAACACTTTATCTCATGACGAAGTTGTTGTTGAATCCGTCAGGAAAGATAAAATTCGACCAATTTTTAAATGTAAAGTTGTTAAGCAATTCAACCACAAAAGATTTGAAGGGTTCAATAGAGCAAACGGTGCGTTAATTGAAGCATGTATTCTTGCATCTAGAGTTAAAATTTTAGAAAAAAAAATAATCCTAAAAAATTTAGATAATTTATCTGAATCAGTTTTGAAAACTGCTGGAGTAAGTGAAAAAAAAAATTGGAATCTAATCAGGAGTTTTATTTTAAATGCAACAAAAAAAATATAACTTAAACTCTAGCAATTTATTAATAAGCATAAAAGATTTAAAAGAAATCTCAAATGAAGTTATTGAACTTATTAATATTCTCGATTTAAAAGACCCGTCAAAGGGTTCAATTGGATCATGGAGCTTAGGAGAAATTGAAAAAGCAGTAAAGCTTTACAAATCAGATATAATAATTTCAGCAACGATGGGAGATATATTTGATAATAATGAATTTTTAAAACAGTTGGAAAAATTTGATAAACTCAACTTAAATTTTATAAAGTTTGGATTACTCTCGCATAGCGACGAACTTTTATTTGAAAAAATAAAATTAATTTCTCTTAGAAATTATATAACTGATTTAGTGTGTGTAATTTTTGTAGATAGAGAAAATAATTTAAAACTTATAAGTAAAAAAATTTCTTTTTTTAAAGATTCTGGAATTAGTTGTATTTTATTAGATACCTTTGAAAAAGAGAATGGTGACATATTTGACTTTTGTCAGATAAAGTCCCTAAAGAATTTTATTTTAAATTGTAAGGAAAGAAATTTAAAAATTGGAATGGCAGGAGGAATTAAAGAAAATCAAATTCCTAATATGCTAGGAATCAGTCCTAATATAATAGGTTTGAGATCAGCAGTCTGTGAAAATAAAAAGAGATGTAGTTCAATAAATATGCAAAAGTTAAAAAAAATATCTCAGCATTTTAATGTTTTCAACAATAAAGCTAAGGACAAGGCAGGTGCATGATAAGAAGCTTGCTTATTTAATTTTGAAGCTACTAAAAGTTCTCCCAATATAATTGTTTTGACACCTCTTCTAATTAGAAAATTATTAAGAACATCTTGACCTATACCAGAAATTACTACAGGGACGTCAATTAATGAATGCTTTCTCATATTTTTTATCAAGGTTGAGTAGATTTTAGATAATTGGATCTCTTTTATTTGAATACATATTCTAATTAATTCATCTATTTTTTTCTTATCATAATCAAATCCAAAACTTCTAGAAATTCTTTTCAAACTATTTTTCAAACTTTTATTTTGTCCATCTGCAGTGTCATCAATATCATATGTCTTATCAAGTTCTTTCAAAACTCTATATACATCAGACATATTAGAGAAAAACTCAGGAACGATCTTAAGTTTTTTATTGTTAATCGAAATTGTATCTGCAACCCCAAATAATGGTGTTCTTATAAGACCAGTGTAAATTAATTCATCATTATTAAGCCTTGAATAATCATCAAAAAATAAATTAAGTAATTTATTATTTTTAATAATCAGAAAATCAGTTGTTGTTGAACCAATATCAATTGCTATCGCATTTGTAATTTTTTTTTCAAGAAATTTACCAATGGCATGCCAATTCATAGACATTATTTCAGTAAATTTTGGTTTCTTCGAAAAAGTTTTCTGATTCATAATATAATAAAATTTATCATGATTTAACTGATTACATTTTTTCATTAATTTTTTCACACCATTCTTTCTCGATTTGAAATTATCACAAAGTTCCGCGGTCATCGTAATTGCAACAACTGTTTTCTTACTTTTTGTAATGATATTAATTTTTTTAAACTCATTATTAAGATTTTCAACACTTTCCCAAATTTTACATGATGAATATTTAACCAATACTACCCGATTATTTTGATTAACACCTACTACTTTTAAATGTGCTCCACCGATATCAATTCCCAGATACAAAAGTTCTTCTTTCATTAAAAATTATAAATATAAGGTTTTATAAATTCAGGAACGAAATCTGAAAAATGTTTAGTTAAATAAAATGATGACACATCTTGAACAGTTTCATAAGAATATGATTTAGTTAAAGCACAATATGAGCTTGTAAATCTTGGATTTACTTCTAACACCAACCATTTATTTTTGTATCTTACTATATCAACACCAATAATACCTGAAAATCCTCTAAAATTCCTACAAATGTTTTCAGCTAAAAATTCTATTTCTTTTCTGTGTGGTTCTAAGCCCCCAATAATGCAGCCAGTTTGGGATATTTTTCTTTTATTAATTTTTACTATTTGCTCATTGCAACATAAGACTTTGGTTAACCCTTTACTACAAAGCATTAAAAAACTTCCTTTAATTCCTTCATAAAATTTTTGGAAAATTAGAGATTTTTTAGTTTTTTTTTGAAACTCATTTCCAGCAAATAAAACCTGGGATGAGCCCGCACCATATTCTGGTTTTACTACAATTGTATTACTAAGGATCTTATTTGATTTTGAGAATTGAATCACTGGTATCTTTTTTTTTTTTAAAACTTCTAATGTTTTTATTTTAGAGGAAAAAACCTTGATAGTATTAAAGTTTGATCCCAGTAATTTGAATTTATCTTTTAATTTGTAATAATAATTTATAGATTCTTTATTAATTTCTGGTGCGATAAGAATAATATTATCATTTTTTACAAATTTATTTAAAACTTTTTCATAAGAATTTTTTTTATTGATGGGACAATATATTACTTTTTCTGATTTGATAGTTCTCAATTTGTAATTTCTTAATACAAATAATTTATTTAACTTGGGATTGTTAATAAAATTTTCTATTATTGTATTGGCTATGTTCGTGGCTTCTCTTAAAATAATCTTATCTTGTCTACAGTCAATATTTGACTGAGAGGTAAAATGTTCTAATAGTATTAAATTGGTCATTATCGAAACTAACTATGCAAATAATTTTAGCAATTGATATAAAAAATGGTTTGGCAGTAAAAGCTTTTGCTGGTTTCAGATTAAATTATAAACCATTACGCATTAATAATGAAGATTTTTCAAATCCATTCAAATTAATAAAACATACAAAAAAGCAAATTAATATTGAAAAAATATATATTGCTGATTTAAATTCTATTGAAAAAAAAGGTTCCAATGTGAAGCTAATTAATAAATTAATGATTCATTTTCCAAATTTAATTTTTTTAATAGATGCTGGCTTTTCCTATCCAATCTCTATTAACAATTATCATATGGAAAAAAAAAAAAAAAAACTGCACAATTACGAGCTTGTTCTTGGAACTGAAACACTAAAAAATTTTAATTTAGAGTGCTTTGTAAATTTAAAGAAGATTCAGTTTTCTTTAGATTTTAATGGAAAACAAAAAAAGTGGCTTAGAAAATTTTACAAAGAAAAAAAAACACTGGATATAACTTTGATGTTTATAAATAAAACTGGGGGTAGAGGATTAAATTTTAAGTTAATAAGAAGATTGAATAGCAAGCTTTTGCAACATAGAATTTCAGTGGCTGGGGGGCTTAGCAATTTTGCCGAGATCAGGCAACTTTCACAAATAGGTGTGAAGAGTGTATTATCTTCTACCCTAATACACAGAAGGATTTCTAGGGACAGATTTTTTAGTCCCTAGATATTAATTTCCCTTGAAAAATGAGAACAACCTTGAAAACCATCCGCCACCATTAGCATTTGTTGATGGCTTCATGTCGGATGAATCTCATTTTGCAGCGAATGGATGCTCTGCTGAATCTTTTTCAGAAACAACATCTTTGGCTTTTGGCTCTCCAGCTACTGCTCTTTCAATTGATTCTTTTGTAGCTTGATAATTGTATTCTTGGATTTTTTTGTCATCCTCAGCTAACCAGTGAATAAATACACCAACAGAAATAAATAAGTCATCAGCTTCATCTGCAGGTATAGTCCCTTCGGCAACACAATCCATTACAGCTTTTGCTACACCATGTTGAGCTGGACCAAACATTTGAACAGCTTGCTTTGCACCCTTAATAGTAACTTTATTAAACATACATGTTGCTGGTTTTGTCATTAGGTTCGGTGCTACTACCGCTAGAAGAGCAGTGAACCCGTCTTTATTATTGGTCAAGCTATTTGCAAAAGCAGTTTCGGCTGGAGTGCCTCTTGGACCAATTATCAAATCGATGTGAGCAACTTCATTCCCATCACCAACTAATGATTCTCCAACAAGCATTTTTGTGATTTTAGCCATATTTCCTCCGTATAAAGATTATTATAATTCCAATATAAATATTATAATGGAATCTTGAATATATCTCTAATTTTATCCATTAGCAAGGTTGTAACTGTTAAATCAGCACAAGTTCCCGGATTCAAATGAAATTTCTTTAAATATAAGTCTAGTTTTGTAAGTAAATCTTTATTTTCTCTAAAAATATTTATTTTTTTTTGTATTTCTAAGCTCTTTTTCATTACAATTTTTGCTTTTCTATAGCCGTGTTTTCTCTGAATATGACTATCTAAAGAGGAAGAAAGAAAACCTAAATACAGATTTTCTATAGCACGTTCCATCGAAATTTTTTTTTTTAATGATCTTAGAAGAGGTAAACCAAAGTCTAAAATTTCAATATAATTATTAATATAACAACGTGAAATTCTATCCCATTTGGAACCTAATTTCATTATTTCTAAAAAATTTGATTCTTCATTAAATTCAAAAACATTTCCCGAACCTTCATAATTTGAAATTCCACCTGGTTTGACGAAAGTTATTGATTTTATAATTAGTTTACCATCTTTTTTTGAAATTGAATTCAATAACTCTGTTAAGTTGTTTTTAAAATTTAACTTATGATTCATTGTAACTTTTATTAAAGGCGCACAAAGTAAAATGATGCCTAAATTATAGTTTGAATTTAGGATGATTTTACAATTTTTAGAAGCCAGATAAATAGATTCACCTAGACTTAATTTTGGGTCTGCGAGGAATTTTGCTGATATTGTTGCTGCATATCTAAATTTATGTTCACTCATTCCTAGAATTTTGGAAAATGAGCTGTGATTTCCTGGTTTATTTATTCTTAATTCATCGGAGCAACACTTAATATAAATTTTTTTTAACAATTCACTCGACATTTTCTTTTTAAATTTCTTAAGAAGTCTTTAACAAGAATCTTAGAAATATCCTTTGTTTCTAATTTTTGTAAAGCTTTCCATGATGGGACACTATTTACTTCTAAAACATAATATTTTCTTTTATGATATATTACATCAATTCCACCATAACTGAGATTGAAAACCTTTGAGACTTTTGTAGCTATTTCGTTAATTTTTTCATTGTTTAGTATTATTTCTGTTTCCGCACCTTGATAAACATTTGTAATAAAATTTTTAGATATTCTTTTCATTATAGATATTATTTTATGATTACTAACTAAAATTCTTAGATCCCAAAACTTTTTTTTTTTTGGATCTTGGAGAAATTCTTGAAGATAAAATACATTCCCAATAGAGCGAATTTTTTTAAGATCGATTGATTTGTTCAATAAGAAAATATTCTTACCTTGAGATCCAAAAATTGGTTTGATTAGATGTTTTTTTTTTAATTTGAAATTTTTTACATTTCCAATTCTAACAAAAGTATTTGGAGTTAAAATTTCATTTAGGTTAAGTAATCCAGTAGTTCTAACTTTATCAACNGTTTGTTCAATAATTTTAGCTGAATTATGNACATAAATTCCCATTTCTTCCATCAGATGAAGAAAAGTNAGCTTAGTTGTTATTTCTTCTATCGATCCATTTCCTATAAATCTAGACCAAACTCCGTGAAATTTTTTAAAATTAGAATTTAATTTCCTTTTTTTAGAATTATGTAATGATAAATCTAGATCATTATATTTAACTCTAAATACCCTACAATCTTGTCTTTTTAAATTAATCTCTATTTGATCGCTATGCCAATCGTGTACATCACTAATTAAAGCAANAGAGTACATGCTATGAACTAAATGATTTTTCGACTAGATCAAAATTTAGTTTGCCGGATGAATATGTTTTTCCTGATCTTTTTGAATTTATTATNACAAATGCTGGACTGAATAATGATCCGTCNATTTTATAAAAGTCTTTATTATTATCTAAAAATATTTGTTTAAAGGGCTTCCCATAGTCCTTTGAATTTAAGCTTGGGAGGTTTTTTGAAAGTTCTATGATTTTTTCTTCATTCTCATCTATGCAAAGATTTACTCTACCGCCATATATTATTGCATCGTTTGTTCTTCCCATACCAGAGATAAAATTATCAGCGACAGGCGGAATAGGTGCCGTCGCAAAACCATGAACTATTTTATCTAGAGGAAATTCTAATTCATGTATTTTATGTATTGCTACCTCTAAGACCCTAGAAACAACTTGTATTGTTCCACATATGGACGTTGTAGGAGTTAATATGAATGTTATTGATTTTGTTGGAATTTTACAGTCGGTTGATATTTTTTTGACAATTTCGTTGGGAGGTATCTTGTCAACTTCAAGTACAATGCATGTAGAAGAACTTTTGTCTTGATAATTCAATTCAGAAAATATTTCCTCTTTCTGTGCTAATGATCTNGCAGGTCCAGATCCAAGAGAAAAAAAATCATTGTGATTTAAACTCCACCCTGCATATTGCGAACCGAGACAAGCCAATACTGGGTTAGAAGCATGAACGTTTACATTTACAATGCAATTTTTATACTCATGTGTTGATGAAATGTTTACAATGCCGAGTCCCCCAAGGCAAATTTCTGATATTTTAATACCAGCTTCAATACTTCCATTATGATTTATACCTGCATCTATAATTGAAGACCCCAANGGGCCATCAACATCTAAACCTAAAGATAATTTCTCGTGTTCCTTCTTCAAATTTTCAACAAGTATGTTTGTATGTTTATTTATGCTGTATTTCATTATTTGAATTAATTAAGGTTTTTATAAATCTTATACGATATTTTTTTTAGGTTTTCTCTCAGTATTTCTTTTTTTTTTGATTTTGAGTGAATTAGGCAAATTGGTTGATTTGTTNAAATAGTCTCATTATAAATTGGAAGTTCAGAAAATGAATTNGAGGNTGACAAGCTTTTAATAAANTCANTTTTTTTCTTANTNATTATTATTTTTTTTTTACTGTAGAGTATCTTAGTNCCATAAAAGAATTTATCATGATAGAAATTTGAACTTAAGAAATCTCTATCATAAAGATTCTTATATTTTTTTAATAAAATATTTGTACTAAGGCCAGGTCTAGCATTTAGNTCGATTACAATTAATCTATTTAACTTTTTATNCAATATTACATCNAGACTGTTAATTCCATTGAGATTAAATTNAGTCNCCAAAANATCACAAATTTCTTTTAATTTTTTATATANATTTAAATTNACACTTCTCGTGATAATNGTTTCTATTATAAAAGGTTGGTCTTTTCTTTTACTGAAAATTTGATCGCAAATTGAGAGTATCTTATTGACTTTTTTATCACAATAAAATTGTATTGANATATGTTCACCCTCAACTAGTTTTTGATAATATTGATTTTTTTTTCTTTTTCCCTTTNNATNTATTCTTCTAACCCCTATGCCTCCATAACTTCTCATATCTTTTATCAACCAATTACCAAAAAGTGGTTTTTTTAATGACCAGCTTGGAATTGGTATCTTATTTTCCTTTAAACTCCTAAAAAAATATAAAGAATTAATTTTTTTGTGAANAGAAGTTTTATTGCCTTTATTTGGAACATTGGGAAAATTGAGTTTTTCTGGGTTTTCGGCAAAATCCGAACCTATTAAAATTTCAATTTTCTTTTCAATACAGATTTTACAAATATATTTTTCGATTCTTTTATGCTCTTTAAAATTATATATCAAGATTTTCTTACAGTATCTTTTTAAATTTAGACTATTGAAATTACTAACTACAAAGACATTATAGTTCAAATTATAAAATACTTTAGCTAAGTCCTCACAGTATGAAGAAATGATTAGTATGTTTTTTATTTTATGCCTATTATTTCTCTGGCTGTTTCAAGAGCTTCATCGAAATTTAAATAGAGTGGTATATCGCTTGTACACATTTTTTCAAACATTCTGTATTGAGTTTTTACTTTGACATCACCAGATGTAAGTGGCCCAATAGANANTGCTCCACATGNATGCNNAGAGTCATCGTCTTTAAGTNCAACCCCTTCTAGNCCTGCAGGTGGAACTGCATTTACATCTGCAAGTATTTTCGAATTAGTAGCTAANTTNAATTGTTCTTTACTTATNACTTGAGTTCCTGCTCTAGCTGCACAAAAAATTATATCTGCATCTGGTAAATAAGATGAATTTAATTCATCACTCGACCCATCTGCAGGACTAATATTTACCTCAAATCTATTTTTATATTCATCAGCTTTTTTTGAAACATTTTCAATACCATCATAACCTACGATGGTGCATTTAGATCCATATTTTGCACACATAATTGCAGAAATTCCTCCAACAATTCCTTTTCCACCATAAATCACAACATTTTTATTTTTAAGATCTGTTTTAAATTTTTCTTTTAAGGTTTTTTCCGTACAAGCAACCATTGCTGCCGCTGTTGTAAACGAGCCTGCTGGATCAGGAAAAACTGAAATTTCAAAAGGTGGTACCATTGATTTCTTTGCCAAATCCATCATATCAAGAGCTAGTGAAGCGTCTTTCCCACAAATGAAGATACCTGTTCTTTTTGCATCTTTTATTGATCTAGAAAAGATAGCATCTTGAACAAGTCCTTTTACATCTGTAAGGTTTACATTAGTGTAAGGTATCACAAGATCGTAGCCAGCATCGCATGCCATGTTTACATCAAATGGACTCACGTTTTCTTGAGGACTGATCATGTGTAGAATGTTTTTTTTAGTCATAAGTCTCCTTCATTTACAAATTTTTTTCCAAAGTTTCTGCCTTCCACTTTTAAAATTTTTAGCCCATGCATATTGTTTAAACTAATATAATTTTCTAAGTAATTTAACAACTCATTTCTTTTTTTGGAATTTTCAAAAAAAATGAAGCCAGTTGGTCCCCATGAAGATTGACCAAAGCTTAAGATACCTCTCTTTTCAATGTCCGAGAAAATTTTTTCTAAATTTTTACTTGCAAATCTTCTGGGGCTACCATAAAAAATTGTTGACATATTATCTTGGATATTTCTCAATCCAAATGAAAATTCCCTAAAATTACATTCGATTATTCCAGGAATAATATTCATGACTAATGATTTACAATTTAAATTTGACATTTTTGAGTCACTGACATTAAGTTCTTTAAATTCTTTAACTTCTTTTTCTCCGTGAACGCCTGTGATATTTGAATCCATAAGAAGGAGAATACGCCAAGCTTTTGGCCATTTGATATTCATTAAATTTAAAGGGATTTTTTTTGAGTTTCTAATTTTTCCCACATCAATATTAACCCCCCCCTTTTTAAAAGATTCTATACCAACACCTGATCTTCTACCTCTTTTCAAAATCAGAGCCAACCGATCGGTTGATAATTTCAATTCAAAGCACTCAGATATCAGAAACCCAATTGAAAGAGCTAATTGCGTTCCTGAACCTAAACCCATATGTAAAGGAATTTCATTCAAAATATTAATTGTAAAATTACCAATTGAATATTTCTTTTTTATTGATTTGATGATTTCTTTTATCTTAGACTTTGCAATTAAATTTTGACAAATAATATGAGTATTTTTTGATTTTTCAATTTTTATATTATAGACGAAATTATCAATAGTTAACCCAATACTTCCAAACATTCTGGAACTCTGACTTTGAAGGTCAAGAAACCCTATATGGAGCCTTGCAGGCGAATTAATAATAAGTTTATTTCTCATATAATTTTTTTTGTGTATTTATTAATTTAAATTTTAAATATACTATTATATTCTTTTACTAGTGAAAAAAAAAAATAAAGGATTAATTGTGAGTGAAGAAATAAAAGTTTTTAATGAGTCAGAAATAAATAAAATCTTAGAAAAAAAATTAAAAGGCTGGGAATATGACGGAAAATGGATCCGAAAAACTTATAAGACTCATAGTTGGAAATCTACATTAATGGTGGTTAATTCGATTGGGCATTTAGCTGAAGCAGCCTGGCACCATCCTGATCTTCAAGTTTCCTATGCGTTTGTTGAGGTCAAGTTAATGAACCACTCAATGAAGGGTATCACACAACTCGACTTTGATTTAGCAAAAAAAATAGATGAGTTTGTGTTATGGAACCCAAAAAATGAAGTGAGTTCTCTTGAAGGTACACCTACAGATCCTCGTTTTGCTTACATAAAATATTCTAAATAATGAATGAAAATTTGAATGATTTTTTCTTATTTGGGATTACAAATCAAATTATAGACAAAGAAAGAGAAGAATTTCTTAATAACTCAAGTCCCATGATTAATGGTTTTGAAGTAACTTTAGACAAAGCAATCAAAAAGATATCAGAAGTATTAAAAAAAAAGAAAACAGCACATTTGGATGGACTTGCATGTGATCAAAAGTCTATTAATTCAATTCTTTCATTTGCTGAAAAAAAAAGGTTATGTGTAAGTCACACTGAATCAAATGAGATAAATAATTTTTATTCAGCTTATCAAATGTATGGTGCATCCTTAGTATCTTTTAATGAATTAAGAAAAAGATCAGATTTGGTAATAATTGTAGGAAATTTTGAAAAAAATAATCTTTTTAGACTTAAACAAAAAATGAATTGGTCTCCCAGAAAAAATCAAAATTCTATATTTTTTTTCAGTGAAAAAATTTTTTCAATTTACAAGAAAGAATTCAGACTAAAGACGATATTTGATTTTTTAAATTTGTATTGTGATTATTTTCAAGGCTTGGGGTTTAAGAATAAATTTTTAGATATTAAAAATAAAATAGAAAAGTCAAATTACCCAGTCATTATTTTTAATCCAGATAATGATTTTATGTTTACTCAACAATTATTAAGGATATCTGAAGATTTGAATAACAATAAAAAAAAAATCAGACTTTTTAGGCTGTCTGGTCATAATAATTCAGCAGGTTATGTAAATTCTTGTGTTTCAAAAACTGGTTTTCCTGGCTCAGTAAGATTCACCGATTGGGGAGTTTTTTATAATCCATTTCAAAATATATCATTTATTCAAAAAAAAAAATTGATACCCAAATTTTTTTTTCAAACCTGAATAAAAACCCAAATATAATAAATTTTAAGACCAATATTGTGATTGGACATCCAAGTACAAAGAATAGAAAAAATTACGACGTTTTCATCCCAGTAAAGACGCCAGGTATTGATGTTGATGGTATTGTAGTAAGATCTGATGGAGCTGGAACAATGAAATTAAAAAAAATAATTGAATCTGATTACATTGAGATTGAAGAATTGATGAATAGAATATCATAGAATGATTGAAGTTGAAGATACATTTGCTGAAGCTTTTCCAATGAAAGCCTCGAGATTGATAATTACTGCTTACAATAAAAATTGGGCGTTTCAAGCAGCTAATTCCTTTTGTGGGTTTGCTACTTCTGTTATTGCCTGCGGATGTGAAGCTGGAATAGAATCAAATCTATTACCAAGTCAAACACCTGATGGAAGACCAGGTGTGTCAGTATTAATTTTCTCGATGTCGTCTAAAGAATTAGCAAAGCAGATTCTTAACAGAACTGGACAGTGTATTATGACAAGCCCAACCTCTTCAGTATTTTCTGGAAATTCTGGAGATGTAAAAATACCGTTAGGGAATGCTTTGAGATATTTTGGAGATGGTTACCAAATATCCAAAATTATTGGAAATAAAAGGTTTTGGAGAATTCCAGTTATGGATGGAGAATTTCTATGTGCCGATTTTGCTTACCAAATGGACGGTATTGGCGGAGGAAATTTTTTAATTCTTGGTGAAAACATTGAGGGTGTTCTTTTTGCTGCCGAATTAGCTGTCAAGAAAATTAGTAAAATTAGAAATGTTATTTTACCATTCCCTGGTGGAATAGTTAGATCGGGTTCAAAAGTTGGATCAAAATATAAAGATTTAATTGCATCAACTAACTTTGAGTATTGTCCAAATCTTAGAGGTATAGTCCAATCAAAATTGGATAAAAAAATAAACAGTGTATTAGAAATTGTAATAGATGGTATTCATCAAAAAGATATAGAGTTGGCAATTAAATTAGGTATATCTGAAATTATTAATTCTAAAAATACGTTTGGTATAAAAAGAATATCAGCAGGGAATTATGGGGGTAAATTAGGACCATACTTATTTAAATTAAGGTCAATAGTTAAATGAAAAAAATAAAACTAATATCTAAACAGAAGCTTGATAAAAACCTGGATCTGCGGAATCTTAGTTTGCTAAATGGTAATAGCAATTATAATTCAATTTTAAATATTAAAGTTTTATATGGAAATACTCAAATTAAACTTGGAGAGTTATTTGATATAGAAATGAATGATATTTCAAAAGAAGAAATAGAAATTGAGATTTTTGGTACAAATCATAATTGTGACTATATAGGATGGAGATGGGATAAGGGAAGTTTGAAAATATATGGGGATGTAGGGTCTTTTCTTGGTGCAAAAATGTCAGGTGGAAATATAAGTATTAAAGGTTCTGCAGAAAATTTCGTTGGCTCCGAGATGACTGGAGGAAATATTCTAGTAAAAAAAAATGTACTGGATTTTTTAGGTTCTCCTCTTCCAGGAGGAAAAGTAGGAATGAACGGCGGAGAAATAATTGTGTCTGGAAAAGCCAGAAATTATTTAGCATTAAACATGAGAAGGGGATTGATTTATGTAAACTCAGACCTTGAAAATTTTGGTTGCAACAATATGGTAGCTGGAACTGTCATTCTCAGAAAAAGCATAGGAAAAAATTTTGGAATGGGAATGAAAAGAGGCTCAATTTTTGTCAATAATATTCAGTTTTGTAGAGACAATTTTAGAGAAGTTGGTTTTGCATCGTTTAGTTTTTTTGAAACATTAAATAATTATATTAATAAAAAATATAAACTTAAAATATTTAAAAATAGCAAATCAGTTATTAGATATTTTGGTGACACAAAAGTTAATGGAAATGGAGAAATATTTGTCGAGAATTAAATTCTTTTATATTTTTATTTGAAAAAAATTAGGTAATTATGTTTTCATTGATTATGTATTGTCTGTAATCTATAAAAAAATGAATAAAAAAATACTCATCACGGGTGCTAATGGATTTTTGGGCTCGTCAATAGTTAAACTAGCTTTAAAAAAGAATTTTAAAGTTAACGTATTTGTAAGAAATGATACAAATCTGAAGAATTTGGATAGAGTTAAATCCAAAATTAATTTTTTTTATGGAGACCTCACAGATAGTAATAGTCTTGACCAACCAATAAAAAATTCCGATTTTGTTTTTCATGTTGCTGCCGACTACAGGTTATGGGCAAAAAACCCCCGACAACTTTATGATTCAAATGTAAGAGGGACAGAAAACGTTTGTTTAAAAGTATTAAAATATAAAAAAAAACTTATATACACTTCTAGTGTTGCGACTCTTGGGATTGAGTCAGAAAAAATTTCTAATGAAGATTCCAAAGTCCACTTTAGTGACATGATTGGAGACTATAAAAAATCCAAATATTTAGCAGAAAAAATTGTGATGAGACTTATAAAAAAAAAAGGTTTAGAATGCATCATTGTTAACCCTTCAACTCCAATTGGTCCAGGTGATATTAAGCCAACTCCAACTGGAAAAATAATATATGATATGCTAAAAAATAAAATGCCTGCCTACGTAGATACTGGATTAAATATCGTGCACGTTGATGATGTAGCTGAAGGACACTTTCTTGCTTTAAAATACGGTAAAGTTGGAGAGAAATACATTCTTGGAGGGGAAAATTTAAATTTTAAAGATTTCCTTGATAACATTTCAGAATTGATAGATAAACCCAAGGTTAAAATTAAACTTAATCCAACCTATCTAATACCAATTGCGTATTTAAATGAGTTTTTCTCGACATTTTTTATTAACAATACCCCTACATTAACAGTTGATGGTTTAAAAATGTCTACAAAAAAAATGTTTTTTACTTCTGATAAGGCAAAAAAGAAACTTCTTTATAGACCTGGATCTGCAAAAAATGCTATAAAGGATTCAGTTGAATGGTTTAGAAAGTTTAAGTGATAACGTTATGAATATCAGAAAAAAAAATCTTAGAACTTTGAAAGTGTTTTTAGCTCAACCAAGAGGATTTTGCGCTGGAGTTGAAAGAGCAATAGAGATTGTTGAAAGAGCTTTAAAAATTTATGGTCCTCCTGTCTATGTTAGACATGAAATTGTCCACAATAAAAGGGTTGTTAATAATCTGAGCTCTAAAGGTGCAATTTTTGTCCAAGAGCTTGATCAAATACCTCCAGGTGCAGTAACTATATTTAGTGCTCATGGTGTTGCTCAGAAAATTGAAGATACAGCTAAAGATAGAAAACTTCCTATTCTTGACGCAACATGCCCATTAGTTGCTAAAGTTCACAAAGAGGGACAGAGATACTCATCTAAAGGTTATGAAGTAATTTTAATTGGACATGAAGGTCATCCAGAGGTTGTAGGTACAATGGGAAGAATTTCCGGAGATGTTTATCTGGTATCAAACACAGAAGATGTTTTTAAGCTTAAGGTAAGAAATCCAAATAAACTCTCCTATATCAGTCAAACAACACTCTCTGTCGACGATACAAAAGTGGTAATAAATGCTTTGAAAAGGAGATTCCCATCTATTGAAGGGCCTGATGTAAAAGATATATGTTATGCTACTCAAAACAGACAATCTGCAGTAAGAGACCTTGTTGATCACGTAAACCTAATTTTGGTTGTAGGGGCTAAAAATAGTTCGAACTCAAACAGACTGCGAGACTTAGGAGAAGAATCAGGAGTAGACACTTATCTTATTGAAACAGCAGACGATCTAGATAGAAAATGGTTTGATAATGTCGAATCAATTGGTATTTCTTCGGGTGCGTCAACTCCAGATGAACTAGTGAAAGAAGTGATAAATAGGATTTCCTCCTTCAGAGAAATCAAAATTGAAAAGAGACCTGGAATAGAGGAAAACATTGTATTCAAACTTCCTAGAGAACTTACAAATATAGAGGCGATAAATTAGTCTTTACATTTTAATTACAATAATTTAATAATAATTTATGGGTATACCTTTAATACAACAGATTAGAGTAGGTTCTTACATACTCAAACAAAAGATTCTTGGAAAATCAAAATATCCACTCGTTTTGATGCTAGAACCCCTTTTTCGATGTAATCTAGCATGCGCTGGGTGTGGTAAAATTGATTACCCTAAAGAGATTTTAAATCAAAGACTCTCCACTCAAGAATGCATTGACTCTGTTGAAGAATGTGGAGCGCCTATAGTTTCAATTCCTGGAGGTGAACCGCTAATCCACAAAGAAATGCCAGAAATTGTTAGAGAACTTATTAAAAGAAAAAAATTTGTATATCTATGCACTAATGCAGTTTTAATGGAAAAAAAACTTGCTGATTATAAACCCAGCCCATATTTTACTTGGTCAGTTCATCTGGACGGTATGAAAGATGAGCATGACAAAGCAGTTTGTCAAGATGGAGTTTTTGATAGATGCGTATCTGCTATCAAAAAAGCAAAATCATTAGGGTTTAGATGTAATGTGAATTGTACAATTTTTGACACAGCTGAAGAAAATGGGTTGCAAAAATTTCTGAACTATGTAACAGACGAACTTAAAGTTGATGGCATAACTATCTCACCCGGTTTTGCTTACGAAAGGGCACCTGATCAAGAACATTTTATTAAAAGATCTAACACCAAAAATTTCTTTAGAAAAGTTTTTAAATCGCAAGATTTTAAAAAGTGGGATTTCAGTCATTCAGGTCTATATCTTGACTTTCTTGCTGGAAATCAATCATACAAGTGTACTCCTTGGGGAAATCCAACAAGAAATATTTTTGGTTGGCAGAAACCCTGTTATCTTCTTGGAGAAGGGTATGTAGAAACTTTTAACGAACTCATGAATGATACTGAATGGGATAAATATGGCACTGGAAACTATGACAAGTGTTCTGACTGCATGGCGCACTGCGGCTATGAAGCATCAGCTGTAACAGATGTTTTTACAAACCCTCTTAAAGCTGCATCGGTTGCGTTGAAAGGGCCAAAGACAGAGGGAGCAATGGCCGAAGAAATTGATATTAGTAAATCAAGAGATCCAGACTTTTTTCATGACACTCATGTAAGCGATATGATGAAGAAACTGCATGCCCAAAAACAGAATGAAGCGAACAATTTCCCCATACAGTCCGCTGGTGCAGCTATCAATCCAAAAAGCGATCTAGCAAAAAAAACAAAATAACTGTTAGTCTTAAATGTTATTAATTAAACCTTTAAGAACCTTTTTACTTTTAAGAAACTTAGTATTTAACCTTATAAGGTCAAATATAATTAATGGATTAAGTGCCAACTTTCTCAAAAAAGCTTCCATTTTTAGATCTCCATCAACATTAATACATTCTTGTATAAACATAGGTATATCAAAAGAAAGATCATCAAATATAACTTTTAAAGATATCATAGGAATTTTAGCTTTAAGAAGTTCTTTTTTAATATGAAAAGCTTCCATGTCAATTACGGAGATTGATTTAAACTTTTTTGCCAAACTTAATTTTTTTTTCTTATGATTTATTATTTTGTCAACTGTAAGTAAATTACCTTTAACAAATCTAAAATTTTTTTCTAAATTTCTAAGTAAACTCCTATCAAATTTAAAAATCGACAGTNTTTCTTTTTTTTCATTGAAAATTTGATTTATGAATACNACGTCNCCATTNTTTAAGTTTTNAGAGATGGANCCAGCAAANCCAAAATTAAANACNATNTCTACACCTAACTTTATTAGTTCTTGTGTTGCGTTTTTTGAAGCCTTCCCATAACCATAAACACAAACTATATNATTATNTTTATANGAAACTAGTTTCATCTCTCTNTTTAATCCGAAAATAAAACCGATCCTTTTGAATTTTTTTTTAAGTTCCATAATCTGGGNAAATNGAATTCTTTTTTAATTGATTTTTTATTTTGGATATTGCCAAAAGAGGNAAATATTTCGCATAACCGTGATACTTTAGGTAAAAAACTTTTGGAAATCCAACNGCAGTATAATAATCCTCTTCATATTCTAGNTTTTTATTCGTNAGAAATCGNAGNCCTTTTTCTAATTCGGGACTATGGATCTGTCCTGCAGCTAAAAGACCCATAATTCCCCATGCTGTTTGTGAGGGTGTGCTTTCTTTAACTGTATTTTCAAAGCCCTTATAATATGATGCTCCGTCCTCGCCCCATCCACCGTCAGGTCTTTGCATCTTTTTTAAATAATTTGTGGCTTTGTCTAAAACTTTGTCTTTTCCATTAAAATCAACAAGATTTAGCGNAGACAAAACTGACCAAGTTCCGTAAATATAGTTTGTGCCCCATCGACCATACCAACTTCCATCTCTTTCTTGTTGAGAGAGCAAATAATGAACAGCTTTATTAATGAATAATTCATCTTTTGGATTGTTTANTTGTTTCAAAAAACTTAAACATCGTGCTGAGACATCAGCAGTTGGGGGATCTAGAAGCGCTCCATGATCAGCAAATGGTATTGAATTGAGGAGATAATGCGTGTTGTCAATATCAAATGCACCCCATCCACCATTCTTAGATTGCATTGCGATAATCCATTTTCTTGTTCTTTCTATTGCATCTGAGACTGCTTTCCTTTTTCTAATTTTGTTATATCTGTCCAAAAACATTCCTACTAAAGCCGTGTCATCAACATCCGGATAATAATTATTGTTAAACTGAAACGCCCAACCACCGGGTTTTATATTAGTTTTATTATGAGACCAATCCCCAATAGTTTTTATTTCCTTTTTTAAAAACCAATTTGTGAGATCATCTGGGACTAATCCATTTTCAAGATGAACAATGCCCATCCAACCTGAATCCCAAATTGGAGAGAAGCAGGGTTGACAGTAAGCAAACTCCTTTTTTTCAACTATAAGTCTGGATATAGCTTTGTTTCCTAACGTTATTTGTTTTTTGTATTTAATTTTATTTACGGAGTGAAGTGCTATTACAGAGTTTACCATTGCAGGAAAAATCCCTCCAAGACCGTCTTTGTCGTTTAACCTTTCAATTGTCCATTTGATTGCGTCAAACTCACATTTCTTTTTTAAGCTTTTTGGAAATAATGGAAATATCATCCTAGCTAAATCGTCAAAAATTAAAAATATTTTTGAAGAAAGTTTTTTTTCACTACTTAACTTAATTTTTTTAAATTTATTTTCAGAATTAACAAACAACTCATTAATTGAGGTATTATTAGGGTTTGACGCAATAACCTTTCTGTGCATTATAACCAAAAGCGGTACTAGAACAGTTCTAGACCAGTATGAAATTTTATAGATATTAAATGGAAACCAATTTGGAAATCTGATAATTTCTATTGGCATAAATGGTACAGAATCCCAGGAAATTTGGCCAAACATTGCTAAAGAAATTTTAGTAAAAACATTAACCTTTTCAGCACCTCCAAGTTTTAAAATAAGATTTTTTGCTCTAACCATAAATTCTGAATCAACATTTTCTCCTGCAAGTTTTAAGGCGAAATATGCTTTAACTGATGCGCTCAAGTCAGAAGGGCCCTCATGAAATAGTGGCCAACCACCCTGATTATTTTGTTTTTTACGAATATATTTTACAATTTTATCTTGAAGCCCTAGGTTAATATCACCAAAAAAATGCGTCATCATTATAAATTCAGAAGGAATTGTAGTATCGGCCTCAAGCTCATAAACGTAACACCCTTCTTTTAGTTTTTTTGATTCTTGATTGTTTAATAACTTTTTAAATCTGTCTTGATTAATTTGAATTAATTTTTTTAGATTATTCATATTAGAAAGATTTTAATTATTAGCTGCTTTTTTTCCTGATAAAATAGATCCCTCTATTGTACAGGGTAAATCGCTTTGTGTCCAATCACCTGAAATTCTTACGTTTCTTGGTAGAAAGTTTAATTGACTTATTAATTTAAAATTATCCGGAGATTGTATCATTGTTGCTTTTTTCTCTTTTACAACTTGAAATTCTGAGATTGGCAAAATTTCGTTGGTATAACAACAAATCTCATCCCAAATNATTTTGGCAATACTTTCAGANTTATAATCATTAAAATGATTTGCATTACTNACAGTCACTGAAANATAGTTATTTTTAATAAAAATCCAGTGGGATTTTGTATTTATGAACCCAATTATNCTTTTATNGAACTTTTTTTTTATATCATNNGAGATTTTAAAATGAACATTTAAGATACAATTGTATTCTTTTGGAAGTTTTAAATTNGGAAAAAATTTAGNTAGNTTTGTTGGNGGTATCGCTAAAATNACTAGATCATCTTTTTCNATATTTATTTCCTCATTATCAAAAAACAANTTACTTGCATATTCATTATTAGTTTCAATATTTCTTAATCTCTTTTTAAAATTTATATTACAACCTTTTTTCTCTAGATATTTAAGGCTTGGCTGAATTATNGTTTCGTTCCANTTGGTTATTGGTTGATAAATATTACAAAATTCAGGACCTTTAAANATAGTTTTTTTTAATACATTTGAGAGTATTTTTGCTGANGCAAGANCACTTGCTGTATTCATTATNCCCAAAGTTAANGGCTCCCAGAAAGTTTTAAAAATTTTTGAATTTCCAACAATTTCTAATACAGTTTTTTTAGGGCTTACAAATAAAAACTTTAACAAAGAAAAGTAGTCAGATAATTTTGTCTTCGGTATTAAACTTATTTTTCCTAAAACAAGATTTAACATCTTGATTTCTTTAAAATCAAGATTCCAATGTGCATTATTTATTAAATCATAGAAAGCTAATTCTGGTGGNAGAGTTTTAATCTTATCAATGGAATTTACAATTTTACATAGTTCGTAAAAATTTGTGTTGGCAGAAAAAACCAAATGATTTCCATTATCAATTTCTATGTTTAATTTTTTTTCGTAAAATGANCTGCATCTACCTCCGGCAACATTTGATGATTCATATAAATTGACAACTTTATTCTTATTTAAACTATGAATCGATGCTGAGAGACCGGATAATCCTGCTCCAATTATGTGCGTGTTACCTGAAATATCAATACCTAATAAAAAATAATAAGAGTATAAAAGTTTTTTCAAATGAACTTAATTTAATTCTTTGTTTTAAGTTAATNCTTTTTTTGAATAATTTTGAATGAATTGCTTTATAGAATNTTTTCATAATTTCAGAGGCAATAATTTTCCTTTTTTGAATTTTTTTAGATTCTTCATCTGATTTAATAAAATATTTATTTGCTTCNTGNAGNATGTCTTGAAANATATTTTGAATTTTTGGTTCATCNAAAATCGTTTTTATATTTTTTTTAATACCATATTTTTCGAAATANTTTGAAGAAATATAACACCTCCCTCTCTCTAGGTCNTCTNTNAAATCTCNTACTATATTTGTTAGTTGAAAAGCTCTTCCTAGANAAAAAGCATATTTTTTCTCGTTCTTTGATAATCCAAATATTTTTATAGATAGATANCCCACGGCAACTGCNACNCTGTCGCAATAAAGATTTAGTNTTTTNTGTGACGGAAATTTTATATCTTCTTTAGCGTCCATTAACATACCATCAATTATTGAGTAAAAATCAGATTTTTCCAAATCATAACTGTTAANAGAATNTCTAAGTTCTCTCTCAACACTTGTNATNAAATTTACTGATCCATAGACATTATCTATCTTTTTTTTCCATAGATTTAATTTTAATTCTTTTTCAATTTTATTTTCTAGTTCATCAGCAATATCATCTATTACTCTGCAAAATGCATATATAGAAAACATTGCTCTTTTTTTTTTTGTATCAAGAATATTCATACCCCAATAAAATGAGGACCCAGATTTTTTAACTAATTTTTTGACTTCGATTTGATCATCGACTGACATATTTTATTTATTAAAATTTAAGCTCTTTCGAGAGAAAACTTTCTAGGAAATGCGATGCCCATTGCACCCATTGCTGTTTTAATTATAGTATCAGCATCGACTCCACATTCGACGTTTTGTTGTTCGGGTTTTCCATGATTAATAAACTTATCTGGAAAGAATATTGGCCTGAACTTCAGATCTTTATCAAGTGCACCGGATTTTGCCAAAAAGGACATTACTTGTGCNGAAAANCCACCGATTGAACCNTCNTCNACAGTTATAAGTACTTCATGGTCTCTGGCTAATTGAGTAATTAATAATTGATCAATAGGTTTTGCAAACCTTGCATCCGCAACTGTTGTTGGGAGCCCATATGTTCCTAGTATCTCAGATGCAACAATGGAGTCTTTAAGTCTTGTTCCTAGAGATAAGATGCAAATCTTACTTCCCTCACGTACTATCCTGCCTTTACCAATTTTCCAAATCTCTTGTTGATCATTTATCTTTAACCCTAAACCTTCTCCTCTGGGGTATCTAAATGCTGATGGTTTATCATTAATGGTAGTAGATGTCGCAATGCAATTACATAACTCGTTTTCATCGCTTGGAGCCATCACTATGAAGTTAGGGAGCGTGCATAGGTAAGCCAGATCAAATGAACCAGCGTGTGTTGCTCCATCAGCACCAACTTGACCAGCTCGATCAATTGCAAACCTAACTGGGAGAGATTGGATAGCAACGTCGTGGACTACTTGATCATATGCTCTTTGAAGGAAAGTTGAATATATAGCAGCATAAGGCTTCATGCCTCTTGAGGCTAATCCTGCGGCAAAAGTAACTGCATGTTGCTCAGCGATACCTACATCGAATGTTCTTGATGGATAGGCTTTTTGAAAACTATCTAAGCCAGTTCCTGAGGGCATTGCTGCTGTGATTGCTACTATAGATTTGTCTTTTTTAGCTTGTTTTATCAAAGCGTTGGCAAAAACCTTTGTATAACTGGGTATTGTGGATGTGGATTTTACTTGTTCACCTGTAACAACATTAAACTTACTTACACCATGGTACTTGTCCTCAGATTTTTCAGCCGGTTCATAACCATATCCTTTTTTTGTAACTACATGAAGGAAAACAGGGCCGTCCCACTTTGATTTCTCTAGGTTTCTTAAAACTGGGAGAAGATGATCAAGATTATGTCCATCAATCGGACCGAGATAAAAGAAACCAAGTTCTTCGAACAACGTTCCACCAGTTACCATGCCTCGAACGTACTCATCTGCTTTGGCAGCCATATTTTGGAAACTTTTGGGAAACTTTTTTGCCATGTGTTTTGCAAGCGTCCTAGCAGATTGAAATGTTTTGGTAGACAATAATCTTGAAAGATAGGCACTCATGGCTCCTACAGGAGGTGCTATTGACATGTCGTTGTCGTTCAAGATTACAATGAGTCTTGCATTCATTGAGCCTGCATTATTCATTGCTTCGTAAGCCATACCGGCACTAATTGCTCCATCTCCAATAACACAAACAACATTGTGGTTCTCTTTTTTGAGATCTCTGGCAACTGCCATTCCAAGACCAGCTGATATTGATGTTGAAGAATGAGCAGCACCAAAAGGATCGTATTCGCTCTCGGCTCTTTTTGTAAATCCGTATAGTCCGCCCGGCTGTCTAATTGTTCTTATTTTATCTCTTCTTCCTGTGATTACTTTGTGAGGATAGCATTGATGTCCAACATCCCAAATCAATTTGTCTTTTGGAGTATTGAAAACACTGTGTATGGCTACGGTCAACTCAACTACTCCTAAACCAGCACCTAAGTGTCCACCCGTTACTGATACAGCATCGACCACTTCGTCTCTAAGTTCCTTACATAAAATCTTCAGCTCTTTATCATTGAAACCTTTAAGATCTTTGGGATATTTTACTTTATCTAATAGATTGGTTTGGAGTTTCATTTTATATATGCACCTTTTTTCAAGAAAAATAAATACTAATCATATATTATCCCTTTTATAAAACAAAAAATCAAATCAATACGTGATAATTTTATTTTTTTTTCTAATGGATTTCTCTGTTTTAGCAGAAAACATAATCTTTTTGCAATATTTAAAATAATTAGAGCTTCCTTTTTCAGACCCCAAATTTCAATTGATTTCAAACCAATCGTTGAATTATCCAATAATTTTTCAACTTTATTAATTATCTCTTCTTTTAGTTTATCAAATTTCAATGATTTTCTTTCTGTTTTTAAAATGTTAATCCCAACGGTGTATTTTTTAAAGTAAATATTAGGTATATAAATTCTATTAAGATTTACAAAATCTTCTTGACAATCTTGCATATGATTTATGATTTGCAAGGCTGTACAAAGGTTATCAGAGGCTTTGAAAATAATTTTTTTATCTTTTATCTCGAGTTTTTTTGAAAGATAAGTTAATTCAATGAAAAATCTTCCTATTGGGTTTGCTGAATATTTACAGTAATAAATTAATTCACCCCAGTTATCATACCTGTTTTTTTTTGCATCTAACTTAAATGCAACTAAAAGTTGTCTTGCATATTTTTTGGCAAATTTTATATGAGTGAAATTTGAAATTAGTTTTTTTATAATATCAATCTTAGTTTTTTCTTGGGTTTTTAAACAATTATCGAAATAATTCAGAATTTTTAATTTCTCTTTTGATTTGATGTTTTTATTATCTGCAATATCGTCAGATGTTCTCGCAAAAAAATAAAATAGTCTGATTATTTTTCTTATTTTTTTTTTAATTACAAAGGAAGCAACTGGGAAGTTTTCATCTTTGAAGTTCTTTCCAGATAAAAGTGAGGATATATATTGTTCGTTGATTTGCTTAATACTTTCTTCCTTTCCAGATATTACCATTTAGTAATTTATAATTTAACGCTGATGTGACTGTCATACAAATATATAATGTTGCGCTTAAAGGAAGGGCTAATGCAAATACTTTTTCTACTTTATAGAAATTTAGTGTAGGCATAATAATTATTAGCATCATCCCAAAGGATGAAAAATTAAGGAAAAAAAGGTGAAAAAACTCCTTATCAAATTTTAAAAATATCGAGAGAACTAAGATAAAAATAGGGGTAAGATATATTAACGCGAGCCCCAAAACACATATAAAAAGCAATAAAAATGAATGTTTTAGCTGTTCAAAAGCCGTTCGTGAAACCATACGCCATATGCTTTTGAGATCATTATAGCTTCGTCCACTTTCTACTTTCTTTGTTAGGCCAAGCCAAATATTTCCAGTTTGTTTTAAAAGTTTTGCAATATTGCAATCATCAATGAGTTTATTTTTAATTTTATTATATAAATTATCATTATTAAATACTGAGGCTTTGCAAAAAATAAATCCACCGGCCGCAGCAGCAAAAGACGATGTTTTTTTATTTACTAGATTAAAAGGATACATTTTTTGAAAGAAAAAAATAAAAGGAGGTATGAGGAGCTTTTCCCAGAATGTATCACAGTTTAATTTAGCCATTAATGAAATCATTATGTAGTTTTGGGTTTTTATAAAACAGATCACATTATTAAGTAAGTCTTGTGATAAGCTAATGTCTGAATCAAGAAATAAGTAATAATCAAATTTTTTTTTATTTGCAGCGTCAACTCCTTGCTTTAACGCCCAGGTCTTTCCAACCCACCCAGATGGTAAATCTTTCCCAGTTATTAATTCAACTTTTTTAAATGATTTTTTAAACATTTTAACTATTTCAGATGTTTTATCTGAACTGTGGTCATCAACAACAATCACATTAATATTTTTGTAGTTTTGATTTTTGATTGAGTCTAAAGTTTTTTTAATGGTTTTTTCCTCATTTCTAGCTGGTATTATAACGCAGACTGAATCTGAGTTGTTATCTATCCTCTGATTACCAGGGACTTTTTCTTCAAAAATAATTTTGTTACTCCAGAAAAGATCGTCATTTATGAGTTCATGCCTTCCATGGATAAAGATCAAATAGACCCAAGAAGCAAAAACTAAATAAGAAATGTTAAGTAAAAATTCCACAACCTTTGAGATTTAAATTTTACTGTTTATACAACGTTTGGAGCTAGCAAACAAATTTGTTGTAAAATTACAACAGAATTATCTATTTGTGTCAATTTTGTTAAATCCACTTGATTTTCATTAAAGCACAAGATATCTTTATCTTAATGATTAATTATCGAACAAATATTGATAATGCATAATTTTTAATCATTTTGAATTTACTATCTAATTTTGAATTTACTATCTAATTGAAGGAAAGGATTATCATGATAAAAAAAATTTTAATAGGCTCAGCTATGTCGCTACCATTTATATTCTCTAACCCAGCAAGTTCATTTGAGTTCCCAGATAAACTACCATATGGTGAGATTTCAGCAAATGTTGGATACTATTCACAATATGTGTGGAGAGGAGAAAGACAAAATGATGGTCATTCTGCCGTTCAAGGTGGTTTAGACTACGGTGTTACATTAATCGATACATATATAGATGCTTATGTTGGATTCTGGGGTTCTAACGTTTCAGGTGGAACAAACACCCTTTCAGGCAATGAACTCGATTACTATGGAGGTTTTTCTGGAGCAGTACCACTTCTAGAGGACTATTTCTCATGGGATGCTGGTTTTTTGTACTACGACTATCCTGGTATGACTGATGAAAATACTGCTAATGGTGCTAGAAATGTTGATTTTCTTGAGTATTACGGTTCATTGAGCTTGGCAGTTCCGAATCCTATCACGGATGTCGGAATTTCATATTACTATGGTTACTCACCCGCAGGATTTCAGCAAGACGACTACGATTATCAAAATGTCAGCGTTGAAATTGCTGTTCCTAATACACCATTCACAATTGCAGGGGCTGCTGGATTTAGTGGAGCTGAAATGGAAGGCGGAAACTCTTACAGTGATTATTTAGCATCTATTTCAACTAGTGCCTTTGGTTTAGATCTAGGATTGACATTTACTACCGTAGACGGATATGGAGCAGATATAGAAAGTGATCAGATCATATTCTCGATTGGTAAAAGTTTCTAATAAAACTCTGTAAACCTTCAATTTGAAAATAAAGGGCGTTAATTCGCCCTTTTTATTTTGTTACATTCGGATATAGAAATTATAACCAGAGTAAGCATGAATAAAGAACCAATTTGATGCATTAGTCCTAAAGATATTGGTACGTATAATTTCAAAATTATAATTCCAAGAGTATATTGAAATAGAATGAAAGATACTAAAAAGTAGAAAAGTATTTTAAAACCCTCAAAAAACCCATCTCTATTAGCCTTAAATATTGTATGAAGAANAAACAANAGNGTAATTGTNGCNAAAAATCTGTGGGNNAATTGAAGAAAACCTTGNTCATTGAAGTATTCATTTAATAAATANGATTCGTTAGATATTAGAATTGGAGGTAAAATNTTGTNGCCCATTAANGGAAAGTTATTATAAGCTAGNCCAGCTTCTGTNCCAGATACTAAGGCNCCGGCAGAGATAGTTGTAAGTAAAAGTATTAATGAGACCACAAAATTATTTTTATGNTGATTAATCTTANGCAAATATTTATCCANAGGTTTTTTTTCAATAATTAGATTCCAGAAAAAATAAAGNAGAATAGAATATATAACAAAAGCCGTAACAAGGTGGGCNGAAAGTCTAAAGTGACTTACATCTGGTTTGTCTATTAATCCACTCTCTACCATAAACCAGCCCATGAAACCTTGAAAGAACCCTAGTAATGAGAGTGAAATTAATAATTTTTTTTCATTGGTATTGAAACCGTTTTTTAACCAAATGATTATNAGAGGTATAAAAAAAGTTAATCCTATTAATCTTCCCCAAATTCTGTGGATATATTCCCAAAAGAAAATTTTCTTAAAATCATCTAGAATCATATTAGAATTTTTNAATTTAAACTCTGGAAATTCCTTATAGAGATTAAATAGGTTTATCCAATCGTTATTATTCAATGGGGGAATGGTGCCTTTGAAAAAATTCCAAGTTGTCATTGATAAGCCTGAATCAGTTAGTCTGGTAATGCCCCCAATTATAACCATAGNCACTACCATAAACAAATTTAATGCAAGCCAACGAAGCTTGTTTTTCTTAAGTTTCTTATTCATTATTAATATTAATAATTCTTTATTTTNAAATTAAAATACATAATATTTGTGTAGTANATAATATTTTACATATCTTATTGACAAATTANGTCATAAGATTTATNAAATAGTATGGTTGATGACACTAATTTTCTTAAAAACTTAAATAATACTTTTAAAAATTCTGATCCAGAAGAGATATTAATAGCTTCACTCACTAGGATTTTTAAAAATAATGTTGCTTATGTTTGTTCATTTGGAAGNGAGTCAGCTATAATTCTCCACATGATTTCGAAAATAGACACAAAAATTCCCATAATATTAATAAATACAAAATTTTTATTNAAAGAAACTATTGAATATAAAAACTATTTAATCAAAANATTNAANTTTAAAAATTGTAAAGAAATATTTCCAAACCCATCAGATTTATCAGAGATTGATAAACATGATGATTTATGGAATTCAAATCCTGACCTATGTTGTAATATTAGAAAAGTTCTTCCACTTAATAAAGAACTAAGAAAATATAGTGCTTGGATTTCAGGAAGAAAATCCTATCATAAGGGTGAAAGATCGCTTTTAGAAAATTTTGAACAATTAAATGGTAAAGTTGTTATTAATCCNTTAGCNTTAGTNAATCGCTCTTTTATTGATTCCTATTNTTCTAAAAATAAAATNAAAAAACACCCACTTTTTNCAAAAGGGTATTTGTCAATAGGTTGTANNCATTGTACAGTAAAGTCTTNTAACNTCAAAAATCCAAGNTCTGGTCGGTGGNCAAATAAAATTAAAACAGAATGTGGAATTCATTATAATTTAAAAAATTAAATGCAAATAAATCTTAAAAAATTAGAGAATGAAAGTATTTTTATTCTTAGACAAGCTTTTAGATCAATTCCAAATATAGCTTTATTATGGTCATTAGGAAAAGACTCAAATGTTATGGTCTGGTTGGCTTTCAAAGCTTTTTTGGGTAAGATACCNTTCCCACTAGTACATGTTGATACAGGTAAAAAATTTCAAGAAATGTACAGTTTTAGAGAAAAATATGAGAAATTATGGAATCTTCAACTTATAAAAGAAAAATGTCCACCTCTCTCAGAAATTGATCCATCTCTTCCACCTGCTGCAAGATCTGCTGCAAGAAAAACCGAAGGTTTAAAGAGAATAATTAGTAAAAGAAAATTTAAAGGTATTATTGCAGGTATCAGAAGAGACGAAGAGGGGACTCGAGCAAAAGAGAGAGTT